>CAZGDB010000001.1:0-72379 GCA_964524705.1 uncultured Francisellaceae bacterium
GCGGGTGTAGTTCAATGGTAGAACTTCAGCTTCCCAAGCTGATAGCGTGGGTTCGATTCCCATCACCCGCTCCATGCATTTCCCTCTTGTCACCCTTGTAGAGCTCAGGCACACTGACAGCATCATTGCACACAAGGAACTGGCATGCGTAAATTCTTCATTATTTTAATCACACTGTTATTATTGGGCCTGGCAGGTATTTATACCTTCATTACCCGTTATGTAGATCCGATGGCATTATTAAAAACACATTTGCCAGCACCTTGGATTCTAGATAACCAAGAGATCAACCCTGCACTCAGTGTACGTTTCATCCCCAACTTAGCTATACGTCTTAGCAACCTCACCTTGAAAAATCAAACGGCACCAGAAGCAAAGTTCACCATCGGTGATTTTAGATTAGGCCTACAATGGATGCCGCTGTTATCTGGAAAAATTGTTATTGATACGGTCACCTTAGCAGACACACAAATTGTATTAACAAAAGCTTTAAAAACCACTAAAACATCCGTGAATACAGCCCCTGGATCAAACCCTACTGCCGCATCTTCTGGACAACGTTTTACAGTCGAAGTACAGCATGTGAATCTTAAAAATATCACTATCGAATATCCCTTACAAAATGGTCAAAAAGCTGGACTCTATAACTTAGAAGGAAAATACCTACCGGGCATAGACCGTCATCCTTTTGATTGTAAAGCTGACTTTAAAATGAATGACCAAAGTGGAACCTTTCAAGCCCTTGGTGCTTTTGAGTCTCAAAAACAAATCATAAATTTTGAATCTTTAAAAGGTGATTTCTTAGGCGGCAAGTTACAAGCTACTGGAACACTGGCTCTGGGGGATACCCCTACACCAAAGTTACAAGGCACGTGGCTTGGCTTTGAAGTCTCAAAAATGGTTGCTCTGGGTGGTTCTAAACTACCCGCCTCTGGTCAAGGCAGCTTTAGTTTCAATGTTGTAGGCACAGAAGCCAAGGGTCAATTGACGATTACACAAGGAAAATTCTCAGAGTTCCCCATTCGTTATATTTTAGAAACAGCGGATGCTTTACTCAAAAAACAGCCTCCACCTTCACTGAGCAATGATAATGAATTAGTCTTTTCAAAACTGGCTACTCATTTACAGTATCGTGGAGACACCCTTACTTTATCTGCCATTCAAATAGAAGCAGCACCCTTTTTCGCAGATGGTCAAGCACAAATCACAACTCATCCACCTTACCCTATTATGGGAGACTTTAAAGCCTACAAAGCCCATGCAGATGGCTCTGCAGGCACTCCAGTGAGTATTGGACTCAGTGGCACCGCAGAACATCCAAAATGGACCCCCAAACTAGCGGCTATTGTAGAAGATAAGATCAAGGAAAAGGTAAAAGAAAAAATTGGAGATCAGCTTCAAAAAGGGCTGGGTAAAGGTTTAGAAAAATTATTCTAAAATTGATGCAATGCTAGCAACAGGGGGCCTTAGCCCCCTGTATGCTTGACAACTGCTCCAAAAACCTGCAAAAGACGTTCTCCACTCTTCTAATTCTGAACTAACGGCATGTTATGTAACCCAACTGTCACAAATGCTTTTACCAACTGTTTACTCAAATGGTATGACCAACAAGGACGTAAAACACTACCTTGGAAAAGTGCAGATCCGTATCGCGTCTGGGTCTCTGAAATCATGTTACAACAAACCCAAGTGGTCACTGTGATCCCTTACTTTCAACGTTTTATGGCAAGATTTCCAACAGTAGCTGACTTAGCTAATAGTGCACTTGAAGACGTTCTTTTACACTGGCAGGGTTTAGGGTATTACGCACGCGGTAGGAATCTTCATAAAGCTGCTCAGCTTTTACACACCACCTATGGTACAGATTTTCCACGCACAGTAGAAGCATGGGAGGCCTTACCAGGCATTGGCAGATCTACAGCAGGTGCGATCGTTGCCCAATCCTTTAATACCTTCGCGGTTATTTTAGATGCAAATGTACAACGTGTTTTATTACGGTTTTATGCTCCTACACACATCACACTCACTGAACTATGGCAAATCGCAACAGCACATACCCCACAGCAACGCACTGCAGATTACACACAAGCCATGATGGATCTAGGAGCAACCATTTGTACTACCCGTAACCCTAAATGTACACAATGCCCCGTACAGACCGGATGTCGTGCGTATGCCAGTGGTATGCTAGAACAAGTCCCTACTAAAATTGCAAAAACCAAAATAAAACAAAAACTTCGTACGGGTTATTTTTTAGTTTTTCATCATAAAAACAAATTATTTTTAGAACAACGCCCACCCAGTGGTATTTGGGGCGGACTCTTTGCCTTACCGTGGTTTGAAAGTATGACCGAATTAGAAAGCTTTTTGTCTAACTCTAAAATAAAAATGCAATCCCTACATCCGCTATGGGAAATGAACCATACGTTTACACATTTTAAGTTAACTTTAAAATTTATTGAGGTCATTGTGTCTCCTCATGCCCCCTTGCCTGTTTTACCAGGGCAATGGTATAAAGAAACCCAACTACAAGGTGTTGGGTTACCCACCCCCATCCAAAAATTTTTACACAGGTATTATCATCATTATGCAAAGAACGGTATTTTGTCAGAAGCTTAAAAAAGAGTTGCCTGGCTTAGAGAAGCCTCCTATCCCTGGACCATTAGGGGAAAAAATTTATGAAAATATTAGTCAAGAAGCTTGGACGCTCTGGTTAGGCCAACAAATTATTTTAATTAATGAAAATCGTTTGCGCTTAGTAGATCCTAAAGCACGTGAATTTTTGACCACCGCTCTAGAGGCTTTTTTATTTGAAACCCCAAAAGAATAGTCTATGCAAGCACATTAACTTGATTTTGGGTCTTGACGGAACAAAACGAATATCGTTTAATAGCGGCTTGTCCAGGCCAGATAGCTCAGTCGGTAGAGCAGAGGACTGAAAATCCTCGTGTCGCTGGTTCGATTCCAGCTCTGGCCACCATTTTAATCCCCAAAGTTATCCACAACCAAAATCTAGTTTTTTACCCTACTTATTTTTTGTATCCTAAAGTTCTACACACAACCCTGTTTTATTCCTAAAAATCATTTTTTTTAAAAAAAAATAATTTCAAAAATATTGCAATCTGTTAACTTATTGAATTATATGGATTTTCGTTTTTTTTTAAAAGGTTGATTAACTTGGGTAAAATCTGGTATAGCCCCCGTGAATAAACTTATACACAAAGTTATCCACAGTTTATACCCCACATTTAGGCGAGTTGTGCAAAAGTTATACACAAAGTTATCCACAAGCCAGATTGCTAAACCGCCCAATACCCCTCAAAATAACACTATGTCTCATAGGAGCCCGTGTGGAACAGTTTTATCTCATAGCCATCTACCGTCGTCCCTTTCCTTTAGACTATCGTTATGAAGGCGACCTACCACTATTGCCTGGTACTCGCGTACGAGTGCCTTTAGGGACTAAAGAATACACAGGGATAGTGGTCCAAGCGTTAACACAACCAAACGTGCCTCCTGAAAAATTAAAGGCCATCACGGCGGTATTAGATGATACGCCCATTTTTCCAGCTAAGTTACTCACCTTGTGCTCTAAGGTAGCTAACTATTATCATTGTGGCTTAGGAGAATTGTTATTCAGTGTGTTACCGCCTGCTTTTAAAAAGGGAGATCCTTTAGAAACTAAACTTCCAGAATTACCCACACTTGCCGAACAAAACACCACACTCATTTTAAGTCCTGAACAACAAATAGCTGCACAGACCATTAGTCAGCAAGCAAATCATTTTAAAGTTTTTGTGTTAGCTGGCCAAACAGGTAGCGGTAAAACTGAAGTGTATATTGAGGCACTTCGACCACTATTAGCCAAAGGAGGATACGGCCTTATTTTATTACCAGAGATTGCGCTGACACCACAAACTTTAGCGCGCATTCAATCCCAATTACCTTATCCTATATTAAGCTATCATTCTGGGTTAACAGAAAAGAAAAAAAAGCAGGCATGGTTACAAATCGCATCTGGCACCGTACGCGTTATTATAGGAACACGGTCAGCTGTTTTTTTACCATTTCCAAAATTAGATCTGATTATCATGGATGAAGAACATGATACCGCTTATAAACAACAAGATGGGATCCGTTACTGGGCACGGCATGTTGCGTTATTTCGGGGGCAATTAGAACAGTGCCCTGTCGTGCTCACTTCTGCCACCCCCACTTTAGAATCACTCCATCAAGTACAACTTGGTCATTACACCGCACTGTCTTTACCTCAACGTGCAGGACTTGCAGCAGCACCGACCATACAAGTTGTAGATCTGCGGCATCAAAAACTAGAATGTGGGCTTTCTCCTATTTTACTCAATCAAATGCGCGTACATTTAGCTGCAGGTAATCAAGTTTTACTGTTTAGAAATCAGCGCGGTTATGCACCTATTTGGATGTGTTATGAATGTGGCTGGATGGCTGACTGTAACAGTTGTGATAGTTATATGGTGCAACATAAAGGCACCACAAGGTTATACTGCCATCATTGTGGAAAAAGCAAAGCTGCACCCACCCAATGTCCTAAATGCAAGCATACGGGTTGCCAACCCGTTGGTTATGGCACACAAAAATTAGAAGAATACTTAACAGAATTATTTCCAGATATTCCCTTAGTACGTATAGATCGCGACTCCACCAGTGGCAAAGGTAGTCTTGAAACCAAATTGGAGTCCATCAAAAACCAGGAAGCACAACTCATTATTGGGACTCAAATGATGAGTAAAGGACACGATTTTGCGCATCTCACCTTAGTGGGTATTTTAGATATTGATGGTGGATTATTTAGTGCAGATTTTAGAGCACTGGAACGTGTAGGACAGCTCATCACACAAGTCAGTGGCCGTGCAGGCAGAAGAGAACAACAAGGGCAAGTTATTTTACAAAGCTGCCATCCAGATCATCCCTTACTTCAAATTTTGCTCACACAAGGCTATAGTGCTTTTGCTGCTGCATTACTAGAACAACGTCAGGCAGCACAACTTCCGCCTTTTGCCTATCAAGCTATCCTCAGATGTGAAGGTAGAAAATATGCGGTCATGTATGAACGCTTAGTTGCAATTAAAGAATGCCTCAAAATCCCTGGCGTTTATATTTATGGTCCGCTAGAGCCTACCCTTTCTAAAATGCAGGGTCGGTTTAGGTTAAATCTCTTATTACATAGTGAGCAACGTGCACTACTGAAGCAGGCCGTTACACAATTAAAATATCTTTTGACCCATAAACACAAAGCCAGCGACTGGCGCTGGCTTTGTGAATTAGATCCGTTAGAAGCCTAAGCTTAATCTTGCTTAGCGGTAAATTCACCACCTTCTGCACGATCACGCTTTGGTTTATAGAAAATCTTAGGGCTTGCACCAGGTGCTGCACGTCGGCTTTCCATTGGAGCAGCAAATGGTAAATCGCGATCGCGACCACCAAAGGAACGACCTTCAGATCTGCCCCCTCTGTCTCCACCAAAAGAACGACCTTGGCCACCCTCACGACGATCACCGAATGCAGAACGACCTTCGCGACGATCTCCAAAGGAAGGACGACCACCATTGCCTTCACGACGGTCCCCAAATCCAGGACGACCTTCGCGACGATCTCCAAAAGCAGGACGGCCACCATTACCTTCACGACGATCACCGAATGCAGGACGACCACCATTGCCTTCACGACGGTCACCGAATCCAGGACGACCTTCACGACGATCTCCAAAAGCAGGACGGCCACCATTACCTTCACGGCGATCACCGAATGCAGGACGACCACCATTGCCTTCACGACGGTCACCGAATCCAGGACGACCTTCACGACGATCACCAAAGGATGCACGAGCAGCGCCACCTTCACGACGGTCCCCAAATCCAGGACGACCTTCGCGACGGTCACCAAAGGACGGACGACCGCGACCTTCGCCAGCTCCATCACGTGGCTTGTAATTTGCAAATGGTCCATCAGACTGACCACCACGATTGCGGTCACCAAAAGAACGACGACGATTATTAGAACGATATCCTTCATCCCCACCTTCATAACGACGGCCTTTCCCCGCTTTATCAGGGTTTAAGCAACGTTCAATAGCGTCCCATTTACGACGATCATCAGGAGAGACTAACGAAACCGCTTCACCAGCAACCCCAGCACGACCGGTACGACCGATACGATGGATATATTCTTGTGGGCAATTTGGTAAATCATAGTTAATAACATGGCGTACATCTGGCACGTCTAAACCACGTGCAGCCACATCTGTTGCGACCAAAATACGGAATTCGTTTTGTCGAAATCCACGGATCACACGTTCACGTCTACGTTGTTGTAAATCACCATGAATAGGCTCTGCATGTTGACCACGATCCTGTAAATATTCAGAAATCTGATCTGCACTACGTTTGGTTTTTACAAACACAATAATAGCACCTTCACGTTTCTGTAATTCGGTCATTAAACACTCAAACTTATCCCCTGAAGAACAAGGAACATGAGATTGGGTAATAGCTGTTGCAACTGCAGTCGTAGACCCAATAGTAATACGGACTGGTTCATTCAACTGTTGTTGTGCAATACGTTCAATATTAGGTGGCAAGGTTGCAGAAAACATCAAGGTTTGACGTTCAGCAGGCAAATGCTTATAGATTTCTCTCAGCTGATCTTCAAAACCCATGTCCAACATACGATCCATTTCATCTAGAACCAAAAAGCTAGTGCCCTTTAATTGTAAAGAACGACGACCTAAATGGTCACAGATACGTCCTGGTGTACCAATAATAATGCGAGGATGTCTGCGCAGTTGATACATCTGCTTCATCATAGGGTCTCCCCCGATAAGCAATGCAGCTTCTAAGCCAGGGATTTTCCCAGCAAGCGCATTCAATTGTGTTTTTACCTGTATCGCCAGCTCACGTGTCGGCAACAGAATCAGTGCATTAGTATGCTTTGCTTCTTCTTGGGACAAGGCGGTAATTAAAGGTGCTAAATAAGCAATAGTTTTACCAGACCCAGTTTGTGCAGACGCAATAACGTCTTTCCCTAATAGTGCAGGCGGAATAGATTCTGCCTGAATAGGTGTAGGTGCGGTAATTTCCATACGTGTTAATGCTTCTACTATAAAAGTAGGTAGGCCAAAACTTTCAAAGTTTGTCATGCGATTTATAATCCGATTTTATATATATAGGGAGCCCTGATCTGTAGTTGTCGTACGGTGGGCTGCGTTTAGTACAATCAGCATCATACCTGGGTTCAACACCAAAAGTAAAGGGGCTTACAAACTGAAACCCATTAATAGAGTTTGATAGTTGACTTCCATGTCAACACAAAAAGTTGTCTAACTTACAACTGCAATGAATTGCGCAATCCAGAGTGAGGATTCACGCCTGGCCCTGTCTGCTGCCCCACCTCATGCAAAACAGGAGTGACACTTGCTCCAGGCACAGGGACAACCATAGGAAAATACGTCGCCACAGGCTGTTTTAATTGAATGATTTCCAAATCCAACAACATGAGCAACGCCAATTGTTGCGCTTTCTCATTGCGCTGCAATTTATTGAACTGGCGATACTGCATACGACCATTTTGCGAAACCTGCTCATGACCTGAACCCCTCACATCCTTTATAGTGTCATACTGCACCTTAATCTCGCCTCCTTGCTGCTGACACCAATCTTCCCACAATGAGAAAAAAGCATTATCGTCTTGCGTATCCAATAAAACCTGATTCACCATTGCTTCTACCGTATAATGTTCGGGAAATAATTGAAACTTAAAACGACTAGCAGCTTGGGGGCCATATTGAGCCACGAGGACTGGATTCTGCAACATCCATGTTGTGATGAACTTCAGCGCAGTAAATGAACACCAATTTATTTTTTCTGAAATAATATCAAAGATTGTTTTAGTTCTACACTCTAAAAAAGCGTTTTCTAAATATAACTGTGGGTGCAACAACACAAAATCTTCATAATTATGCATATCAGCCGTATCAACAATCTCTACCTGACGATTCACAAACTGTTCAATTACATTTACATACTGATTATAATATTTTTTAAAACAATTCACACGTACAGCTTGTGCTGCTAATACAGCACGTTCTTTTAAAGTCAACGCTGGCAATGTTGGCACAATTAATGTCTGATATAAATTTCCAAAACATTCGCCATACGCAATATTACATTTTGTTCCCGTGTTAACTGCTATTCGTAATAAAACAGTAACACAGCGCTGTGGCTCTTCAGCAAAATGATTTACTAAATATTGTGCCACAAATTTGGCTTTACGCTGCAATGCAGCAGCAGCAACCAATGAGCTCTCTTCCGGCACGCCCGCCTTTAAGGTCTGTACGCAAACTTTTATGTTAGATTTTACATAAGCCTCATAAACCTGCAGATCTGTCGCAGTTGCAGACAGATTAAATTCCTGCTTACGCTCGTCAAGCGTTTTAGTAGCAAACCCTTGATCATCTAGAACATAGGTTCGCAAATCATTTTTTGTATCCGGCACATTAAAATCAATTTTATCAAAAAGTTTTTGCAACTCATCAAAAGAAATATCCGGCGCTGGATTTTTTTCTTCAAGGGCTTCAACTGCAGAAAAATGATTATAGGTTAACTGAGTATCTTGCATTTTTAATTTAGTTAGAACTTCTGAATACGGCTTATCTTTTGCATGTAAAGTTTTATCCTTTTTTTGTTCAGGATAAGCATTATATTTACTTTTAGTTTTAAAAACATTGGTGGTTAAATACAACCACGCTGTATGTACAGCCAGAGCAGCAAAAATGACAAGGCTGAAGCCGCCACCTACAGTAATCCCTAATACAGAGCACGCCATATTAGTCAATATTACTAATACGAACGCTAGCATGCCTTTTTCATAAGCAGTGCATAATATTTTAGGCAAGTATCCTTTTCGATACAGTGTATCTACCAAGAAAAAACTAAATGCCGTTATGGTATATGCTGGCAAAACAGGCGCTAACGCTATTAAAGAAGCCAGATAAACCCCAAAACATACTGAACCTACCGATTGATGTATCTTCACAATCAAACGCTGCCACCAGCGCATGGTAGGTTCCGGCAGCCCTTCACTTTGTGCATCTACAGTTTTTTTATGCCAATACCACGCGAATCCTCCGACAAGCAACACTGTTGGATTCACCAAATAAGCAATAGTTGTTAAAAAAGCCCCAGGGTATAAATAGAATAAGGGTCCTAAAAAATATGCAGTCAGCCCGAATTGTGCGGCGATCAATGAGCCTTTATGGACAATTCCCCCTGCTAAGATTTGACGTTCATGACGATAGCCTGACAAAACTAAGAGCGCACTGATTAAAGCATTATATATAATAGGTAACATACACTTAGGATCCATATTTTTATAAGTTAGGTGGCAACATTACTATATTTTGCACTTCGCAGTCAAACATCCTCTCATCAGAATATGCAAGTTGATTAACTTGCATGTAGGGTCATGGTATCTGCTTTCTGCTTTTGATATAGTACCCTCCCATACAGGAGAGGTGCCGGAGTGGTTGAACGGGACGGTCTCGAAAACCGTTGTACGTGCGAGCGTACCGAGGGTTCGAATCCCTCTCTCTCCGCCAAATTGTATGCCTGGAGGTACATCATGCCATTTGTGTTGATAGAAGTCCGAAAAGAGTATTCTCCTGAACACGAAATGCGTATGATGGAAGTGGTGCGTTCTGCGATTGAAGAAGCTTTCCAGAAGCCTGATGATATTAATGTTTGCCTTTCAGTGCATCAATCCCATCGCTTCGCTTGTCCGCCGAGTAAAACGCATCCCGACCTCTATACACATATTAGTATCGACTGTATTGTAGGGCGCTCTTTAGAGACTAAACGCATGCTCTATCGTTGCATTGTTGAAAATCTAGAGACCCTTGGTATCCCCAAAGATCATGTCAAAATTCTTTTAAGAGAAACACTTAGAGAAAACTGGGGTATTCGAGGCGGTCAAGCGGCATGTGATGTCGATCTTGGTTATACCATTGAAGTCTAGCTTTGCAATAAAGCATCTCGTCTGTGTGTAAGCAGGCTATAGCTGTATCCAATAACTACGTTTGACCCGATTCGCATTGTGTTCGCACAAGCAACATTTTTGGAGCTCCTTTTTAGAGGCATGCGCACAGCCTGAATGAGGGTGCGTTATGACCCTTGGTCGGGCCCACGTCAAGATGCTGATGCAATATGCTGAACGGAACGCTTGATCTTAATTGACTATAATCCAATTGTGCCAACGGCTAGCGTAGAACAAGTGAGTACATAGGGCTGGAAGGGAGGCGCGACACATGCAATTATCCTGCAAAATGCAGACATTAATTGGCATACAGATAGCAATAATCTCTATATTTACGCAGTGATGAAATGTCTAGTAGCTAAACTATACCTATACCTAGTAAGCTTGTTGGGAATATCTGTTAGTGCTAAATAGAAATGTTCTCTTTAGAGGAGGTAAAAGAGGACATTTCTATTTAGCACTAACACGATTATGATCAATATGTCCTTTAGGTTACGAATAATGAAACCTATAGGACATGAATGCGTCTAACATGTCCTAAAAGTGTCATATTTTGTTACTTTTAGGACACGGTATTCTCGCTGCTTGAGGGTGAGCACCCTTTTAATCGTGACAACTTATTCATAAACATCTGCCCTAATTTTCGTAGATTCTTCTAAAATGTTTAATATTTTGGTAGCGCAATAAACTTTGTCCCGCTTATTATCATTCGTTTTTTTGATAATAGCGGCAGCCTCAAGTTTTTGAACACCTCTCTGGGCTGTACTATAAACAATACCCAGATCTTCAGCAATTTTATTGGTAGTGAAATAAGGGTTCACAGCTAAATGCTGCACTATCTCCAATGGAACTTGAGAGCCGCTGCTTGCAACAGTAATTTTCCATTTATTTAATAATTCATTAATGCGCTCAGCGCGCGATAAAACATCTTCCGATTGAACGGCAATGCCATTGAGAAAATAAATGACCCACTCGCGCCAACTGCCTTTTGAGCTAACGTTATAAAGTTGTTTATAGTGCTCATCGCGTGTTGCTTCAAAAAATGTAGACAAATAGAGCAAAGGTGAAGGCAGCATTCTTTGCTCAACAAGCAATAGCATAATCAACAGTCGTCCAACACACCCATTACCATCTAAAAAGGGATGGATGACTTCAAATTGATAATGACAAAGCGCTATATGGATCAATGGCGGTAATGATCTATCGTGTAAAAAGTTTTCAAGCTCTCCCAAGCAATCGATTAAATTGTCAGGGGGTGGCGGCACAAACTTAGCTGTATTCAACGTACATCCTGGGGACCCAATCCAGTTCTGACTGCGCCTAAATTCCCTAAGTTTTCCATGAGAGCCTCTAACGCCTTGCATCAAGTGTTCATGGATTTCTTTAATAAGACCTAGTGATAATGGAAGTTCTGTTAACCGACCAAGCCCATAATCAAGCGCCTTGATGTAGTTTTGAACCTCTTGGAGATCGTCTGGGTTTTGCTTTACATGGGCACCGGCATTAGCGACTAAGATTTCCCCTGGGGTTGTTTGGGCACCTTCAATCTTGCTGGAAAGCACAGCTTCTCGGGTGATGAATGGGCGCATCAAAAGATGAGGATTGGGTAACTTGCCTCCTTCGCGCGCTAATTTTCCAAGCAAGAAACCGGCGCGGGAGAGGCTATTTACCACCGCATTATCCCACTCTAGTTTGGGCGGCAAACTATGGGGCACAAAGGCATTATACCCTTTAGGTGATTTAACGATTTGTCCCGCTGAAGACTGTTGTATACATATAACTGACTTCTATCTGATTCTGCTTACATCATAACCGTTATTATCGAAAATAGAGAAAATCGATAATAGCCATGATTTTTATCACCACTTCTGATAATAACTGGTGGCATTATTATCGAAATCTGCTAGGATCGCGCTCAGTGAAGTTGACATTCCCCACCCAATTTGGAGGTGGTTAGGTTGCGCCACACTGATCTCCGCCAGTTTACAGCGCTCGAACTTTTTGGGCGTGATTTTTCAAATAAACGCGGACAGAACGCAAAAGTTTGAAATAAAGCATGGCTAGATTGCAAAAGGCGATAAGAAAATCATCTTTGTTAATCAGATAGCGGACGATAAAAAAGAAGAAAAGCATGCCGGTCGTCGAGCTAAAGAACAGGTCAAAGAGAAATTGCTACCGCTCATTGAACAAATTGAAAATTCAAATAAAGGTTAAGTTATGAAGACAGTTGTTTTATTTTTGTGCTTCATCGTTCTATGCGCTGGCTCTGCATGGGCGAAGGAGCAATGTTTTATAGCAAAGGAAAACAGTAAGATTTTAAAAAGTGAAGGTGATTGTACTGTTCCTTACACGCCTGAATCTACATTTAAAATTGCTTTGAGTTTAATAGGGTTTGATTCTGGAATCTTAAAAGACGAAACGCACCCATCGTGGTCTTTGCCAACCGGAACAGATCCTTATATCAGTGTTTGTAAAGGCGACCACAATCCAAAAACTTGGCTGCGAGATAGTTGCTTATGGTATTCACGGATTTTAACTACTAAGCTAGGATCAGAAAAGTTCCAGTATTATGTAACAAAATTTTCTTATGGCAATATGGACGTTTCAGGAGACAACGCTCAAAACAATGGTCTGACACATGCTTGGATATTATCTAGCTCACTCAAGATATCACCTGAAGAACAAACTATATTTTTACAAAAATTGATAGATCACAAACTCCCAGTCAGCAAAGCGAGCTATGACAAAACTAAAAAAATCATGTTTATACAAGAGCTGTCAGGCGGTTGGAAACTTTATGGCAAAACTGGAAATGGTTTATTAAGAGATAAAGATGACAATAAAACAGATTTGCAGCATGGGTGGTTTGTTGGCTATATCGAAAAAGGAAATCGAAAAATTGTATTTGCGAGTCACATCACAGATGATGAAAAACAAAATATTTTTGCATCATTTAGAGCTAGAAATGAAGCTTTAAATAAGCTTTGGTATCTCATTAACGAGATTGAAAAATGAATAATCCAGCACAGATAAAACGCTTCATCTTCACCGGCACTCCTGTAAACTTACCTCTATGGTCAAGACCAAAGATTAGTCAAAGTTGAGGAGAGGGTAATGCTGATTTAACCTTTTCCTTATGTATAAAAAAGGCTGGTGTTGTGGTTGTGGGGGGAGTGGATAGTGTGTGTAAACGCGCAGCGTTTTCCACGTATCCATGCCCCGCTTTCTGGCTCATCACCGCCCACGGGCGCTGCTTGTTGAGGCTACTGTGCCGTCGCTCATGATTGTACCAATAAATATACGCACCCAGCTCTTCTCGGGCTTTCCGCACGCTGTCATAAGTCTTCAAGTACACAAGTTGCAGCATTATCATACTCGGCAGAAAAACTATTTTCGGTAGAATTGGTCTCGCCTAAATCGATTAATGTAAAGTTACGGCCAAAGGTGAAGATTATTATTTTGTCGCAACGAAAAATAGCCTAGCTTAACAGGCTGAAATTACAGGCGCATATGATAGAAGTAAAAACTATAGAAGACGACCCAAAACACTGATAGTACAATGTATAGCATTTTAGTTTTCAGTTTTCTCTCTAGAAGTTTTATCGCGATTTTTACAATCGCGATGGTGAGTAGAAACCTTAATAATCTTGCAGCAATGGAAGTCATTATAAACGATAAAAGCCCAATATCAGCTTCCGTAGCATAAAGGGCATACAGCTTATAGGGCTGCCCTGAAATACCACCAAGAAATAATGCCCAGTTTTGATAATGGTGCAGTTGATTTTGGACCATCGATATAAGATTTTGATGGATCCCAGGCAGATTCAGATAGAATGCAGCGAATGTAGCTGCGTGAGTATCGCTCCAAAGATAAATTAAAACGCCGCCTAACACAGCACCGAGCATCGCTACAATGCTGAGCTTAATAGAGCGGGTGAAATTTTTTATTACAAAGAAGCTGAGATATATATCTACCACGAGAAAAAAACACGTAGCTTCTAAAAACCCCCATAGGAAACTGACAGCATATATGGCAACTTTCATGTTTTTCATTTTATTGCCACTCTGAAATGTGTATGTCTTTTGCTAAACTATCGAAGCTATTTTGTATGCTCTCTAAAAAGCTTTCTTCGTCGTTCCAATACAAGGGGTCTCCTATATTACCATCACAGATAAATGGCACTAATAGTGCTTCACCACGGGGCAATGCTTTGCCTAAGCCGCTTAAAAAAACGGGAGTAATAGGGACATTGGGGTGACGCTTGGCCAGTACACGGATCCCGTGCTTCAGGTCGCTGAGTATCTCAGGCTCTCCTCGTGTACCTTCAGGAAAGAAAATAATAATTTGGCCATTAGATAGTGCTTCAGAAATGGCCGCTAAAGGATCGGCTTTAGTAGCGGCTCTATTTCGTTGAATAGGAATTATCCCTATTATTTTCAAAGAGAACCAGGCTAATAATTTGTTTCTTAAAAAATAGTCACCCGCAGCCACAGGGTGCACCTGCGAAAGTATGCTTGCTGGAAATAAAGACATTAATACCATAGTATCTAGATGGCTATTGTGGTTGGAAATGATAATTTGTGGCCCTTTTAAAAGCAGTTTTTGCTTGTTTCGTATATTCATGCCTACGACAACCAGCAAAATTGGCTTTATAATCCCTATAAAAAATATGTATCTAAGAATTTTGTTAATCATATATAGTAGTAATGTATAAAGTGGAAGAATAATGGAGCTGTATAAGTAAGGCTGTCAATCCTGTCCAAGATGCCTCCATGACCCGGCAACAGCGCGCCACTGTCTTTTACGCCAATGTCTCGTTTAACTGCGGAGATGCTTACATCGCCTATAAAGCCAGCGATGCCGATCATCATCCCAACAGCAAGACTGCGTTCAAAAGATAAGGGTGTTAAATATGGGGCAACTATTACAGCAACAGCTGTTGTTGTGAGTACGCCGCCAATAAATCCAGCAGTTGTTTTTCCTGCACTGACTTTGGGCACAATTTTGCTTCTACCCAACAGTTTACCCCAGCAATATTGCGCAACATCATTGAGCTGCGTTAATAATACTAAAAAGAATAACAAGCCAGCAGGACCTGCCTTAGGGTTGATTTCAGTAGGTAACATTAACAGAAATGCTGCATGGCCTAGGCTGTACACTGTAGTCATTAGTCCCCAATGTAGCGTACCAATGGCATTGAGGAACCCTCTCGTTTCACCGACAGTGATCATTCTAAAGGGCAGGAATAGAAATACATAGATTGGTATAAAAATGATAAATAGCCCATACCATGCCAGATAAATTATATAGGACTGTGCAAATAGGCTAGCATAGCACCAAAAAAGCACACGTCTATCGGCACGTCTGGTAGGAATTAATGATAAATATTCTTTTAGAGCTAAAAAGCTAACCAAGCTTAAAAATACCAATGAAACTGTTTTATCGAGCATGATGGCGAGTGAAAAAATAATGACCATGACCCACCAGGTTTTTATTCTGGCGATAAGCTCTTGGAAATTTTTACCTTTCGCGAATTTTGTTAATAAGAATACCAGCAAACTGCTGAGGATAAGCAAGCCATATACACCAGCGATGGCCCATTGTAAATTTTCAGGGAGTGCGTTCATTTGATTTCCTTGAGCGCCATGTTGATTCTATTATAAATTGTAAGGGCAGAAAGCGCTGAAAATGCTATACCAATCCAAACTATGTAGTCCTCTACATTTACTGGCAGTGTTAATAAAATAGCGAGCAAACTAAAAGCCAAGGCTCTGTCACTTTTTCCGAATGGGCCGTCATAACGTCTAGTGGCACCTATTTGCACAGAGAGGACTCCAACGAACTCTCCCAAGAAGCTTAAGAAGAGAATGAGTGCGATCCAAGCAGCACCATCAGGAATCACCCAAGCAAAGGGTGCATAAAGCGCAACATCCGAGAGTATGTCTCCGACTTCATTCAATATGGCACCCTCTGGGCTTTTCATATTATGCTCTCTAGCCAGCATTCCATCGATAGCATTCATTGCCATACGTACTAATAGGATAATTGGCAGGGAGCCTAGTCCCATCACGGCCTGAGGCCAAATGTATAGCCAGGCACCGCCTATAAAGGATAAAATGATAGCTGCAACGGTTACTTGATTTGCGGTAACGCCCATGCGTGCAAGGAAATTAACTAAAGGGCGCAATTGATTTTGAAATGCTGATTTCAATTGATATATACTAAGCATGGATGGCTCAACTAACCTTTCTTTTGTAAATTGTAATGCAATCGTCTGAAATTTCCAGTCTTACAGTCTTACAGTCTCTGTTCATGCTCCAATCAGTCAGATATATTTTTAAGCTATAATTGCCACCTAGTCTGTAGGTCCATGATAGTTAAAGGGTGATTAGAGCGGCATCAATTATAGTATAGATTCGTCGTTTCAAAAATAGCTTTTTGGCTTACTATTTGCTTTTGGGTGCGCTTTTTGTATCCCATTCCCTGCAATCACACCGGCTTGATTAAAGAATGCAAACCAGTCAATATTATACCCATCCTAGTTGATTTTTAGGTATAGACTCTCTCAGTTAAACAGCGCATACTGCGCTGATGAAAAATTTCACCCTTACAGCTGAAGAATTGAGTTTCTGCATCAGCCGCATATAAAATTAATGCTCTTATTTTGCTAGGCTCAAGCTGGTCCCTCGAAGCAGTAGTTGATGCTTTATTGTTAGACGCAGAAACGCTTAGAAGTTACATCGAATAATACAAGACCGGCGGTGTATTGAATTTAACGAAAACTAATTACAAAGGCGGGCTCTCTCGACTTTCAGAGGAACAACTGAATGTTCTGAGTCTTGAATTAGAAGAAAACACCTATAAAAAACAGGCATTAGTTCCAGCGGATGCAGACCCAGAAGAACAAGAGTGGTTTTTGTCTTGTTTTAAAGAATTTATGGAAAAGAAATCTGAAAAAGATGCTGTTTTCTTTGCTGATGCTGCACATCCTACATAGAATGCAAAACCAGCATATGGGTGGTTTAAAAAAGGCTCTGATAGAGAATTAAAGAGCAATGTGGGTAGAGGACGCTTTAACATTCATGGAGCTATGAATGCAGAAACCTTTGAAACAACAGCAGTGACCAGCGAGTCTAACATTAACCAAGATTCAACCATTGATCTATTTAAAAGTTTAGAAGCCGTATATCCACTCGCAGAGACACTCTATGTGATTCTTGATAATGCGAGATATCATTATTCAGCACAAGTCCTTGATTATGTTAAAACTTCTCGAATTAAGCTGGTATTTCTTCCGTCGTACTCGCCACAGCTAAATTTAATTGAAAGATTATGGAGAGTTTTTAACAAAAAAGTTTTGTATAATAAGTTTTATAAGTCTTTTAAAAATTTCAAGGCTGCTTGCATAGGTTTTTTTCAAAACCAAGGCGAACATTACCAAGACATTGTTTCTATTATGGGTGAAGGCCTGACTGGCGTATCACTCTAAAATTAAAAATTAACACCTAAAACCTGTTTGTGATGGGTATAGAACAAACACTCAAAGCCTGCGGCTTAGAAATAATAGACCAACAAAACATCACCCCTGAAGTATTACAAGCCCTAGATCGCGCATCAACCACACGCGAAGCACAAATTCAGGCAGTGTTTCCTTTTTTCATTCGCAAGGCTATTTGTGATTTTGCGGCTATAAAAGATACTGCTGTATACAATATCCTTAAAAAAGATGAAATGCAGTATATTGCTTACCTTTTGCAAGCACAATAAGTCATATCCTAAACATCTTCCACCCATTTGACTTTAGAGGATAGATGTCCTAGCCTAAAAAATAACATCCTGTTTTTTTCATAGGATCTGCGATGCCAAAGAAAAAACCACGTATTGCGACTTATTTTGAAAACACCTATCAGCCTGAGCTTGACGCTATTCAAACAGTACGCTCTCAACCTGTTAATCTTCAACATGAACCAGCGCTTTGGAAAATCCTGCAAAGAATGTCACAAGACCCAATATTAGGATTTACACTATCACAAACCCTTCAAAAAACGATCCCGCTCTATAAAAATATAGTTACCCTTTTACTCAAAAACCACGACCTGGGAAACGTAAAAATAATATTTAAAAAATTATTAGAATTTGTAAAAAAAGACGAAAGCGCCACACAACTACTGCTTAAAACGCTCAAACATTCCTTATGCAATGATACAAACCGCAATCTATGCACCTGTGATTTTCATCAATCATCTGTAACTGCCACTTTAATGACATTGCTCACCCCAGAACAACAAACATCCATATTACAGCTCAATATTACACTGCCAACACCTCCAGCAACAAACATTCATATTCATAATAACCCAAACAAAAACAACACATTAGATCAAGCGGTTCAAACGACCCCTATTAGCACACGTTCTGTGACCACGCAGACGCGAGCAGCGTCAATCGTCACCGTACCAGCAGCTGATACCACCCCCTCACCTACACCGTCCTCCAAAAGAAAACGTAATTTTTTATTAGCAGGTCTCACTGCAATTGGTACAGTAGCTGCGACCATCTGTAGACTTCATCCTACGCCTGCCCAACAAGATCCTACAACCACCTTAGATTTTATAATGCAAGCCAATCAAACACAGCCAATACAGTTTGCAACCTCTACTGCAGCCTCTACCATGGCAGCCACGCTTGGAGCCGTAACAGGTACACCCCGATTCCGGTTTTTTTAAAAAAACCGCCCTTTGCTTAGTATCAATACTAACTTTGTTAAATGTTTTCATGGATTTTCTATTTACTTGCGATAACCAAAGCCTAGTTGATACCTATTAGTTTTTAGTGCTCTACCAATTATTACGACTGCGCCCTCAGATCTTCTGCTATATTTTTTTGTATGCATTGACTTGACTGTAATACATAGGTCACATATTGAGATCACATTAATAATCTGCCTCTATAAGCTATACTAGTACTTGATAGAGCGTGACTCTGAAGATCTTCAATCACTACTGAAACTTCTGTCAGCTATGCGGTTAACTCAATCGTGCTGTACTTATAAATGAGCAAAAAGTATGATCCGCACTGACAAAAAATTTTGAAAGCAGCCAAAGGGGCCCGTTAATGGATACGCTATTAAAAAATATATTGGTAACGGGTGGGACAGGCTTTATTGGACAAAAAGTTTGCGAACGCCTTGTACAAGAGGGTTATACAATATATATCCTAACTCGTAATAAAAAATTAAACAGAGATAAGAACAGTACAAAAAAAAATTATATTCATGCGCTTAGTGAAATTCAAGATATTCATATCGACATCATCATTAATTTTGCCGGTGAAAATATTGCGCAACGCTGGACAAAAAGCAGAAAACAAAGAATTTACGATAGCCGTATTGTCACAACAAGAAATCTAATCAGTTTTTTACGGGCAAAAAAAGAAAAGCCTACTTTGTTAATCAGCGCTTCAGCAGTAGGATACTACGGCACAGATCTTAAAAAAGCATTTACTGAAGAAAATGAGACATCAACCATTAATTCAGCATTCGCAAGCCATTTATGTAAAGATTGGGAAAATGAAGCATCACATGCTATTCCCTTAGGTATTAGGACCGTTTTTTTAAGAATTGGGCCTGTTCTTGCCAAAGATGGGGGAATGCTGGCAAAACTTTTACCCAGTTTCTATCTAGGGTTAGGAAGTAAAATCGGTGATGGCAACCAATGGTTATCTTGGATTGATAGAGATGACCTAATCAACTTAATTATGTTTATTATTCATAACCCAGAGATTAATGGCGTAATCAATGCAACATCTCCGAATCCTGTAACCAATACAGCATTTTCTTTTGCACTTGCAAAAGTACTTAATAGACCTTGCTTGCTTAAAGTTCCAGCATTTATTTTTAAACTTATTTTTGGCCAAATGGCTGATGAGATTATGATTCAGGGGCAAAAAGTTTTTCCAAAAAAAGCTGTTAGCCATGGATTTGAATTTTCTTATCCAACTATTGAGCAATCATTTTCAAAAATATTTAAATCTTAGATTCAGTCTACATCTGATAATCAATGTTACATCAACAGAAAATTAATCATTATTTTTTTCATGCATCTAAAAAATAAAAAATTACTTCCCCTCAATATTTTATGCCATAGAAGATGCTTCTTTAATTCCACAGGCTGTGAAAATCTTTCTGGAATCATCATTGCCACTGTATAAAGCGCTATAGTTTTTAAGATCACTTGGAGCGTTTATGATCGCAAGCTGCCCCATAAAATTAATAGATTTTTTATTTGTCTTGAATATGAAATTTATGGAAAAAACGATGTATCACAGGTGAAAAAACAATCGCCACGGTCACCAAAAAGACAATCCCGCTAAATAATGCATAGCTTCCTGCAAAAACCTTGCCTGCTGAGGTGTGTAAGGGAGAAACTGGGCCCATGCCAGATAAAATCATAGCGGCATCTACAAATGCGTCCACCCAGGTCATGCCTTCAAAATAATGATATCCGCACATACCTAAAAATAAGGATCCGCCTATCATCAGAATCCCAAAGAAAAAATTGCCATAGAGTCGCTTAAAAAAAACATCCTGGGACAACAAATAGGGGGAGATTATTTTAGAAATATTCGCCATAATCCGTTCACACACCTATAAGTAATGAGTTGTTTAGCAAAAAACATGTCTGACCACGCACCACTTGCTCACTGATCATCAATAAAAATAGTACAATAAACACTTAAAAATAATACCTGTAATTTGACTAAGTGCTCCTGGCCATACCAGCACTTAAACCAGGATGGTAAAAACTATGACATCATACAATAATCGTAATATCAATGCATCAAAGCTCGCCTGCACACTTATGGTCCACGATGCTAAAATAGAATTATGCGAGCCACGTACTCAATACGTTACTCAAACTAATAGTTGTTTATTTTTAAGTGCTCACCCTTTGTGCTCAAAACATGCAAATTCTCCCACACGCTTAAAACCTAAGCGTTCATAAATTCTATAGCCAGAATCAGAAGAAGCGGACAATGTCACATAGTGTTGCCCCTGGTTTTTAGCCACGCCTAATAAGTAAGACATCATATCTGTCCCGTAACCTTTGCCACGTGCAGATTCATCTGTTAGTAAACTAAAAACGCCCGAGGCTTGTATGTCATTAAATAAAACACCAATTACAACTGGGATATTATTCAGATATCCTACAAACAAATTTTCTGCGGCAGTGTGCAACATAGCCTCAGTGAGTTTTTCATAAAAAGTTCGTGCCATCGGATCATAAGGCTCTAAAATAGAAATAAAATCTTGCAGCTGTAAACGGGTAACAACTTTGCGCACTATTAAAGGTGTTTGAAGTGACTCTGGTGTCACAATTGCTAAATCACAAATCATCGCATGCTCCCTGGTTTCCATAATCATCCCTGCTTCCTCTAACAAAGCGCTCAGAGAACCCGTATAGTCTGAGGGCGGGACCCACCAGGCAAAAGGTTGTCCTTTAAAGACTGCTTTAATATCAGCAATAACATCAAAACTATTTTCAGTTTGTAGGGGTGCACCAAAAACAATATTAAACATACTAGTATTTAAACCACAATTAATGACTTTCACCTCATGCTGGTCACAAACGGGAAACCCCAGGATTGTTGGCAAACACAAAAAATGGCCACTATGATTTTGTTCAATAATTTTCAATTTTTAACCTCTTTGAAAAAAGACATGTTTATGTTCTATGATTTTCTAAAAAGCGCTTCTGTGCACAACAAAACCACACTTCAAAATCTAGAATAATCTAAACGCCTTATTTTTTAAGAAACCCTCTCACGACACCCAGCGATACCTTTTAAAGGTTTTACAAATAATTAATAACATATACATCCAGTGATTAAAAACTTATATACTCTTCTTTAAAAAAAAGCATGTTGCACCTTTTACATACCCTGTACGTTCAAAATCTACCTCATACCCTAATTTTTCATAAAAATGACATGCTTTTTGAAAATTCATCGTGGAAACCGTAGCCATGGTACATCCCTGAGAACGGCCATAAGTCTGTACATGCTCCATTAACTGCCTACCCAATCCTTGAGAACGACACCCTGGCTCGACCCACAGCATATCGGTATAAATCTCTCCAAATACTACTGACCCATGACAGCCTGCAATAATAGCCCCACTTTCATCTCGCATCAAAAAAGAAAAACAAAAGGCTTCTCCATATTCAGGGTTTTCGTCATTTATTTTTTGTGTTAAAAAATCAACAATACCACTATCAGAAGCCATCTCTTCAATTTTAAACATTTTTATTTAATTCCAATATAGATATCCAATACTGCTCGATGTGGATCGTAACTGCGTTCATCATATACTTCAAAGTCAGCAATATAGGCTCGCTCTCCAGATAGTTCTGCAGCAGTCATTCCCCAAATATTTTGCCATGCTTTAATACACACGTCCGGCATTTTATCTGGGCCATTGGTGAATTTCACATACTGTTGTGCAGGAATCGTCAATGTTTCACACTCAGGCGCAACATTATCAAGCGCATTAACCATTTCACCTACAAAATAGGTATAATCTCCGTTTACATCGCTTTCATAGTTGGTATAAACACAATATAAAACACCAGGCTTAACGCGATGTTGAATTTTGTCTGAGATACCTTGTTGAAAATACCGCTGTATAATCGGCGTAATTTTAGCCGTTGTTGGATCTTTTTCTGCTGCATTATTCGTTCTCACCGTCAACCCTACTAATTGCATAGAAGGCAATTCTATCCTCATTTTTTCCATTTCTTTACGCCTCTTGTATTTTTAAATCCAATAAAATATGACTTATCAAAGCTTCAATATCTGCGCATTGTTTTGGGCAATTTTTCAAGGTCACGCGTCCCAAGCACTCTACTAATGCAATTAGGTTCAATAAGTGTATCGTAAGTTGCCAGTTTTTTGGCAACACCATACCACTTTGCATCAGCCCCTGTAAAAAAGCACCCTCAAAGCGTTCAGGCATCTGATGTGCATAACGTAACATAGTTGCTACATCCCATAAAAAAGAACCAGAAAATGCAAACTCCCAATCTAAAACGCCTGTGACTTTCCATTCTCCAGTTGCGTTGTCTACAAAAATATTTGCAGGATCAAAGTCCCCATGAACCAACTGATGTGCACTGCTATCTGGCAAAAACTGCTGATATTTTTCTAAATAAAACGCAATTTTATCTCGCTTTGCGGATGTTAAAAATTTAACCACATTTGCACTTTCTAAGCATTTTTTTGAAAACCCTAATAAAGATTCAGGAACTTTTTGTACACTCAAGGCAGTATCAAAAAAACCACTCGCCGTAAAAGTGTGCTGACTAATCCTCGCCAACATTTGTCCTACTTCAAACATCACGGCCCCTAAATCATAAGGGATGGGCCCTAACAGTAACTCTCGTAGTGGGACCCCCGGCAAAAAATCGGTAATAGCAAAATGATACCCCTCTAACACCCCGACATAATGGGTTAAAGGAACTGGCAATTTTGAATCTAATAAAAAAGATAATTTTTGCTCTCGTAATGCGGCCTCTGCATCTCGTAAATATATGCGTAATAATAAAGGGTTATCTTTTTCTGCCAATTGAATTTTAACATTCAAGTTTGAGCAGCCTCCCGTTAACACTACATACATCTGTAACGTTGACGCAGGGTACGCACACCGTACCATTTCCTCCAAAAGCGTATCTGGTATCTGATAGTGTGTGCTTTTGTTTTCCCAATTTATTTTAAATGTCAACGCAGGCTATTCCGTAGTTTCAACGATAGCTTTTTGACCAAACACTAAATGGTTCTGTAATAGTGGTTTTTTAAAGTGTTTTCGACAAGTCGCAAGATATTGATCGTTCCCTCCAATAGCTACTTGTTGTCCTTCTTTTACCGCTTTACCCTCTTTGTCAAAACGTAGATTCATTATGGCTTTTTTTCCGCAGTAACAAACGGTTTTAATTTCAACAAAGTGATCTGCATAGGCCAATAAATATTGACTGCCTTCAAAGACTTCGCCACGATAATCAGATCTTAACCCATAGGCGAGCACGGGCAAATTCAGCTCATCTACAATATCGGTTAATTGTAAAACCTGCGCTTTAGTCAAAAAATGTGCTTCGTCTAATAACACACACGCAATATTATTCGGCGTGGCTTCTAAAGTTTTTTTCACATACTCAAATAAATTACAGTCTCTACTAAAGGGATAAGCTTCTGCTTGCAGCCCTATGCGTGAACCAATCACTCCCACCTGCACTCTATTATCAAGATCTGGTGTTAATAAAATGGTCCCCATCCCTCGTTCTTGATAATTGTAATTAGATTGTAAAAGATTAGTACTTTTACCCGCATTCATGGCGGCATAATAAAAATATAGTTTTGCCATAATTCCCTCTTATGCTGCACTAGCGGTAGCAGTGGATTCTGTACGGCTCCAGGCAATAATCCCCCAAATACACATTCCTAAATAAATCGTAAATAAAAAAGCAGGTGCATAAGCGCCAATCACTAAATTATAAGTGACCCAACCGACATTACTCACAGCCCATAACCATTGTCCTATAACATTTTTTTTAATGACAAATATGTTACCTAACAAAGAGAGTGCCACTAAACCCCAGCTTAAGATGTCCCAACTCATAGTTATCCCCTTCACTTATATAATTCATTTTGGTGTAAAGTTATTGTCAAACAACTCCGCGAATGCGTCAACACAAAGTACGATATTAAAAGTTTGTTAGGTTATCAAATAGCACTGTAGACGGTACAAAGCAACACGTATAGAATGTTGTATTACTTGTTCTATCACCATACTTACAATTTATGAAATCACAGCTTCGTGCACTCTTGCCTACACGCATATTTAATGCGTTACGCAACAGCCTCAATCTCTTACAATTTTTTAAAACACAACGGATTCAAGGCTTCAAAATCCCAGATATGCCCCATTTTGACCCAGAGAGCACTGATTTTTTTCAAGCTCAGCTAGCCGCTTCACAATTTTATTTAGAATATGGTGCCGGTGGCAGTACGATTCTTGCAGCACGTCAAGGGAAAAACTTTATCAGCGTGGACAGTGACCCATATTTTTTAAAAGCGGTGAATAAAAAAATTGGCAATCTAACCAACACCCAAAAGTT
The DNA here is from genome assembly GCA_964524705.1 of uncultured Francisellaceae bacterium. Taxonomy (GTDB): domain Bacteria; phylum Pseudomonadota; class Gammaproteobacteria; order Berkiellales; family Berkiellaceae; genus CAZGDB01. Next base: position 25,234 of record CAZGDB010000001.1, read on the forward strand.
GCTGTACGCGAATATTGGCCTTACAGGGCCCTGGGGTGAACCGGTGTTTCAAAATCTCACACCCGCTCGTGTAACCCAATGGTCCTCTTATCCCTCAGCGCCATGGAGCTTTTTACAAAATAACAACCTACAACCTGACTTAATTTTAGTCGATGGCCGCTTTAGAGTAGCGTGTGCACTTACTTGTTTAGAACACCTTAATCATTCTCGCTGGACTCTACTTGTCGATGATTATGTCGGGCGCCCTGAGTATCAAATCATCACTGAGTTTGCTGCCTTAGAGAAAACTATCGGTAGGATGGCAGTGTTTAAACCTAAACCCCATGATCCAAAAAAACTACAAGCAGCACGGCTGCAATATATTGCAGATACGGCCTAAGCTTATCCAGTCGCCAGTAAAGTATCAAAACTAAAAATATCCATATCATGTGTATCTGAGTTGTCCATCGTCTTTAAGGCTTCTGCTGTTTTAAACACTTCTGTAAATTCAGTTCCCACAACACCCATAATCACCTTTTTCCAAAAGTGTACCGCTTTAATATTTTCAGGCATGACAGCAATAGACCATTTTCCTGGATGTAGACTAAAAATATCAGCCATCACTTGCTGTGCTATTCCCTTCCCTTGAAATTTTGCGATCACAAAAAACTCGCCCATATTCCAATCAATAGGGTCTAATAATTGTACTTTATCCAGTAAAACAAACCCTGCCAATTCTTCATCCACTTTAATTAAATAGGATTTTTTGTCCGGAGACTCAAAATAATGTTTAAAATCAATACACTCAAACATGCCTGTCTCATCACACCCCCATCCCATATAACCACTACGGTCATACACATAAAATCGTGCCAAATTTTGTATCACAGGATAATGGGCAATCGTAGCCGCAATCACTGTTGGTTTTAAACGTTCCATAATTTCCTCAATAAGAACACTTCGTCTTTATCACAAAACCATTGTGAAATAATACTTACTTGTTGATATCCCATTTTTTCATAAAAGCCCACGCCCTGAAAATCCATAGTACTCACCTGGATGGTATTACACCCTTGTACAATCGCGTAAGCCTCTGCTGCTTGCAAAACTTGAGTCCCGAACCATTTTCCTCGGTCGCTTTCCTGCACTCACATCAATTCTAAACGCATGGTTTTGTATTGCATAATCACAACCCCATAAACACCAGCAACAACCTCACCAGCTAGATTTTTAATATAAAAGGCAAAATTTTTGCGATCATAGTAACCTAAAAAGTTCTGATTATACGTACGCAACCCTTGCTATAAAATTACTTTAATGCTCTCAAAGTCTGCTTCCTCTAAAATAACCATTGCTTACGCCTTACAACTTTTAGTCATCCATAATACCAAATCATCATCTAAACGTACCTGTGCACCCGGCACTGCAGGTTGATAGGCATAAGTCACGCCTTTACCATCTGGCAGATACCCGTGTTTTATATACAGCCGTTGTGCAGGCCCATAGCCTCCATCTATTCCACCATATAAACCTACTCCTAAACCGACAGTAGCACTTTTAGTTGCAGCTTTGGTTTCTGCAACCGCTAAAAGCTGTGCGCCTATGCCCTGTTTACGAAAGGTAGGTAACACATTTAAATCCATAATCTCAGGTATGCCTTGCTCCGTAAAATAGGTGTATTGTGATTGCCAAGCCAGCGTTACATAGCCTGCAAACTGGTTCTGTGCCCGTGCTATCCAAATATTGCGTACGCCAGCCTGTTGCTCTGCGAGATATTGCTCAAACAACGCTGGTGGCTTATCCCACCCAATAGCCATAAAACTTTGGAGCATTTCTGGAATATCAACCACTTCACAAGCACGAATCACGACTGAGGGCTGCATCTGATATTGTCCCATAATAGCCGGCCTTGTTCATGCTCCCATAGTACGACTTTTTTCCACGCCTGCAAATATCACTTCCCTGAACAAGCTAATCAACTCAACCCTCCCCTGTACTCTCTCCCTCTAACCTACTAAAATCACTGCATCATATTTCAAGCTCCCCTGCATCATGTCTACACAAGACCGAATCCATGTTTTAAGTCGTGCGGTCATTTTAGATGGTGACCATATCTTACTGTGTAAAACACTAGACTTGCCTATTAGCTTCTATTTTTTACCCGGTGGTCATGTAAGAATCCGTAGAACAGTCTCTGTTGCGTGAATTAAAAGAAGAAACCGGTGTAACTTGTCGTATTACCCGATTTTTAGGTTGCCTAGAATATAGTTTTGAGCCAGGACATAGCAGCATTTGCCATAAGCACGAATACAACTTCATTTTTGAGGCTGCAGCTGAAGGTTTAAAACAAAATATCCCCTTGCTCCAAATTGAGTCCCATATTGGCCTTTGCTGGATGCCTTTAGCGCAGTTAACTCAGATAGACTTTAGAGCAGAGCCTTTACGCACTCTGCTCCCACAATGGCTCAAGGCTACCCCCAATCACACCTTTCAGAGTGTAATGGTCTCAACACGTCCTTCTACGATCTGGTAGCCCCCAGTTATGCCAATCGCCTTTAAAAAATCAAGGTCGTGAGAAATCACTATCATTGCTCCCGGATATGCTTGGAGGACTTGTATCACATGTTCGCGCGTTTCTAAATCTAAGTTATTCGTGATTTCATCTAAAAGTAACAACCGTGGTGTTTTAGCCGCAATCTGTGCTAAGCAAAGACGCACTTTTTCGCCTCCTGAAAGCTGACTGACCAATGCATTCACTTCTTCATTTTTTCGAAACAAAAAATCCATTAAATGCTGTCGTATCATAATACGGGTCCATTCCGGCACCAATTCAGCAATAGTGTCATAAACGGACAGGGTTGGGTTTAAGGTATTATAATGCTGATCTAAATACCCAATAGATTCCCTTTGAGGTAAATGCCATTCGCCTGTTTTACACACTGCACGGTCCTGCAATATCCCTCGTATTAACGTTGATTTACCACTCCCATTATCCCCCATAATCACAATACGTGCTCTGCTAGACACTGACACATAGCATTGTTGTAATACTGCTGGTTGACCTGCATATCCCACGCTTGCTTCACGTATAGACACTAACGTTCGATCTGACCCCTGCTCTGCAGATAAGGTAAATTTTGGCAAAATTAGTTCTGGTAATCGTAAATCCGCCAAGTCTGACAACAAAGACTCTTTTTTTTGCTCTAAAATCGCTTTTTTACGCCCAGAGGTTTCTTGTGCTTCCAAAGCTTTCCCTTTCCGTACAATTGTTGGCCATTTTTTTTGGCCAGCCAATTTCTCACCTTTTTTTCTACTTTTGGAAGCGCGATATTGTTCTTGCATCAGATCTTCATGCAGTGCTTTTTTCTTTCTGTGAAGCACCTCTATTTCTTGTTCTATCGCAGCTCTTTTTTGATGTTTTTCATGACGATAATCCTCATAATTACCGCAAAAAACCTCTATTGTTCCATGATCTATATGCCAAAAGGTATCCATGAGGCGTAATAGCTCTAAATCATGTGATACCACGATAATTGTGCCCGTATACTTATGCAACATTCTTAAAAAACTACGGCGATTATTCAAGTCTAAATGATTCGTAGGCTCATCCAAAAGCAGTACATTAGGATCACAACTTAAAGCTTCTGTGAACGCCTGATTTAAACGTTGTCCTCCGCTTAAAGTGGAGAATCCCTCAATAATTTGAGGCACATAGCCAACCACCACGGCGGCAGGCACTTGTATTTTGCCACTGCTTGGCTCCATCTGTCCTTGTAACATTTTCAATAAAGAAGATTTACCACTACCATTACGCCCTACAATTGCAATATGGCTGCCAGGTAAAATTTCTGTGGTAAATCCTTCAAAACACACTTTATGTGCAAAGGAGAGACTAATATTTTGCAGAAAAATAGATTGATGTGTCATATGTAAGACCTCACTAAGTATATAAAGGGAACAATGGAGCGCCCCTTTAATAGGGCTACTTACGCGAGAATGCTCATGACACTAACACCTTAGAAAAAGTTTTCACCCGTTATCTATATAAGATTCTGCCCAAAAAAGCAACTAGTAACCTCTGGACTTACTTTATTTTTTTATAGGCCGCCAATGCCCTGTCCCGTGAAGGTGCAAGATCTACAATCGGTAACGGATAAGTTTTTCCTAGCACTATACCTGCAGCTTTTAACACTTCCTCTGGCGCTTCCCACGGTTTAAATAAATACTTATCCGGTAGTTTTGCCAGCTCGGGCACAAAATGTCGCGTATAATGTCCTTCTGCATCAAATTTTTCCCCTTGGGTTATAGGGTTGAAAATTCTAAAATAGGGTGCGGCATCCATTCCAGATCCTGCAACCCATTGCCACCCAGCACTATTATTCGCAAGATCTGCATCACACAAGCAATCCCAAAACCATGCTGCTCCATGATGCCAATGAATCATTAAGTTTTTAACTAAAAATGAGGCCACTAGCATTCTCACACGATTATGCATATACCCTGTTTGCCAGAGTTCTCGCATACCCGCATCAATAACCGGATAACCAGTTTGTCCTTGTTGCCAGGCTTTAAGCGTTTCAGGATTATCCTGCCACGGGAAGGAATCAAACTTAGACTGAAAATTTTTATGCGGAAATTCTGGAAAATGATACAACCAGTAATAAGAAAATTCTCGCCAAATTAATTGTCTTAAAAACTGCTCCGTATCCACACTCTGTCTTTGTGCTTTTATTGCATACCAAATTTGATTGGGGGAAATTTGACCAAAATGTAAAAAAGGTGACAAATGTGAAAAAGCCATACTGTCAAAATAATCTCGTTGGCGATCATATCCATATAGGCTATTTTCTATAAAAAGCTCTAATCGATCTGTCACGGATAAGTTCTGTAACTCCCAAAAATTTTCTAACGTTTGTATCCAGGCATGTGTAGGCAACAATTTTAAATCTAAAAGATTCATAGCAGTTGCCACTTTCACCGGGTGAAAATTTTCTGGAGCAGATAAAGGCTGTCTCGGAATAGGGCCACGTGTGATCGCTGCACGATAAAAAGGCGTATAAACTTTATACGGTGTTTTATCGTCTTTTAATACAGCCTCTGGATGCCATAATAATGACCCTTCTAAACTATGCAGGGTGATGCCTTGCGATTTTAACTGCACTATCAATTCTGCTTCTTGTTGTATCTGCCAAGGTTCATAACATTGATTAGTATAAATTGCAGTAATCGCATGATCTTTAGCCAGTTGTAAGAGGATACTCGCAGCATCACCACTATAAAAATTAAGCGTATTATTAAGTTCTTGATCTAAATTGTTCAATGCATGATGTAACCACCAACGACTCGCACCCCCCATTTTATAAGGGCCTGCTGCGACATCTTCTAAAATATAAACCGGTAGTATAGTCCCTGCTTCTGCAGCAGCACAAAGTCCAGGATTATCTGTTATTCTCAGATCTTGTCTAAACCAAAAAATTGTTTTGGGGGTGCTCATAATAACAAATATACCTTATTCTATTATGAAGCTAACTTTACCAGAAACTTAATAGGATACGCAATCAGCATTACACTCATTAATCCAACACACCATAACAGGACAAACCATCCCCACTGTTGTAAGTGAGGATGTTTACAGAGCCACAAAGATACAGATTTAATAGAAAGATTCATGTGTACTCTTGCCTCTAAAGACATAATAACAATAAGCCGTATACCCTAAAATTAACGGTAATAAAGGCACTACCCCAACGAGCATCAACGATAACCCTGGTGTAGAAGCTGCAGCATCCCAGATTGTAAATTTAAAGGGAACAATCCAAGGGTAAATACTCAACCCTAATCCTAAGTATCCTAAAAAGAAAATTGCAATACTGGCTAAAAAGGGCCTAACTTCTCGTTCAGCATGATGTAGATCACTCCAAACAAGAAAAAACAAGCGCATCGTTAATAAAGGAATAGGGAGTAAATAATAAAAATTAGGCAAGCTAAACCAGAATTTTTGAATAGAAGGATTAATAAAGGGCATGCTCATACTGACCAATGCCATAAAAATACCCACAAATGCCAACACATAAGCCGCCACTTTGCGTGCCCAATCTTGCGTAATATCTTCGGTTTTCATGACCAGCCAAGTCGAGCCTAATAAAGCATAACCAAAAACGACTGCCATGCCTGTCATCATACTAAAACCACTAGCCCACTCTAAAGGCCCCCCAACAAAATTACGACCTTGTACTTCTACACCTTGTACAAAATATCCTAAAATAACTCCTTGAAAAAAAGCAGCTATTAAAGAACCAAAATGAAAAGAGTAATCCCATAATCGACGTGAACCCCCTTCTGCTTTAAAGCGAAACTCAAACGCCACACCTCGTAAAATTAATCCCATCAGCATCATAATCACTGGCATATAAAAAGCAGGCATTAACACCGAATATGCTAATGGGAATGCAGCTAATAACCCTCCCCCACCTAAAACTAACCAGGTTTCATTCCCATCCCAGAATGGCGCAATAGAATTCATCATACGATCACGGCATTTATCAGAAGGCGCAAAAGGAAATAAGATCCCAATTCCTAAATCAAACCCATCTAACAGTACATATAAAAATACAGCCGTGGCGATCAAAACTCCCCAGATCAGCGGCAAATCCAACCAACTTGCAAAATCAAACATGTTTGTCTCCTGCTGAGGTGTTTCCTTTTAAGACTACTGCCTCTAAGCCGTGCTGATAGTATTCAGGGGGTTCAACTGCCATAATACCTTTACGCACAAGTTTTAACATATAATAACTGCCTGCACCAAACACAAAAGTATACATGACTACAAACGCCATCAGAGACCAAGCAATTTGTGGGCCTAGCACTGCAGGTGAGATACTCTCAGCTGTACGCAAAACGCCATAAGCAATATACGGTTGACGCCCTACTTCTGTCACAAACCATCCTGCTAACAAGGCAAGAAAACCTGAAGGAATCATACAAATCCAAGCCGTATGCAGCCAACGTCCTTCAAATAACTTACCTCTAAAATACTGTAACGTACTAGCTATCCCTAAAAAGAGCATACAGAGCCCTAATCCGACCATCACTCTGAAAGACCAAAAGACTATCCCAACTGGCGGACGCTCTTCGGCTTTCCAACTTTTTAGACCTTTAATTTCCCCATCCCAACTATGCGTTAGGATCAGACTCGCCAACTTCGGTACAAGCACTTCATAATGATTTTTTTCTGCTTTCTGATCTGGCAAAGCAAACAACCTTAAAGCCGCCCCTTGTTCTGTATCCCAAATACCTTCTATAGCAGCCACTTTTGCAGGTTGATGCTCTAAGGTATTGACCCCATGCAGATCTCCAACAATAACCTGTATAGGAGTTACTAAAATCGCCATTAAGGTTGCCATCCCTAACATAATGCGCGCTTGTGGAATATGTCGCTTTTGACGCAAATAGAGCGCACCAACGCCCCCAACTACAAAGGCCGTCGACAAATACGCCGCAATCACTGTATGTGCAAACCGATAAGGGAAAGAGGGATTAAAAATAATAGCCATCCAATCCGTAGGAAACAGACGACCATCTGCTGCAATCGTAAAGCCTTGTGGTGTTTGCATCCAACTATTAGCTGCTAAAATCCAAAATGCTGAAATCAGCGTTCCTATAGCCACAATACATGTTGCCATAAAATGCATCCGCGCACTCACACGCCCCCAACCAAACAACATGATCCCTAAAAATGAAGCTTCTAAAAAGAATGCCGTCAATACTTCAAAACCTAGTAATGGACCTAACACATTTGCTGTTTTATCTGAGAAAACTGACCAATTAGTTCCAAACTGGTAAGACATCACCACCCCTGAAACCACCCCCATCCCAAAGGCAACAGCAAAGATTTTAACCCAAAACTTATAGAGGGTTTGATAACGGGTATCTGCAGTTTGTAACCACCGCCACTCTAGCATCGCTAAAAAACTTGCTAGCCCGATGGTAAAGGCTGGAAACACGATATGAAAACTGATGGTAAAGGCAAATTGTATACGCGCTAATAAAACGGGGTCAAATGCAAACATAGAAGTATCCTAGAAAGAACCTGTATAAAGCTTAGCATTCTAACCTACAGTGTCAACGATCTTTAAGTTTGCTCTTGTAGACGCAATCCTTCTAAACGCACTTTATCGTTTACAACCGTTGCAACACAAGCATCAGACCAGACATTAAGCGCAGTTTCGACCATATCGATCACACTATAAAAAGGTAAAATAATCCCTAATAAGGCTATCGGAACATTCATGCTAGCTAACAAACTCGCGCTTAGAAAAAAACAGCCCATCGGAACCCCTGCATTTCCCACGGCAGCGATCGTAGCGATAAAGATCCACAAGACCATAGTGCTCAAAGTAATATCAATGCCCTGATTTTGCATCAAATAAATAACCGTCGTAAAAATAAAAGCCGCGCATCCATTCATATTAATGCTGGTACAAAAAGGTAATACGAAACGACTAATACGCGGGTTGATATGCAGATTTTTCTCCGCAGTGGCCATCGTCACAGGTAAAGTGCCAGCTGAGGACTTAGAAAAGAATGCTAATGATAACGCAGGCAACATGGCACGCATGGTTACAAAAGGACGAATATGATTAAATTTTAGCCACAATGGCAAGATAACAAAGCCTTGTACAATATTAGCCAATACAACAATTGCTAAATATTCACCAATCCCTTGTAAATCCATGCCTTCTCGTAACTGTACGACGGTGGCCGTAATAAAACCATATAACCCAATAGGAATAATCGCGACCACCCCTGTCGTAATTGCCAAAAACAATCCATGTGCCCCTTTAAAAAAGTTCACCATTTCTTTACGTGGTTCTTCGTCTTTAATATAGCGAATCGCAATCCCCACGATAATCCCAATTAACAAAACCCCCATCACTTGATGTTCTACAAAAGGAGAAAAGATATTAGAGGGGATCATATTCAATACATGTTGACTATAGCTACCCGCCACCGGTGTTTCTATAGCAGGCGCAGCCTCTATTAACAACTGTACGTTACTAGGATTAATTAAAAGATAAAGCCCACAACTCACAGCTGCTGCGACAATCGTTGTACTAACGGTATAAAATAATGTTCTTTGCCATACCGTTTGCATTCCGGCTGCTGCACTGTAACTAGAAACTGTGACAATCAGTGATAAGGCAATAATGGGCATACTAATACATTTAAAAATTTTAATAAAAATATCAGAGATCAAGATCCCAAAAGATTGTAGGGCTGCAATATCAGACAGTCCGCTTAAAACTCCCAGCACTATCGCCAAGAGATACAGGGCCGGCGCCCGATATGCTTTTGCTTTTTGAATACCCTGTTGCACACACATCTTTCAGTCTCAGAAGGTTATACTCGTTCAGGAGCATAACATAGATCTGAAAGAGGGCCAAAACCCCTCCTAAAAGGTGCAACTACAATTCGCATTAGGGCCGCTTTTGGAGTACACTCCAAAAAAAGCCCCCGATTTTTGGAGTATACTCTAAATGGATGTCTTAAGAATGACATTTCAGCGGCTTATTGCCGCACAACAAACCACAACCTTTCGATTTTTGTATGAACACTTTACCCTCCAAGAACGCTTAATTGGTCTTATTGGCCCGCGAGGGGTAGGCAAAACTACGTTGCTCTTACAAATTATTAAAACACGTTTTCCTGACCTACAGGGTGTCTTTTATTTTTCTGCGGACCATTTCTATTTTAATACCCACACGCTTTATGAGTTTATTGACACGCTCTATCAAACTGACAATATCACGACTTTCTTTATAGATGACATCCACAAATACCCCAATTGGAACCAAGAACTAAAAAATATCTATGACAGTTTTCCAATGATTACCGTTATTTTTTCTGGCAGCTCTAGCTTAGACTTAGTCAAAGCCAGTTACGACCTCTCAAGACGCGCGCATTTACTAACATTACCGGGCTTATCGTTCAGAGAGTATCTCAACTTTACTACAAATCAATCTTTACCAATTATTAAACTAGAAGAACTATTACTGCAGCCTCTACACTATAATAATTTTTTATCTAGCATCCCTCAATTAAAAGGTCACTTTAAAAAATATCTCTCTGCAGGATATTATCCATTCTTTCTACAAGGCTCAGACTCGTATTATGAAAAACTTCTGAAAACAATAGAAAAAACAATCTTTGAAGATATTGCTAGTTTTTATAAATTAAAAACACAAAACCTCATCTTATTTAAAAAAATATTAACTTATTTTGCCACCATAGAACCCGGCACTGTTAATCAACACAATTTAGCTAAAAACCTTTCTGTAGATAGTAAAACCGTAGCGCATTATTTATCTATTCTAGAAGAAACTAATTTAATTCGTATTATTCACCCCTATGCCAAAGGCACCCCTATTTTACGCAAAGCAGAAAAAATATTTTTAAACAACACCACATTAAACGAGGCCCTAGTCAGCACGACAGGACAACCCACGTCTATTGGGTTAACCCGCGAGCTTTTTTTCCTCCAAAATTTACAAAATGCACACATTGGAATTTTTTATTCAGATATTGGAGACTATCGCACACAAACTACTTGCTTTGAAATCGGAGGTAAAAATAAAACACGCAAACAACTGCAAACGTCGACAATTCCAAGTTTCTTGGTGAAAGAAGATAGTTTTTTCGCAACGCAAACAGAGCTCCCTTTATACCTCTTCGGGTTTCTCTATTAACACTGCTCTGCTTGTAATAATGCCATTTTTACCCCATTACCCCAGCGATAGCCTTGTTGACGACGATCAACATGCACCACCCGATGACAAGGAATACAATAGGCTATCTTATTCGCAGCAACAGCATTAGCGACTGCACGCACTGCTTTAGGCATCTGTAATTTTTCAGCGAGTTCACTATAGGTTACTACAGTTCCAGTGGGTATCTGTCGTACTGCCTCCCAAACCTTTAATTGAAAAGGCGTCCCTTGCAAGAACAAAGGCACTACCGCTTGTTCTACAAAAATTCGCTCTATCCATGGTTGTGTGACCTCCACTGCTTCGGCTATTTGTGCCTTGGGCCACCAAATGTGGAGTTGCGCAAGCCACGGCGTGTTACGCACACCGAAAGCTAAAGCAGCAACCCCCTGTGCAGTCAGTGCAATTTGCGTCTGCCCCCAAGGCGTTATATGGTTTCCATACTGCAGCTGCATTTTTAGTTCTTTGCCTAATATTAAGCATGCTATAGTATAGTAACTAAGCCTTTAGACCAACCTGAGACCCACATGCTAGAACATTCTCATCCCCATGTAGAAGAACACAGTCGCCTATCTACATTAATTCGTGACTCTGTTATTGGGTTAGCAGATGGACTTACAGTTCCTTTTGCATTAGCGGCAGGATTAAGTGGTGCAACTAATGCCACAGATTTAATTGTCACTGCTGGTGTGGCTGAAATTGCTGCTGGTGCCATTGCGATGGGGCTCGGAGGGTATATGGCAGCCCGCACAGAGGCAGATCGATACCGTTCAGAATTACAACGTGAATGGCAAGAAGTAAAGGAAGTCCCTGAAATTGAAGCCAAAGAAGTCACTGATATTTTAGAAGATTATGGCCTCCCACATGCAGAAGCCCTTATGGTTACCACAGCCTTAAGACAAAACCCGGTGCGCTGGGTAGAATTTATGATGCGCTTTGAATTAGGCTTAGAAAAACCTAACCCTAAAGATCTAATACGCACGCCCTTAACAATCGGGGTTGCGTATATCTTAGGGGGATTCATTCCTTTATTACCCTACATTCTCTACACTACCGCCACAGATGCTTTGCCAATCTCTATTATCATGACGTTATGTGCACTCACCCTCTTTGGTGCGCTCAAAGGCCACTTCACTGGTATTCCAAAACTCAAAGCAGCACTACAAACCACGGCTATTGGTGGATTAGCCGCCGCTGTCGCCTATGGTGTTGCACGATTAATCATGTAGCTTACAAACTTTAAGCGCCTATGTTATACTGCTGGCCTTCAAAGGGAGCACCACCATGATTGAATTAAACGATATTTCTCTAAGCCGAGGCGCCAAACAACTCCTCGAACATGCCACGGCGACAATTAATCCTGGTGAAAAGGTCGGCCTGATTGGCTCTAACGGTTCCGGAAAATCTAGTTTACTATCTTTATTGCGCGGTGAATTAAAAGAAGAAGCCGGAGAAGTATATCTGCCCAAACAATGGCGTGTATCTTCCGTCGCCCAAGAACTCGCCCACAGTGAAGTCTCCGCTTTAAATTTTGTACTCTCAGGCGATACTGAATGGCAAAAAGTACAAGATGCCCTCACACATGCAGAAGAAACCTGTGATGTGGATGAAATTATTCGTTTACATGAAGTCATGGAAAATATTGATGGCTATCGCACCTCTTCTAGAGCCAGCGAACTTTTACATGGTTTAGGATTTCCCCCAGAACAACACAACTGGCCTACGAACGCATTTTCCGGCGGTTGGCAAATGCGCCTTAACTTAGCGCGCGCCTTGATGAAACCTTGTGAACTCATGCTGCTAGATGAACCCACTAACCATTTAGACTTAGATGCGATTGTTTGGCTAGAACGCTGGTTACAACGCTTTACAGGCACTTTAATTATTATTGCCCATGATAGTATCTTTTTAGATGCTGTTGTGAACAAAATTATCTGGGTAGATAATAAACAACTCACCTCTCACAAAGGGAACTATAGTGACTTTTTAGTCTGGCGCGCAGAAAAACTAGCGCTCCAACAAAAAGTCTTTGAGCAACAACAAAGAAAACGCGCCCACTTACAATCCTTTATCGATCGCTTTAAAGCCAAAGCCAGCAAGGCAAAACAAGCACAATCCCGTATGAAAATGCTCAGTAAAATGGAAGTCGTGGCAAATGTCCAAGCTGCCTCCAGCATCCAGTTTAGTTTGCCTGCAGCACCTGATTGCCCTAATCCGGTATTACAACTCAGAGAAGCCACCTTAGGCTATCCTGGACGTGCCATTTTGAAAGATATTAATTTACATTTATCCCCACAAGATCGTATTGGATTACTGGGAGCCAATGGTGCCGGTAAATCTACACTCATGAAAATCCTTTCTGGTGAAATCAATCCATTGGTAGGAACACTCGGGAAAAATACTAAATTAAAAATTGGGTATTTTGCACAGCATCAAGTCGAATCTTTAGAACTAGACCAAACCCCTTTATGGCATTTAAGTAATCATGGCCCTAAAGCCACACCGCAAGCCATTCGTTCTTTTTTAGGATCTTTTGGGTTTAGTGGAGATCTGGCCTTTACACCCGTTGGCGTATTTTCCGGTGGTGAAAAAGCACGATTAGTGCTTTGTATGCTAGCTTGGCTAAAACCACACTTGTTATTACTCGATGAACCAACCAACCATCTAGACTTAGAAATGCGCGAAGCTTTAACCTTAGCATTACAAGAGTTTGAAGGAGCCGTCGTTCTGGTCTCACATGATCGACAACTATTGGATGCCGTAGTAGATACGTTTTGGATTGTTTCTAATGGGACTGTAACACCATTTGAAGACGATCTAGAAGCCTATGCCACCTGGCTCTTCAAAGAACGTAAAAAAGAAATGGAAAAACCAACAACCACCACTAGTGCCGCATCTCAGCAAAAAGCCACTTTCAAAATGTCCCAATTGGAAAAAGATATCCAAGCAACACAACAAAAAATTGCTACACTGGAACAACAGCTTGCAGACCCTACCCTTTATGAAGCCAGCAACCACACATTATTCACTCGTTTAAGCAGTGATAAAAAAGTACTGGAAGAACAACTCAATGTGCTAGAAGCAACCTGGTATGCTCAATTATAAGGCGATCCCAACATAAAGATGCACCACCGCTTTGGTATGGTCTACGGTCTCATCATCATATACCTCAAAATCAGTCTTATAGGTCCGTTTACCGCCTAACTCTGCCTCTGATAATTGACCAATGGCTTCCCACGCTTGTGCCGCGACCCGCATCATCGGACCAGGATCTGGCGTAAACTGAATATAGGTTTGTGCAGGGATGGTATGTGTGGTTAAACCCTCTGGAACATGCTGAAAAGAATCTACCTCTTCTCCTATAAAATAGGTATACGCACCCATATGATCTGACTCATAATCTGTATAAGCAAAAATAGTCATATCCGTATCCAACGCATCCACAATTTTTTCTGATATATTTTCACTAAAATAGCGTCGTAAACAAGGTAAAATTTTAGCTGTGGCAGGATCTTGTTCTTCTTGATGACTGGTACGAACCGACAGCCCAATTAATTTGATTTCTGGACATTCTACAATTGTTTTTTCCATATCAAGCCCCTTACCACTAATATTATTAGTAGTGTACCTAAAAAAAGCCGCTCATACTAGGGGGACAGCAACACCTTTTTAAAATGCCCAGATTCTAATCTATACGCAAAAACCTCTGATAAAGTATCCAAACGTACGGCATAAAACATAAACTGTTTGGGCACGATTCTAAAGCCACAATAAAACGGATCTAAAGGGATAGGCTGCCCTTCATACTGCTTGGTTAAAGCTGTTTTTTTATCTTCTAAAGTTTGCATCGTATCAATCACTTGTGCAGAAGTTTCTGCATAAGCACTAAAGCGTAATTGCGCCTCTCTGGGATAACTGTCCCAATAAATTTTATTTTCAGCTGCTGTTAAAGCAACCACATCACCCTCTATCACCACTTCTCGTTGTTTTAAAGCCAACCAAAAAACAATACTCGCCAAGGGTGTATGCATCAGATCTTGTACCTTACGGGTTCCCTTTTGAGTAAAAAACAAAATCCCCTCTTCGTTCATCTCACGAATCGCGACCACACGGTTATGCGGCTCACTTTGCAAACCAGTAGTGGCTAACACTGCAGATCTAGCGCTGGGCGCGCCCAACTGCTGCTCTTCTTCTAGCCATTTTTCTAAAATGTTTATTGGTGCCATCATGATGCTTCCTGCCCTCTCTTTTTTAACGTGCGTGCATACTACCATCGAGATTGACAAGTTGAAACTTTAAACGATCCTCATCAAGAATTTTATTAGTCGACTTACTGCTGTCTGATGTAAAAGTCACAGTACGCACCACAGGTATGGCCTCTGGGATAGGTAGTACTGACGTGCCCTGTGTTTCTTTAAAACGATATTGATGCCATAACACCCCTATATAAATCGCAGCAGTACCCAGTATCGCCAGACCTAATCCCGCCATATAAGCTGCAACGGCACTCACCCCAAAAAATAGACCTGCACTACACAATAGACTTGCTGAAACCATAAGATAATAAAAATGTTTATAAATCTTCTCCACATTTAAGCTACGCTTCAATGTTTGAGGTGTTCGCCATCGAGCAGGACGCACGCTCTGTATTGTATCAGCTGGAAACGCAATACCTGAACGAGAAATATATTGCAGCGGTGCTTTTACCATAGCATGGTTCAATAACGCTTGCACGGGCCCATTTTGAGTAACAAATTTTAAAATGTTCGGAACGGTAAAAAGTGTAGTCCAAGAACGCTCTCTCTCTGTAGATAATAAATCTGCCATATGAGACAAATCCGAATTCGATTGACGTTTTTTTATGCCGACTACTGTTTGATATAAAAATTTCTTACTTGTTTCAAAATATTCCAGCTCACTCCCCTCCCCACTAGCCGTCGCTAAAACATTTGCACTTAAAAATAAAACATCAATCTTATTTAACAAACGAGATGTCCCTGTATGATTTCTAAACCGCCCTAAAAGACGTCGCCATAATTGTTTGTCCTCCTCTAGATCTCTATTTAAAATCTCAGCATGCGTCTGTAATAAAACATCATGAACTTGTGTCCAATCATTAGCTAAATTAATACTATACAAGAGATCTTCTGCGGCTTGCCGGCGATCTAAAGATAAAAACTTTTTATTTAAATAAGCATTTAATAAAGCAACCGCACTACTTTTATATTCATAAAAATAACTCTTGTTTTCTAATCCATGGATCTTTTCTATTACCTGCCTTAAATCTACGCTCGCGCGCAAAAGAACTTGCTGTAAGACTGATTGATTTAATTGAGGGTCTTGTAATGCCTGTTTTATATACCTGACATAAATATTACGCACATCCTGCTTAGCAGCAACTAAGGCTTGAAAATGCGCACCTTTTATAAAATCAGAATATTCCGGTAAAACGAAATCTCCTTCAAGGGACTGATCCGCCGAGACACACTCTTTTTCTTCTAAAACAGCCTCTGAAAAAAGATATCCACCTTCTGTCATTTCAACCGTTTTAAAAAGGTTACTATTCTGACGCTTTTTATCACGTAAAAAATTCATCACATCATGCTCTGATATGATAGAACGCTGCTTTAGAGCCCCCAAGAAATACTTTAATCTTTGTTGTTGCGCTGATTCAGAATTCAAAAATAACAATAAAGCATCAATCGCTGCTTTTAACTTAACAGAATGCGCAGGATCTGCACACTCAATATTTTCTTGTTCGAACAAAGAAGAAAACACTACATCCATCGTCAATTCAGAAGGAACATTTTTCATAGCCGATATCCATGCTGGATGCAACATCAAGCAAACAAAAGCATAACTATCTTTAAGGCTTAAACCATAAAAGGCATCCACTAATGTTGCAGATAAAACTCGCGCACTATTAAAACGCTCTTGAATATCAGAGTGCGCCTCAAAAAACACTTGGATTTCTTTGTTTTTAGAAACAAAATCATTGAATATTTTTACAAAAAACTCCGGCTCAAAAAAATCAATCAACCTGAGGCTACTGTATTTTTCCAGCACTTCTAATATGGCATTTATATTTTCAACTTTTATAGGCTCTTTTTGTAACAAAGACACAACGCCCGGATTATTAATGATGGATTTAAAAGCTTCTAACAAGTCTTTTAAAGTCCCACTCGGATTATAAACAAAATGACAAAAAGCATTAAAAAGCGCCACGCATTCGTCTGAAGATAAAAGATTAAACAGACTTACCACTTTTCCGACTGTAGAATCCGTGTTAGAAAATTTAGCCAATACAAACTCTAAAATTTTAGACCGCATCTTATTAAAAGCATACTGTTTTACATGAGCAACCCCAAAATCTTTTATTATACTTACACCACCAGTAGATAACATAGAAACCCACTTCGCCTGGCTATAAAGTTTGTTCGCGGTTTTTAACCACTGAATAATAGTATTAAATTTAGAGAAGTATTGTTCTATGCGAAGAAACAAAGCATTAAACCTACCCCAATCTTCCGCTTCAAAAATAGTAGAGGCTTCTTGTGTAAACTCAACAATATTTTTTTGTACGTCCTCAAGACTTGGAATTCTATTCATAACGAAAGCCGGAAGAACAGAACTCAAAGAAACATACAATTCAGACAAGCCTTCATTAATAGGTACATGCAGGCTTTTGATGCCTTCAACCAAGTCTTTTTTGGAAATAATTTCAAACCTAAAGAGCATGTTTAAAAAATATTTTGAAAAAGAAAGTTCACTTTTCTTAAAGGTCTCAAGATCTTCAATTAGACTTGTTATTTTTTCAAAAACCTTTCCTCCAATCTCATTGATATCCTGTAAGCCTGCTATATTTAAAAATAATTCAGACCAATTCAAAATCTCTTGTATATCCTGAACCTTCGCTGCTGAAAAACGTTCTCTATTTTTTTTAAAAAAACTAAGATCTAAAGGAGGGATTATTGATGCCGTTTCAGAATCAATACCTCCAAACCATGGTCCTGTTATATTTTTAAAATTTTCACAACCAAGTTGATATAAAAAATTTCGAACCTGCGTTTCTTCATAAATCGGATTTTCATTTTCATACTCAGCCCAAGCTGCATAAATTTTCTTATCAAAGTCATGCAAGCCTTCCAAGTACATTTTTTCTGAAAATTTTGTTTTCTCATGTAAAGTAAAAACATAAAGATCATACGCCAACGCAATCATTTTATCTCTAAAAAACTTATTGACTTCCCTTAAAGGTATTTTTTTCAATCTGACAGCCTGCTCTGTGTCTTCTCTATTTTTTTGAATCATTGCAAAATGTTCATCAATTGTTACGTCATTTGGGCAGCAAAAAAACTCTTGGTTAAAAATAGAAACAAACTCACCAGGTTGTTGACTGCGAGACACTCTGTTTTCTAATTGATCATAATCTCTTTGTGTCATATGACAGCCAGTATTAATTCCTAAAAATCCATCTGGATGTGTCGTTCCAAAATCAGTGCCTCTCCCCAAGGCTTCTGTAGTAATAGTAATATGGCTCGGCTTGCCTGCCTCCAAGACCACCCGCGCCTCTAAACCAGCATGATCAACACCATTATAAACTTGTACGGTATATTCTGGGTGTGATTCAAACCAAGGTTGGAGCTCTGCAGCGAGCGCCTCTACTCTTCCCACATTTTCAGAAAAAATCAAAATTGGCCTATCACTTTTGATGCATTCAATAATTTTCCGACATTGTTCTTTAATATTTTCAGCCAAAATAGAAGGGCGTTTAATAAACTGACGAGGGCCATTCGTGGGTATATCGTATATACGCATGCCATAATGATTATACAGCTCTTCTTGTTCTTTTAATGTTCCTACCGTGCCGGTCAATCCAAAAATATAATCATAGTCATCAAAGACTTCTTTCGGCGAAATAGTCATCACGCTGTCAGTAACAATTTCAACCTTGTATTTTTTTTTGTTTTTTTCTTCTTGAGATAGTCTACGATTTAAATATGTATGCAAAACTTGCTGCACAAAATTTGACCAAGAAACTGACATATTAGGTCGTTTATTGACAATAGGCGCAGCAAAAAAACTATTTTCTTTTTCTATCGTTGAAAAATGTGTTCCTTCCTCCAAATGTTGGACTACTATTTGTGCAGCCTCAATCAGCTGATCTAGATCTTTGTCAGAAACATCTTGTAATAATTGTAAGATATCAGTGCTTCTATCATAAAACGACACATCTTCCTTCAATTTTTGAGATACAAATAATTTAAAGTTTGCTATATCATCTGCATGGCTACAAAAATTTTGAATAAAACAGTCTTCGTCTTGCACAAAATCTAAAACAATCTCATACAAAATAGCCCAGTTTTCTGTTTGATGATAAAGCGGATTCATGACAAAGGCCAATCGGTTGTCGACGGTACACGCCATCAGAGTGGCATCATTTTCATCAACAACACACCCTTTCTTTTGACGTTTTTTAGGATCCATTGCCGCCAAAGAAAATTTAGCCTGATTTAATGCCTTGAAAAGCGCATATTGGCTAGCAGTAGAAACATTAATGCCATCTTGTACATATTCGTGAAAAGGAGTGGTCACATCAATTCCGATATTAGAACAAGGGATTCTTAATAAATCACAATACTCTTTAATAACAGGATGACCTCTAACTGCGAGAACCTCATCTGAAGTAAAAACATCCACAGCCATGCCTTTAACCCACATTATAGAGGCCGCCAAAACAGAAACCAAGCTCTTGCCTTCCGAAGGCATAATGCGTTCACATAAAAAATCACCGTGCAATAATTGAGTTAGAATTGCCACAATTTGTGGTGTACGAGCGACCAAACCAGTCACACGCCTAAAACTTTCGATAGAAATAGCCAGCATTAATAGTTCTGCTCGACGTTTACTCACGACCGAATTTTCAGGATTGGTTAATACAGCTCTGCAGGCATATGCTTTTTCAGCAAGAACATCATCACTCAAAGCGTGAAGTCCTGGTGATTTTTCTAAAAAATAAAACACAGATCGATAGTCATTTAACAACTGTTGTTGTTCAGGGGCAGAAATGGCTTTTTTAGTTTGTTTTGAAACAACCTGTCCAATACAGTGTTCCGCAAGAGCGGCATCATAACTATAACAAAATCCTTCTGGTGTTTTGGGGCGATTATTGATTTGTACGATACGTCTTAACTGATACTCACCCAAAGGTTCTAATTTTTCTATGATCTCAAAAAGATCATATGAACTAAAGCCATCTTTTAATAAAACAAGAATTACCTTCATACATAAATCTTTGCTGCGCTCTTCTTTTTTCACCAACAATCTATCAATATGCTCTATATTTTCAAAAACAGCACGCTCGTTTTTTCTAAACAAGGATAAAAATTCTTTCAGAACACCTAGATCCAGAGAAGATTTTGCAATCTCAATCAACGCATTTTTTTCTTCTTTTGTCTTTGCCCTCTCAAACAGCTTAACTAAAACGCCATCTTGTAACCTGGAGTCGCATTTAATCAGATCGTTAAAAATTCTAGTGTTTTTAGAAAACTCTAAACGATTCAATTCTTTAAAAATACAAACGGTTATTTTTTGTATCTGCAAATACATCATATCAAATGTCATATTTTGTTTTTTTAGAATAATGTAGTAATCAAAGAGATCATGGACTAATTTTCTAGATACAAAAAAATCAACTTGTTCTTGGGGATGCTGCATTATAGTATCAAGAATAGACACGCTCATATTAATAAACTCAGACACGTTTTTAATTTCAATGTTTTGCGCTACTATTTTCATTAAAGCCAAAAGTTTTACAGGATCTTGCGTTTTTTCAGAAACCCTCTTTAGGACACCCAAGATTAATTTTATCTGGTCTATATTTTCTAATTTATCAATTATCAAACGCCAATTATGCAACAAACTTACTATAATGCTTTCATTCTCAACCAAAGTTTTAAAATTTTTATTTGCAAATAACTTTGAAATCCATGAGAACGTCAAGAAATGCATATTTCTTTTTTCTTTTAAGATTTGCCTCACTAAAAAAAACAAAAGTTTTTTTGCTAATTCTTGTTCAAGATTATCTTTAAATGCAGACAGTTGTGTTTCAAATTTATTATCATGATTATACTGCTGCTCTGATTTTCCAGAAGAATACACTGCCAGCTTATGCTTTAAATGCTCTTTTGCTACAAAATACGAAAGCTGCATAAGAAGCCCAGTACCCTTCTGAGCTGAATCTACATCCGGGAAAAAATTAAAATCACTTTTGCCATGATTTTTATTCCACTTCTCAAAGACGTAAGAATAAGCCATACTAGTAAGTGTTTTTTGAATTTCTTCTTCGTTGTTCTTTAAAAAATCAAAACAATTTTTGCTGGAGAAAAGCTCTAAGAAAACACCCTCTTTTTTTTGTGGCTTTTCTTGCAAGAAATCCTTTAATGCTCTTACAGATTCTTGATTGGACTGAGAAAACAGGCTATCCAAAGAGCACACATCATTTTCAATCTGGTCATTTAAAAAAACGAAACCTGGCAAATGCTCTTGAATTCTTTCTTTCCAAGTTTTATTAGAAAACATCCCTGACTCTAATAAATCTTCAACCAAAACAGCTGTATCAATATTTTTTTCACGAATATAACACAGACACTCCATAAAAAGTTTATCTGTATCTTCAGCAGGAACAAAAGCATCTCCAACACTATTGACTATCACCCATGTAAACAACGCCTTTTCAAAGTCGGAAACAGAACTCATGTGCATTGCATCATATCTACTTAAAGGCATGCGTCGCTGCTCAATTCCCAGAAGACGAAAGGCATACATATCCGGAGAACAGTTTTTCCGTATTGCATCATACAAGTCCTGTGGTACAACTCGGTAAGATTGCTTCTTAAGATCCATTTTAGCGGAAACAATCCCCATAGCTCCAGAAACCACAAAAAAACCATCTTTTTCAAGCGCAAACAATGCGTCATTGTCTTTTAATGAAATATTGCTCAAATGGTCTAGCTGCTCATCTAAATAGCCATTTTTTTGAGACGCTTTCAAAAACTTTTTTATTTGTCCTAATGCGCCAAGTGGATTCTGAGACAACCCAAAAAAAACAAACTTTAAATCACTATCAATAACATTACGTGAAAATTTTTTAATTAATTCTTTAGGGTCGTTTCTGACATCATTCTCAATAATGTTTTTGATCACACCTGATAAAGAAGAAACACAAAAACAGAAAAGATCTGGTAAGTTTACACAAAATTCAAAATGCAAAGAAAGACCGGACAATAAAACACGTTCGAGATCATTTATAAAACTTAAATCTGAAGAATGTTTTCTCCCTAATTTTTTAATTTTTTCATAGTTAAAAAACATATTTTTATAAAAAGGAACCATCAGACCGTTATCATGATAAAAACGAAGCTCGACCAAAAAAAATGTGAAATTATGAACCCCTTGGTTTAAAATAATAGCAATAAACTTATCTATAATTCTAATTTCTTCACCAGGAAACCTTTCACATAATTCACGAAAAACTTGTATTTCAAAATCACCATTATCTTTTATAGCGATCTCTTCATCAGACCCCTCTTTAGAATCTGAAGGCAACGAAAAATCTAACCCCTTAATAAACGATTCTAATTTTGATTTAACCACTTCTAGCAAAGATATTTTTTCATCCTGGCTGGAATGCAAATATTGATAAAGCTCCTTAATAACTGTTTGAGTTTCAGCAGCTAAGTTTAAAAATTCAGGAACATCATGGACTGTCCAATATAAGTCTGCAACTTCATGCTCTCTATCAGATTTCAAAAATACAGTTTGCTCCTCTATGACTCTCCGCATAGAACTCTTACCGTTTAACTTTAATACCCCTGATCCATCAATATGTTTTTCTGACCCAAACCCATCTTTATAGAACCAAAAATACTCACTCAACCAAAAATAATTTGACGATGAGCTATGCTTTTCAAGTACGTTAGCTATGTATACATACTGTGCGGAACAAGGATAAAATAAGGGGCTATACGTTCCATTTTTATTTTTCGTATACCCGCACTCCATAATATTTGCAGCTATCTTATAAGCCTTTTCAGGATCTTCAACTATTTCTTCATAAATATCTTTATAGTCATATCCGTACGCCCTTATTAAGGTACTGCGGCCGCAAATATTAGATTGCCGATTTGCCAAGTCTAAAATATAAGCAGCAAATCCATGAAAGTCCATCGAAAAATCAAACCAAGAACCGTCATTTTTATGTTTTTGTTCATTATCTTCCGTCATGTTAACATTTTTCTGAGTTTGCTGAGCAACCGCTTTATTTTTTTCTTGATGTGTTTCTTGATTTTTATTTTTATCTTGTTGCTGTGTATTTTGTGTTTCTACTACTTGTTCTGCAGAAACCACGACATGCAACTGATTAAAAAAATCTCTCGCAACCACGCCTTTAGATTTTCTTTGGTGTTCTAATGGCGCGAGCGTTTTAAAATAGGCGACAGGCTGAATTATATTACTCAAAGATAGTTGTGAGGATATATCTGAATGCTCATGAAAATTCTGTTTTTTTATATTAAAAAGAAAACGTTTAATATCAAATCTTGGTTGAACAAGAGAAGCACGTTTAGCTTTCATTTGATTTACGGCAAAAGGCACACGTTTGCAATCATTAGTTTCTAAAAAAAGCTCTATCTCTCGAAAATTATGTGTACGGTAATCTGATTCAATAGCTGAAATTATATTTTTTTGCACTTCTAAGTTTTGATAAACGTCCCCCTTTAAAACAACTGCGAAAGCAACAGGGTTTACTGCGCTGGTATCGGCGGCGTAATACCCAAATGTCCTACTATTAAGAAATGCTACTAATGCTGCTGCATCAGCGTCATTCTTGATTGTAATCACAGACTTTTCATTAATTTTTATGTAGCTGCCCGGGCCTACATAAAAAAACAAGTGAGCCTCTCTGAAAGTTTCAAAATCAAGTTCTACTAAAACAAGTTCTCTTTTTTTAGACACATAAAAGTCATAAGTAACTGCCCAAAAATGATGCCCCGCATCAGGAACAAGATTAACAAAATAATCCAATTCAAAGCATTCTTCCATTCCTCCCATATTAGGGAAATGTTTCATGAAGTCTCTGATCAACTCAGAATCTTTCTTTGTTAGATAGCGCCCCGTGCTCAATATCTCTTTTTGTAGTTTTTGTTTGAAGTTCCCAATATAAAAATCGCATAACACTGACATCTTAAAAGGTTTTATATGCTGCACCATCCAGGTATAAGCAATATTTCTTGAGAGCGCACCACTAGGAGCTTTATTGGAGCGATCTAAATATTTTCTCTGTATGGACAAAGCAGGAATTGACTGTTCTGTCTCACCAAGAAAAAAATTCCTCCTAAACAAACAGGAATCCAAAACAAAAGAAATCATGACAAAAGCATCTTTTTCTTTAAAGAATTCCACATTTTTTTGAATTTTTGCAATCATTTCATCGAAATCAGTCAAATCTAAAATGAGCCCTCGACGCATAGGCGCTAACTTTAACGCATCAAACGCTCTAATAAATACTTCTTTAAAATCTCTCTGGTCTACGTCGCCGCCTATGATCTTGGTCGCTAAAGCCTCTTGGTGCATATTTAAAGCATTTTGCATCAATTCCGCCAGATTAAGACGATCAGCCCCCTCTGGCCCAGGCTCACCAGCGTGTAGATACTCTTCTGGGTTTGGCATAGACAAAGCGTTTTGTATCCATTCCGCCGGATTAAGAGCATCAGGCTCACCAAAGTGGGGATCCTCTTCTGAATTCGGCATATACAATGCACCTCGTTTTTATTCTTAATGCATCATATCATTCATATGGCTAACTATCAAGGCCTTCGATTTTTGTTATAGCCCCGCCCCTAAAGGGAGACGACCATTGATTGATTATACTTATCATTTTCTTCGTTCGTAAAAAGATTATCACTGGCTATTCAGGCAAAAAACCGCCTACCTGAGCATCCCATAATTGTTTATATACGCCTTTTTGTTCTAACAGTACTGAATGTGCACCTTGTTCTACAATTACACCAGCATCAAACACTAAAATGGTGTCCATACGCAATAAAGTAGACAATCTATGCGCAATCACTATAGTTGTTTTATCTTGCATAACTTCCCATAAAATGGCTTGGATCTCCTGTTCGGTTACCGAATCCAACTGAGAGGTTGCTTCATCTAAAATCAAAATGGGTGCGTTTTTTAAAATAGCTCTTGCAATAGCAATGCGCTGCCGTTGCCCACCCGATAATTTTATTCCACGCTCTCCCACTAAAGCATCATATCCCTGTGGAACTTTTATAATAAAATCATGTGCTTTTGCACGTTGCGCAGCTTGCATAACTGCAGCATCACTGGCTGCTAAATTAGCATATCGGATATTGTCGCGTAAACTTCTATGAAACAAGCTCGGATCCTGTGGTATCATCGCAATTTGTGCATGCAGGGAATCTTGGGTCACTTGACTAATATCTTGCCCATCAATCAAAATACGGCCCGCACTCAGCGTATATAATCTCAAAATCAAGTTCACAAAAGTAGTTTTACCCCCTCCTGAGTACCCTACCAACCCTACTTTTTGTCCCGGATGAATGACAATAGATTTATTGGAAAAAAGTCGATCTGAATTTTTATATTGAAAAGAAACATTTTCAAAACAAATCTCGCCTTTGGTCACTTTTAATATTTTTGCATCTGGCGCATCAATAATTTCAAGCGGTTGAACAATAGTCTGTAAAGCTTGCTGAATACGCCCATAATATTTAGTGATTTTCATAAAATCATGCACAGCTTCCCATAAAAACTCAACAACTGCTGTATTTAATCCTAATACTAAAACAAAATCTCCTGGCGTCACCCAGCCTTCTTGACGTCCCTTCAAAAGGAAATAAATACTTGCCCCTAGCACGACCAAAAAGGAACATCCATAAAATAACCAGACCCAAAAATTTACCCATTGTAGCTGACGTTCTGCAATCACGGCATGACTAATTTCTTCATCCAAGTTCTGTTTTTCCATCTCAGCATGGGCAAATAATCGTACTGATAAAATATTGGTCAAAACATCCACAATATGTCCAGTAATACTAGCTGCACGGGCTGAAAAAACAGCTGAGGCATGTGATAGTTTTTTAGAAAAAACAAAAGATAGCGCTATAAAACAAACAGACCACAACAACATCCCTATTGCAAACTGTACATTTACCAACCATAGCATGCCAATTGTAATGCTTAATTTTAATAACTTTTCTAAAACAACAGCAAACCTGTCCACTAAATCCGGAACACTTTCTTTTAAATCATTCAGTTTATTTGCCAAACTTCCTGCAAAATAATCTTGATAATAAGACGCACTGTGTTGTAATAATAATGTAAAGTTTTCCTTAATAATACTTCGTCGTAAATTAGGGTTCATACGAATATCCCAAATATATTCGTATACCCTTGGCAATACTGCATACAAACAATCTATCCCGATATAAGCCAACCCTAACGGTAAGATCACAGACCAAAAATTCTCTCTATCAACCTGCGTCAAATTATCCACTATTAACTTTAAGACATAAGGCTGAAAAGAAAGCATAGCCGCAAAGAGGATAATCATGATGAACATCAAACATAAACTTTTCCAAAAAGGCCGTATTTGTTGCCAGACAAATTTTGTTACTGAAGGCTTCATATCGCCTCCTGGGGTAAAAAACCACCGATTTGTGCCTGCCATAAATGATAATAATGACCTTTTTTGGCTAATAATTCAGCATGCGTACCTTGTTCAACAATGACCCCGTGATCAAAAACAAGAATACTATCCATTTGTAACAGGGTAGATAGTCTGTGTGCAATAATAATAGTTGTTTTATTTTCCATTACTTTCCACAGTGCTGCTTGAATCTCGTGTTCAGTGACTGAATCTAATTGTGAGGTTGCTTCATCTAAAATAAGAATCGGTGCATTTTTTAAAATTGCTCTTGCAATAGCGATGCGCTGCCGTTGCCCACCTGATAATTTGACACCTCGCTCTCCCACTAAAGCATCATAACCGTGTGGCAACTGCATAATAAACGCATGGGCTCTAGCATCTTGTGCAGCCTGAATAACCGCTTGATCAGTTGCAGTTACATCACCATACCGTATATTATCACGAAGCGTTCGATGAAAGAGATTTGGGTCTTGTGGAATCATTGAAATTTTTGCATGCAAAGAATCTTGAGTCACTTTACTAATATCTTGCCCATCAATCAAAACACGACCATCAGTGACCTCATAAAGCCGCAAAATCAAGTTCACAAAAGTAGATTTACCACTGCCTGAATAACCAACCAACCCTACTTTTTTTCCTGCACCAATGATAATAGACTTATCTTTAAATAATTGTGCCGTATTTTTATATTCAAAACCCACATTTTCAAAACAAATTTCACCGCGTGAAACATTTAAAACAGTAGCATCAGGCAAATCTTGAATCTCTGGCTCCACTAAAATAGTCGTTAGTGCTTGTTGAATCTGACCAAAATATTTAGAAAACTGTGTCATATCACGTGCAGCTTTCCATAAAAATGCTACCACTTTTGCATTAGTCCCCAACACTGCTACAAAATCCCCAACCGTAATGCTGCTCTGATAAAAACCTTGCAACAACGCGTACAAGCTGATCCCCTGTAGGGTAACAAACGATAATGCGTAGAATAACCAAAGATATAAATAGTGCCACTCCATCTTTCGTTCAGCACGCACTTCCGTATCTACGGCTTCTGCTAAAATAGCCTCTTCTACGCCTGCATGTGCAAAGAGTCGTACTGACATCATATTTGATAAGGTATCTACTACTTTTCCTACAATCACCGCAGAACATTCTGCATAGGTTGCCGATAAATTTGCAAAATGCTGAGCACATACAAACGCAATTGTCAGAAACAATAATGTCCAAGCAAGCATTAAGCATCCAAAATAGATATTTACATAAGCAAGAATACCGATCGCAATCATGAGTTTTAGGATTTTTTCAAAAAAATCTGCAGCGAGCACTATTAATTCTGGGAGACAGCCTGTTAAATCGTTAAGCTTACTTGCTAAGCTCCCTGCAAAATTGTTTTGGTAATAAGAATAACTATGCTTTATAGCTGTTTCAAAACCGCATGCCCCTACTTTTGCACGCAGGGCTGGAATCATACGGATATCTACAAAATAACCATAAATCCTTGAGCCTAAACTAAAAGAGGCATGTACTAAAAAATAGCCTCCCAGTGGCCACATTAACTGTGTCCATAACAACGTATGTTCAGTACTGGTAACAAGGTCGACGACTATTTTTAGTAAATAGGGCTGTACCATCCCTGCTGCCCACATTATGGCCAAAAATCCCATTAAGCATAATGTTTTCCAAAAGGGTCGGAGTTGGGTCCAAATAAAAGCAATAATGGCACGCGTACTTACCACATTTTGCATATTCCCCCCTTGTTTAGAACCGCGCAGTCTAACATACCCCCAACCTTTCCTACAAGTGCTACATACGCTATAATTTTAAATATAACACTTCACTAAAACATAACATGCAACAACAGGCTCCCGAACGCACTTTAAAGCATTTGATTAAAACGCGTTACTCTAATGCTATCTGTATTTTTTGGGCGGGTTCTGTAGCAAAACATCAAGGCACACCTACTTCTGATTTAGATTTAATCATTATTATGCCTAAGCTAACTGCAGCTTATAGAGAGGCTTTTATTTTTGAAGGTTGGCCTATCGATACCTTTGTGCATGATCCTGAGACTTTAGAGTACTTTTTCACACAAGCAGATCCTCCCGCTTCTGGATTAGCCTCCATGATTCTAGAAGGCATCGAGTTAACGCCCCCCTCATCCTATAGCAGCGCCTTAAAAAGGCAAGTTGCCACACTGTTGGCCGGTGGGCCATCCTTAAAACCTGATGACCTCTATCATCGCCGTTTTCAGATCGCTGACCTATTAGACGATTTAGCAAACCCACCCTCCCCGCATAGCAACTGGGCTATTCGTGCCGAACTTTACAGGCAGTTAGCTGAATTTTATCTTTTATCCAATAGGCAATGGATAGCCTCTGGAAAAATACTCGTCCGTCTTTTAGAGCGCTATAATATAAACATAGCGCAACAGTTTTTTAAGGCTTTTAGCCAAGGTAGTTATAAAGAAATAGAATCCCTCACTTTAGCGGTTTTAGAGCCTCAGGGTGGCTTACTCTGGGGTGGCTATACTGCTAAAGCTTCTCTGAGCTGTCGTGTCACTAAGGAAAGTCAATGACTGCAGTAACGATATACTTAATCGGCCCTGAAGAGTTGGGTAAACATGCGATAGCACAGGCTTTGGGACGTCATCATTATAAAGTGATTGATAATCATTTAATTGATACGCCTATTTTGTCTTTAGTGACACGCAACAGTGGAGATCCTATTCCTGAGGCAGCATGGCAATCTATTCAACAAATCCGCCAAGCTACTTTAGATTTTATGGCACAAGATCTGCGCTCTCACTATGTGCTCACTAATGCATTACATAATACTGGTTATGATCGACATCTGTATACTGAAGTCAAAAAAGCTGCTGAACTTAGGAAGTCACTCTTTCTGCCGGTTCAACTTACCCTTGCACATAAAAGGGATCCTATAGAAGCACTACCGATTACGCATCCCCATTTAAAAAACCTAGATATTACTACCTTAACTCCTATAGATACGGCAAAAATTTTACTAGACTGGGTACAAGATTGTTTACATACCCCAGAAGCACTAGCAGCAGCCCAATTACCTGTAGATCATGTTTTTATCACAGAAGGTGAAAAAGCACGTGCTAATCTTCAGATCCGCGAAGGGATGAAAACCTACAATTGTTCTCAAATAGGCCCGTATAAACGTGTGCCTTTTACGCTCCATATGCAAAATGAAACCAGCACTGTCATTGCAGGGATTACGGGTCATTTCTTAGCACCACTTTGTACACTCACTCAAATCTGGGTACAAGAGCACTATTGTCACCAAAAGTTGGGCACTAAGCTGATGCAAGCATTAGAAAACTATCTCAAAGAGAAAGGCTGTAATGTCATTCAAGCTGAAGTAGAGGATTTTCAAGTCAAAGCATTTTATGAAAAGATGGGATTTAACACCATCGCAAATTTTGATTCAACCCGTTATCCAGAACATAAACAATATATTATGAGGAAAACATTATGAAAGAAAAGCGTTGTTTTAAAGTCGACAAACTAATTAGAGATCATGCTGCGGATGTTTTAGGAGAAAAAGGAGTACAAGTTTTTACACGCACAATGGAAACAACAGAATATCACATACGGCTCAGCAATAAACTTTTAGAAGAAACCAAAGAAATTATCAATGCAAAAACAAAAGAAGAGCGGATTGAAGAGTGTGCAGATTTATTAGAAGTACTGTATGCCTTTAGTCAAGCACATGGTTTTTCAATGGAACAAATTGAAGCCAAACGTCGTGCTAAACGTGCTGAAAAAGGTGGATTTGAACAACAAATCTATTCAGATCATGTAGAGGTTGCGCCAGAAAACCCAGAATCTAACTATTATTCCGCACGCCCTGAAGATTACCCGGAAATCATATCCGCATGAATATGATATTCTTATCACTCCCCTATTTTTTACTTGCAGGAAATGCGGCTGCAAGTCTATTTTTAAAAAACAAGCCTGTATTATGGATATTGCTACTGTTCCCCCTCTTTCCCGCTTATAGAGAGGGAATACTCACGCCATTGGGATTAAGTGCCTTACTCTTATTTTCTCTAGTCAGTTATGCGTCTTTTAATATTCCTAAAATGCCACTCGCGCTCAAACGGATAGGTTGGCTTTTATTACTGGGGTTGATCACAGGTTTTGTGTTTCATAAAATACCAGGTTTTTCAAACATCCTGGCGGTGCCTGCCATACAAATAACAGTATCGTCTTGTCCTTTTTCAATGTATCTTAATTTTGATAAAGTCATGGCTGCTCTGATTTTATATGCCACTAGTGACTTACCACAAGCTAAAAAAACGATAAAAATACGCGCTCTGAAAAAAACAGTGGTTTTTCTGATCTGCAGTATTCTATTATTACTTTTCCCTGCCTGGTTCGCAGGTTATATCGCTTGGGAACCAAAAATACCCACCATCACCGGCATTTGGATGTTAAATAATTTCTTGTTTGTCTGTTTTAGTGATGAAATTATTTTTAGAGGAATTATTCAACGCAAACTAACAACCTTATTCCCAAAGCATATTTTCTTGAGCATTATGACGGCCTCTGTATTATTTGGTTTAATGCATTTTAAAGCAGGCGTCCATTACATCCTCTTTGCAACACTTACAGGGCTCCTCTACGGATATACATATCACAAAACAAAACGTATATTGTGTGCCATATTAGTACATTTTGGATTAAACGTAACGCACTTTTTCTTTTTTACCTATCCTGCGAGTCTGGTTTTGTGTCGCTAATTACAATACCAGATCGCTTTCATGCACTCAAAGGCACCTGGGTCTTTAACAGAACCTTAACCGACACTGTTACAAACCATATACTAGGTATTGTCACAGGCACAGCTACTTTTACGCCCACCGCAGAAAACACCCTGACGTATCATGAAGCCGGAACCTTTACAACCACAGCGAAAAAAAGTTTTAGGATAGAACAATCCTATCTCTATCGCTACATCCCTGAAAATAATACCATGACGGTTTATTTTCCAAATGAGACCTTATTTCACACACTTACATTTAAAAAGCACTGTAGTGCCACGGGCTCTCACCTCTGTCATCAAGATACCTATACAGCCTATTATGATTTTTCACCAGATAAACATGTTTTTTCGCTACATTATATAGTTCAAGGCCCTAAAAAACATTATGATGCACTTACGCTGTTCAAAAAGCAGGCTATTTAACAGGCAACAAACTTAAACTCAGGAAAAGATTTTTTACCAAATTTCTCAGCAAAATAGTATTCGTCAGCCCTTGAAATAGACACTCCTGTCGGGTAATCTAAAAAATCCTAGATGGTTTTAAAGGCACTAGTATCTATTGAGCCTAGTTCTATTCGACCAAAGGTGGAAATATCAAAACCAGAATCAATCACTTCTATACTGGCTACACGCGGGGTTAAACACATTTTTAAGATCCATTTATAAGCAGCTTGTTCTATCTCACCTCCTTCTAAAAAAAGAGTATCGATCATTTTTTGAATAATCCGCTTATATTGTTCCATAGATCCCAAACCAAAATTCTAATTTATTCATTGCGCAATCATAACTTTAAAAACAATCGGAGTAGATGCTATTGAATTTTTTATAGGCAAGCAAATGACGCAGAAGACACCTCCACCAAAATCCTACGCACTCTTTTTTGCCATATAGATCTTTGTTATAAAAGATACTATAATATCCTTTATAGTCTTTTATTATACTTAAAGGATACTATAGTGTCCGTATTTTTAATGTCTCCTCCTGAGGTAAGTCTGCATATTGCCAAACAGGTACAAGCAAAAAGGCTTTCTCTGAATTATAGCCAACGGACCTTAGCACTCCGCTCAGGGGTTAGTTATGGCGCCCTTAAAAAATTTGAAAGAATGGGACAAATCTCTTTAGTGTCCTTATTAAAAATTGCACTTACTTTAGGGTGTTTAGAAACCTTTGATAATTTATTTCCAGTCATTGATTTAACAAAAGTTACCTCTTTAGATGCTTTAATGAAAGATAATGCCCGTAAGCGAGGACGTGGTTAAATGCGATACAAAATTATTCCCTTCTAAAAAAGGTACAGGGTATTTTGGAACAGTACGTTTTGACCGCGAACAAGGTCAGCCTATACACATGCACACTATCAGTGGATTATTACATGCTAATCATCAAAAGCCCTCTCTATATTATGAAACCATTTTAAAAACTACCTTATGGTTAACAAAAAGCATCACTGAGTGTGAAAAACAATTTCGAGCAGCAGTTTTTAATGTACTCAGTCATAACTGTGACGATGATGCCAAAAACTTTTCTTTCCTTATGAAGCGCAAGGCACTTGGCGTGTCTCACCTGCTTACGATCTCACTTGTCCTAATGGCGAACATTACAATCTAGTCATGGGAGAAGGCAGGAGCCCCACACGGACACCTCTCTTAAAACTAGCGAGCATGAGCGGCATTCCCCTCCCTATCTACTGCAGAACAAATTATTACAGAAGTACAAAACGCTGTTGCACACTGGATCTCTTTTGCTACCCCAACTGGCGTACATCCTTCAACACTCAAAATAATTCATACCGCACTCAAAAAAATTGCAGAAACTTTTTGACCTCACGCCAGACTTCTATGAAATTTTTTCATTCCCACGCCCATATTAGTTAATTCGCCAACTATAATTAACTTATCTATCACTAGTAGGAAAAATACGGCTATGTCATTCCCTCATTTCCCCACACGCTTACTCTTTTGCTTCAGTCTATTGACCTATAGCACCCTCATAACTGCCATCACCTTATCGCCCGCTTTAGTACATAAAACTGGCGCAAAACCTGTTATGGCACAAAAAAATATCTTAAACCCTGCTTTACAAACCCAAGGTATGGTACAGCCTGCTGCAAATACCACTATCACTGTCAGATCTGCGCAAGACAATGGGTATCAGGCTTTATATATCAGTCAAATGCCACCGATGGTTACACGAGATCAACATCGATTTAGCATTTTGATGCAAAATGCACAAATTGCCAAAAGTACTTTTAAGCTATCCCGTCCTGTACGTAGAATGATGCGTAGTTTATATCCACAGAATTTAACACGTCGTGCGGCGCTGACTCCAGAAAGGGCGTACAGTGTACATATTGCCTTACAGGATGACCTTCATACCCCGCGCCAGGAAAACCAACTACGCATTATTGATAGGTCTGAAGTCACGGTCGTTACTAACCTCAACCAAGACCGTCTAGCAATGGCACAAATTGGTGACAGCGTACATATTAAGGCTAATGGAGCAACCAAAAGTACAGAAGGGCGCATTCATTATATTCATTCAGTAAACCCTGAAAAAAATACTGCTGAAGTGCATATTCGACTTCCTAATCCGAACTTAAGCTTTACTCCCAACATGTCTGTTGCTGTAGAAATGCATGCTTCCCCCAAGCAAGCCTTGCTTATCCCACGAGAAGCCGTGCTATTTACAGATAAAGGCGCTCATGTACTAATCTCCGGGCATGATGGACAAGTGGAACCCAGATCCATAACGCTAGGCAGTTCTAGTAATACACACGTTGAAGTGGTTTCAGGGTTAACAGCAGGGGAATATGTCATGACTGCTGCCAACAAACTCTTGAAAGCTGACAAAGACCTACAATCTGCTGTACAAAATGCAACTAACCATCAGTCTGCTATGGCAAATGACGCTTAAAGTTGCGTTAACTCTAAAATAACCGCCCGTAATTTTTCTAAATCTTGCGGGCGCGTTAAACGATGGTCTCCATCCTTAATCAACGTTAAGGTTACATCTTCTGATTGTAGATGCTCTACTATTTTTTGAGAATATTTCCAAGGTACAACAGTATCCTGCATACCATGTAATAATCTTACCGGGCAGGTCAGCGGCCAATATTTTTCTGGTAATAATAAATTTTTTCTTCCATCACTCATTAAAGCTTTTGTAAAATGATAGGGTGGATCATTAGGATCGTCTGCATCCCCAAAAACTGCCCCTTCACGTTCTAAGGTTTGTTTAGCTTCTTCACTAAATTCTGGCCATACTAATTCTTCTAAAAAATCAGGTGCTGACGCAATTCCCACTAATGCCTTAATACGCTGTGGTTGTGCTAATGCTGCCAGCAACATCAACCAGCCTCCCATGCTAGAACCCACGACAATCTGAGGGCCTTGTGTGCACTGTTCTAAGATCGTTAAGACATCTTGTGTCCACCGACTAATAGTCCCATCTTCAAATTTTCCAGAGGATTGTCCATGTCCCAAATAATCAAACCTGACAAACGCTAATCCGAGTGTTTTACACAGATTTTCCAAAAAAAGTGCTTTGCTACCTTCCATATCAGATCTAAATCCCCCTAAAAACACTACTCCTGGGCTGCGACCCGGTGTTTGTTCATAAGCAAGTTGAGAACCATCTGCTAAAGTAAGGCGTGCCATTGTTATTCCTGTAGACTTTTGGGACTTAGCATAGCATGATTTGATTCATCTATGCGATGGGACAGAAATATGAGTTTGAAAAAGAACACTGGTGATAATGGTATAGATTTACAAATTACACTCACCCCAAAAGCAGCCGCCAATCGTATTGTGATCACACAGGAAGGGCATATTAAAGCCTATGTCACCGTTGTACCCGAAGACGGCAAAGCCAATGCAGCGTTAATCAACTTATTATCCAAGCATTTTAAGGTGCCAAAAAGCGCATTTACCTTAGTGCAAGGACAGACCAACCGGCATAAAATCGTGCATGTAGATCGTAAGTTAAAAGACTATCCTAATCCTACAGGCACCCAATAAAAAGCCCTCATATTTTTTTATATACTGACACTGTTCAGTTAAAAACCCTAAAGAATCTAAACATTAAAAAATGCGCATCACCGATAATCAATATGCTGCGATTAAAGCCGCGTTTGCTACAAATTTTTTATCCAATCATACTATCTAGTTATTTGGCTCCAGAATAGACGATAGTAAAAAGGTGGTGATATCGATTTTCACATCGAAACACATTCCGACAATCCGTTGCTTGCAACTGAAAAGAAAATTTCTTTTTTGCGGGATTTAAAAAAACGGATTGGAGATCAAACAATAGACATAGTTATTAATATTTTAAAAAACAATAAAAAATTAGATATTGATGAAGAAACAAAACAAACAGGAGTCATATTATGAAATAAAAACGTATAGTATCCGACTATTTAAAAATAGCAGACATGCATGCTGCACGATTACAAGAGTCCTTAACCTATGTCGCAAACTGGCCTCCACTCAGACCAGCAATATTAGCAGCGCGCCCAGGAGATAAAATCTCTATTCTGGATATGATGACTCTACGATTTAGCAAATTACAAGATATCTTAGGCACTAAGATTTTTGGTCTACGCTTAGCTGCTTTAGGTGAAGATCCCGATGCCCTCATCGATAAACTCAACAAGTTAGAACGCTTAAACTATATCGCTGATATTAACTGGTGGATGGATTTGCGTGAAATGCACAATCAATTTGCACATGATTATCCAGACGATTATGATCTCATCCCCCCCCCCTCATACTACTCATTACGAGATCTAAAGAATTGTTAGTTTTTTAGAATTCCTTAAAAACCAAAATCATTGATAATCCCGTATTCTCACGTAAATAACGTAAGTTGGTTATCTTTATCATAAAGGCCTGTCTGGCCTTTCTGCCCTATTTATGATATCAATACGCTCAAACATTGACCCTAAAAGAGGCCTTTCATGACCACCAAAATAAAGACTGCGATTACTCCTACCCGTGCAGAAGACTACCCTAACTGGTATCAAGCCGTAGTAGATAAAGCAGAACTTGCAGAAATGGCTGTTGTTCGTGGCTGTATGGTCATCAAGCCTTGGGGTTATGCAATTTGGGAAAACATTCAAAAAACCTTAGATGCAAAGCTCAAAGCCACGGGGCATGAAAATCTTTATTGCCCACTTTTTGTGCCTTTACGATTATTAGAAAAAGAAGCTGCACACGTAGAAGGTTTTGCTAAAGAATGTGCTGTAGGCACACATCACCGTTTAGAAGCTGATGGGAAAGGCGGCTTAAAGCCTGCTGGGCTTTTAGAAGAACCTTTAATTGTACGTCCTACCTCTGAAGCGATTGTTGGTGAGTTATTTGCACGTTGGGTACAATCCTATAGAGATCTGCCATTATTGATGAATCAATGGGCTAATGTGGTACGTTGGGAAATGCGTCCCCGTATCTTTTTACGCACCACTGAATTTTTATGGCAAGAAGGCCATACCGTACATGCAACTGCTGAAGAAGCGATTGCGGAAACCGAAAAAATCTTAGGGATTTATGTCGACCTCGTCGAAAACTATTTAGCAATTCCGGTAGTGCAAGGCAAAAAAACCGCCAGTGAACGCTTCCCTGGCGCTGAGGATACTTATACTTTTGAAGCTATGATGCAGGATAAAAAAGCCTTACAAGCCGGAACTTCACATTTTTTAGGCCAAAATTTTGCAAAAGCTTTCAACATTAAATTTTTAGACCAAAATGGCCAGACCAGTACCGCCTGGACCAGTTCTTGGGGAGTGACCACACGTTTAATTGGTGCGCTCATTATGACGCATAGTGATGATGATGGATTAGTCTTACCACCTCGTATTGCTCCCTTACATGTAGTGATTTTACCGTTATTAGAAAAAGCAGCAGATCCACAAGCATTACTAGACTACTGTACAGAAATTAAAACTTTGGCTGAAAAAGTCCTCTATCATGGCCAACCTGTACAAGTGAAAATCGACACTACCGATGGTCGCACTGGTGATAAAGCTTGGCGTTGGATTAAAAAAGGTGCCCCTATACGTTTAGAGATTGGGTCCAAAGAACTAGAACAACGCTCTGTTTATATGGGACGTCGTGATAAAAGCCCTAAGGATAAACAAGCCCTGCCTATGCCCACGTTTATAGAAACTCTAGCAAGCCAATTAGATGAACTACAAAACAACCTGTATGTGCGTGCGAAAACGTTCTTACAAACCAACACTGTACGTGTTGAATCACGAGAAGCCTTTTATGCCTTCTTTGATGATAAGAATGCAGAGCAGGGTGGTTTTGCATTAATTGGTTGGGGGGAAGATCCTACAGTAGAAGCAGAACTCAAACAAACATTAAAAGTTACACCACGCTGCATTCCTTTAGAAACCGAAAACGAAACGGTGCCTTGTTTATTTACAGGCAAACCAGGACGTTGGACTATTTTTGCAAAATCCTACTAAAAGCAAGGAATTAAAATGGAAGTAGCCCGTCAGGAATTAAGTGCTGCCTATAATATTTTAGGACATTTGGGTTTAGATGATCACACCTACACCCATTTATCCGCGCGTGCAGTAGATGGGCAATCCTATTATATTTATCCTTTTGGATTACGGTTTGAAGAAGTTACACCAGAGTGTCTGATGCAAATTAGTTTAGATGGCACTGTTTTGACAGGTTTAGAATACCAATATAATAAAACTGGTTATATTATCCATGGAGAAATTTACAAAGCACGCCCGGATCTAAAAGCCATTTTTCATTTACATACCCCCGCTATGGTATCAACCTCGTGCTTAACCGCAGGATTAATGCCTTTAACGCAATGGGCCTTACATTTTTATGAGGGTATTGCTTACCATAACTATGATTCTCTGGCCTTAAATCCAGCACAAGGCTGTCAATTGGTCACCGACTTAGGTGATAAATATGTTGCGCTCTTACGCAACCATGGTGCAATTATTAGTGGTCGTACGATTCAAGAAGCGATGTTTTATACCCATCATTTAGAGCAGGCGTGTAAAGCACAAAATTTAATTCTGGCTACACAACAACCTTTAACGCTCCCTTCGCCAGAAGTGTGTCGTAAAGCAGTGAAAGATCTATTAAGTTTTGAAAAAGACTTAGGTCAAAGAGATTGGCAAGCCTGGTTACGTTGGTTAAAGCGACAAAATTATGCCGCTTCTTCTGCACCCCAAACATTTTCTTCTTGCACCAGCTGATAGCCCATCCAAAAGGCAAGGACTAGGCACACACACATCACAATGCCAATATGAAAAAACACCCCTGCATAAAAAAAACCAACCACTTGTAAACATAACGCAGTTAAAATAAGCCGACTAGACAAAATAATTGCGGTAATACGGCCTTTTGCATTCGGCACTGCTTCTAAGGCCAGGGGGTATAAAATATTAATAGGAAAGACAGCGCCCATCGCTAATAAAAGGAGACACGCTGTTATCACCATAGGGTCAGACACACCTAACCCTGCCAAGGTCAACGCACTACACATAAAGGCCAGCAATACCACTGCACTACCATACAGGCATTTTTTAGCGCCAAAATATTGTAGTACCATTCCACTGGTAAAACTACAAATTGAAAAAATACCAGCGATTGCACCTTGGTACCATCCAAAGGCTTCTAGACTAACACCCAAGTCTTGCATATATAAAATCGGCGCAATTCCTACAAAAACCCAAAACGGGATAATCAAGAAAGAAATAGTTAAGATATAACACCAAGCTTTTTTAGACACTAATACGGGAAGATATTCACGCAAGGAGAGGGATAAATCTGCTTTGCTCCCCGTATGTGGAATAAAGCATACGGTCCCTAATAAGCACACAATACCCAATCCTAACAGCGCCACAAAGTTGCCTTGCCACTTAAACCACAGAGAAATATAACTACCTACCAGTGGTGCAAAAGCCATTCCCAAGGTTACCATTCCATTGAGCATCCCCATGAGTTTTTGTTGTGCTTGAACACCATAGAGATCTGCAACAATTAAATAAGCCAGGACGGCAGGTCCTGCAACACCCATACCTTGTAAAAACCGCCCTAATAACAGTTGTGTATAAGAGGTCGCAATAACACAAAAGATACTCCCTACAATAAAAATACCCAAACCTGCTAAAATTACTGGTTTGCGACCATATTTATCCCCGAGCGTGCCTACAAATAACGCACTGATACAATGGGCAACCAAGTTAATCCCCAGGGTCCATTCGAGCATAAAGGGCGTTAAATTAAAGACCTCAGCTAATTCTGGAAAACTAGGCACAAAGAGATCGACCTCTGCTCCAGCTAAAATGCCCATTAATAAAATGGTAACCCACTGAAAAATTTGAAACATGTATCTACTCTAGAAAGCAAGCTGGATAACCATGTTAACAGAGATACTTTAAGGCTGTCTACTACTGATGACCACCCAAATCGTACATAACATCATCACTGCCGCATACCCTGCGGCCGCATACGCCAGCCCGCCAGTGGCATACCAGACCCCCAAACTAATAGCGGTCGTCATACGTCCAAATAATGCAGTTCCTAAAGCATTCCCCATGCCTACTAAAAAGTATCGATCTGGCAAGGTAAAACACTGATGATACCATAGGCTAATAGGACACATAAAAACAACGCCCCAAAACACTATCCAAACCCTTACAAAGGTCACATACGCCAAAGATGCTTGCGTTAAGCCATAAAATAATGGCATAACCGTAATGCTTAATACAAATGCAGAAACGATCATCAAAACATGCGGCGAATACCGTGCCGTACAATGACTAATAACGGGAATAAAAAATAAATCTAAAACTAATAATGCACTATTAAGAACCATCATCTGTTCTAAAGTAATATCACTAATTAAAGGCACAAAACTATTCATCAAGACAAACGGAAGGGCATAAGTAATGTGTGAAAACCCCGTCACTATTGCCACTTGTGCAACGTGTACCCTATGCGTCCACAAGGTCCGCAACTGCTGCCATCGGTAAACATCAAAAACAGGATTTTGGAACACGTTAGTCTGCTCTGCTTGATAACGTAGCACATAGCCTAAAACACCTGCGCTACCACTCATCCAAAAACATACCCGCCACACCCAAGGGATTTCCGGCATAGCAACCGCCCACGTAGCGCATACCGATGCCAAAATAATGCCTAACATCGTAGAACTTTGATAATACCCTGAGGCTTTATGCGCTTGTTGTGGCGCTTTGTTTTCAACAATATAGAGCTTTGCAACAGTGCTTTCTCCTGCTGCAAAAATCCCTTTCAGCATTCGTAAAACTAATAATAGTAATGGTGCAAAAAAACCAATATTTTCATAAGTCGGCAAAAAGCCCAGTGCCACAGCTGCAATAGCTACTCCAATTAAAGAATAGGACAAACTATATAAAGGCCCATACTGTGCAGCCAACCTGCCAAAAATAAAGGCCCCAACAGGGCGCGTAATAATACTGGTCGCTAATAAACTATAAATCAGTATCAACTGTGCAGCAGGGCTATGATGTGGGAAAAACAGTGGTGCGAGTAAGGGCGCTAAAAATCCATAGGCTGCTGAATCAAAGTGATCTACAAGATTACCCAATAAAATAGAAATATCGTGTTTACGCCACTGCACCTGAGACTGCTTACTCATTGGCTTATTTAAAATAATCAAAACCGATAGCAGCACGCACTAACTGCATTCGCTCTTCTACTTTAAGCCGCGCCTTTTGAGTGCCTTCCCATAAAATGGCTTGTACTTCTTTTTTCTGCAACTGTGCACGACGCTCACGAATCGGGGTTAATAATGCTTGTAAGGTATCATTTAAGATAGCTTTTATTTTTGTGTCCCCTAAACCACCTTTTGCATAATGTGCTTTGAGTGCTTCTACTTCCGCTTTATCCTGATGAAATGCATCCAAATAGGCAAAAACCACATTACCTTCTACTTGGCCAGGATCTTGTACACGAACATGTCCAGGATCTGTATACATCGCATAAACTTTTTGTTTGATTTCTTCGGGAGTATCCGCTAAAAAAATTGTATTCCCTAAAGATTTACTCGCCTTTGCTTTACCATCAATCCCCACTAAACGTGGCGTATGGCTTAAAACTGCAGCAGCTTCTTTTAAACAATCCGTATGATAAATTCTATTAAATCGACGAACGATTTCATTAGTTTGTTCAATGATTGGCAACTGGTCTTCACCCACTGGGACCAATTCTGCACCAAAGGCAGTAATATCCGCGGCTTGACTAATGGGGTAACATAAAAACCCTGCAGGTAAAGATTCTTCATACCCTTTTTGTTGAATTTCTGTTTTAAGCGTTGGATTACGACTCAATCGCGCTACGGTTACCAAGTTTAAAAAATAAACTGTTAATTCTGTTAATGCTGGGACTTGAGATTGTACAAAGATTGTAGTTTTTGTAGGATCTATCCCCACCGCCAAATAATCCATGGCGACTTCATAAACATGATCTGTAATTTTTTTAGGATTATCAAAGTTATCGGTGAGTGCCTGAACATCGGCAATCATCACATATTGTGTGTGTAAATCTTGATATTGTAATCGACTCAGTAGCGAGCCCGCATAATGTCCAAGATGGAGCTTTCCAGTAGGGCGATCTCCGGTCAAAATGACTTTTTGCATGCTGCGTTCTCCTAGCTCGGAAGGTGCTTCATTATACCACCGGCTACCTATTGTACAAGTTGAGACCTTTGGTATAATGCAGTGAGCTTTCTAAGTTGAGAAACACATTGTTAGATCTACCTATGTTACCCGCTACTTGGGCGGCCTTAGCCATTTTATTGAGTGCTTATAGCATGCTTTTAGTGCTATTACGTCAATTTGGAGCCGCAGGGATCTGGGGTTTTTGCAGTATTGCGACTATTGTCGCGAATATACAAGTACTTAAAGTCATAGAATTAGACGGCTTTATGCATCCTGTACCTATGGGTGTTTTTATCTTTTCGACCACCTTTTTAGCCAGCAATCTCTTAAATGAATATTTTGGTGCTGCCGCTGCCCGTAAAGGAATTTTAATTAGCTTTGCTACTATGTTGATGTTCACCTTTTTAATGAACATTGCTATCTATACCCAACCCATTACTGACCCTAATGCCCTGAGTATTCACGAAGCAATGCAAGTGTTATTCATGCCGCTGCCAGGAATTTTTTTAGCCAGTATTATCGCCTACCTCAGCAGCCAATTTTTAAATACTTATCTTTTTCAATGGGTTAGAAAAAAAACTAATTCTCGTTTTTTATGGTGTCGTAGTCTTTTTGCAACCAGTTTATCCATTACCTGGGATACCACTATCTTCAGTCTTTTAGCCTGGCGTTTGTTTGCTGCAGAACCACTGCCTTGGGAAGTCGTACTATGGACTTATATGCTCGGCAGTATTTTATTACAGCTCTTCTTACAAAGTTTAAATACGCCCTTAATGTATATGGCACAACGATGCCTTCCTAAAACGGTAGTAACCCAAAATGTATAAAGAATTTTCCTTCAGTATCCAACACACTTCTGGTCGAGCACGCGCAGGTGTTTTGCGCACTCCACACGGTGAGATTCAAACACCAGCCTTTATTTTTTGTGCAACCAAAGCTGCCTTAAAGGGTGTGAGCCCGCAGCAAGCCAAAGATGCTGGTGCACAAGTGATCTTAGCCAACACCTATCATCTGATGTTACAACCTGGCAGCCCTTTGGTTGCAGAAATGGGTGGATTACATCAATTTATGGGCTGGGATGGTCCTATGCTGACGGATTCAGGAGGATTTCAGATCTTCAGTTTAGGGCATGGTTCTGTTGCAGAAGAAATCAAAGGCAAAAGACGTACTGGAAGCTCTAGTTTAAAACGCATTAGTGAAGAAGGCGCACTATTTAGATCATACCGCGATGGTGCAATGGAGCTGTTAACGCCTGAGCGTGCCATTACTATTCAGCGTGAATTAGGTGCCGATCTAATTTTAGTGCTCGATGAATGTACCCCTTATCACGTTGATAAAAAATACACCAAAGCCTCTATGGAGCTATCTCATCGTTGGGCACAACGTTCTTTAGAAGCCTTTGTGCTTAGCAGTCATACACCACCACAAGCATTATATGGAATTGTACAAGGTGGGGTATATCCTGATTTACGCGAAATTTCTGCTAGTTTTTTGAATGACCAGCCTTTCTTTGGGCATGCTGTGGGTGGCTCTTTAGGTGCCAATAAAGATCAGATGCATGAAGTCGTCACCATCACCATGCAAACATTATGCCCAGAACGTCCTGTACATTTATTAGGGATTGGTGGGATTGATGATATATTCAATGGTGTAAAAGCCGGTATTGATACCTTTGACTGTGTACATCCCACTCGTTTAGCACGGCATGGTGGTGCTTTAGTAAAAACGCACTATTGGCTAACAGAGGGTAAAGGTAAACCTGCCAAAGAGCATATTAATCTTAAAAATGCGCAATTTAAAAATGACCCGAAACCAATTGATTCCACGTGTCCGTGTGATACTTGTAAAAACTATTCTCGTGCTTATTTACATCATTTATTACAAGCGAAAGAAATTTTAGGCATGAGTGCGATCAGCATTCACAATATTTGCTTTATGAATCGCTTGTTTACGGATATTCGTGCAGCGATTAAAGATAAATCTAATTTAGAAGCCTTACAACAAGAATGGAGCCCTCGTTACGTCATGGCTGACCTTGCACCAATGAGTGTGTAAAATACGCACCATAAATAGCAATTCGGCTTATACTAAAAGCATTGGAGGGAACACAAATGCCGTTACCAAAAGAATTACTGTATCTTATTGAAGGTTATAAAGAGTTTA
Source organism: uncultured Francisellaceae bacterium (assembly GCA_964524705.1). Classification (GTDB taxonomy): domain Bacteria; phylum Pseudomonadota; class Gammaproteobacteria; order Berkiellales; family Berkiellaceae; genus CAZGDB01. The sequence continues at coordinate 69,341 of CAZGDB010000001.1, forward strand.
AAGAACGCTATTTTGATCAGCGTTTATCGCCTTACCGTATTTTAGCACAGGGCCAGGCCCCTAAAATTATGACGATTGCGTGTTCTGATTCTCGTGTAGATCCTGCGATATTATTAAATACCCAACCTGGGGAGATGTTTGTTGTACGGAATGTGGCCAACTTAGTACCACCGTATGAAGCAGATCTGACCCATCATGGCGTCAGTGCTGCCTTAGAATTTGGGGTCACAGGTTTAGGCGTACAGCATATTATTGTCTTAGGACATAGTCATTGCGGTGGCATTGCTTCTTTATTTTCAACGAATAATGAACACACTGATTTTATTAAGCCGTGGATGGCGCTGGTTGAACTTGCAAAAAAACAGGTGTTGGAAAATCATTCCCATGATGCGACTGAAAATCAAATTGACTTGTGTAGCCAAAAAGCGCTTGTTATTTCTCTAAAAAACTTACAAACCTTCCCTTGGATCCAAAGCCGCATTGAAAACGGCAGCTTACGGATCCATGGATGGTATTTTGATTTAGAGCATGGCGTCTTAAAAGCCTATGACCATGACACAGATACCTTTGAGGAATTTAAGGTTTAGCTGATTTCCTTTAAAACAGCATCAATATGGCCTGCTACTTGCACATTTTTCCATACGTGTTGTAGATCTCCATTAGGATCTATTAAAAAAGTAGATCTAATTAATCCTAATATTTTTTTACCAAAATTAGTTTTCTCACCAATGACTTCATAGGCATTACAGACCACGCTATCGGGATCTGACAATAATAAAAAGGGTAAATTATATTTCTTTTTAAAGGCTTGATGCGATGCAATAGAATCCCGTGAGACTCCTAGAATGACTGTATTTTTATCGGTAAATTTTGCAATATTTTCCCCAAACCCACAGGATTCCAACGTACAACCTGGGGTATCATCTTTAGGATAAAAATATAACACTACTGTTTTGCCTTTAAAATCAGCCAAACTATAGGTTTTGCCATCATCTGCTTGCAAACGAAAGTCTGGTGCTGGCTTTCCAATCGTTAACATAATACTGTCCTTCTTATTAAGAGTTAATCAACAAACTTTTTAGTATCTAGTCTTGACGTGCGCACACAAAGGCTAGAGAATAGCGCCCTATGCGCCCGTAGCTCAGTTGGATAGAGTATCTGGCTTCGAACCAGAGGGCCGGAGGTTCGAGTCCTCCCGGGCGCAAGTCCTTACTTATTCCACTGCACAACTACTTGTGCAACCCGTTCTCCATACGCAACTGCTGTTTTCAGATCTCCACCCGAAGGAGTCTTCGTTGCCTCTACATTATCAGATTGAGTCATCAAACCTACAAAGCTAGAAACCCGATTCACATCATCATGGGTATTTCCGGTTGGTAAAAAAGCGTTCCCTGCCCAGATCATCCCATGTTGCATTGCCAAAACCACTAATTCCATTAAAGTACAAAGTTTATCACCACTTAAACCACCGGAATTTGTAAAACCGCCTGCAATTTTATTCTTCCATTTTTGTGCAAACCAAGGTTTAGAAGAAGCATCCATAAACATTTTAAAAGGCCCAGAAGCAGACCCCATATAAGTTGGTGTTCCAAATATGATGCCATGTGCATTTTCTAACGCAGTCCATTCTTCTGCAGTAATTTCGCCTTGTGCACTGACTTTTATCAACTGTGCCTTAATATTAGCGACTTTTTGGATCCCTTCTAAAACTGACTTAGCAACTACTTCTGTGTGCCCATAGCCAGAATGATAAACCACAGCCATTTGTAACATACCTTACACTCCCTAGTAATTTGCAAGTTAGACCAATCATGCGATAATACGATATATCGCAAGCGGATGAATGAAGGTAAGTATGGCACGAGATTATGCAAAAACCCATGCACGTGACACGTGGCACTTTGATTCAAACACACGTAGTCAACGCACTAAAAATAGCATTCCTGGCTGGGTATGGTTATTAGTGGGTTTACTTACTGGGGCGGCCGTCGTCGTGCTTTTACCCTACAAAGATAGATTGCTCGCCTCACAAAGTGCACAAACAACGGCAGCTCCAGAAACTGCAAATGCCGTCACAAGTGTAGAAACCGAGGCTGAGGCACCAGCAGAAGTACAATTTGATTTTTATACCTTACTGCCGAGCATGGAAGTCGCTCCAGATCCTGTTGCAAAAGACAAAGAGGCGGCGGCAGCCAGCGCTAAAGACTTAGCTTTTATTGTACAAGTTGGGGCTTTCAGAAATTTTGCACAGGCCGATAACTTAAAGGCGAATCTTTCTTTATTAGGGCTGGATACGCCCCATATTCAAACCGTGACATTAGCAAACAATGATATTTGGTATCGTGTCTATTTAGGGCCTTTTGTAAAAGAAAGTGATGCTAAAGCACAACTAGAAGCTTTATCAGAACAAAATATTGTGGATGCAGCGGTTTTAAAAGTTAAATTAGAGAGAAAAACTTAATGGAATCTTTTCATGGCACTACTATTTTAATCGTACGTCGTCCAGATTGTGTTGCTATTGGTGGTGATGGCCAAGTATCTCTTGGTTCTACAATTATGAAAGGCAATGCCCGCAAAATCCGTAAAATTTATCATGATAAAATTTTAGCAGGGTTTGCAGGAGGTACGGCAGATGCTTTTACCTTATTTGAGCGTTTTGAAGCTAAATTAGAGCGCCATCAAGGCAACCTCACCCGCGCTGCAGTTGAGCTGGCTAAAGATTGGCGTAGTGATCGGATGTTGCGTCGTTTAGAAGCCTTATTAGCCGTAGCCGATGCCAATAACGCATTTATTATTAGTGGGAATGGGGATGTCATTGAACCAGAGGGCGGTATCGTTGCTATTGGTTCTGGTGGTCCTTATGCACAATCTGCAGCGCGCGCATTAGTAGAAAACACCACTTTGCCCGCCTCGGAAGTAGTACTCAAAGCTTTAGGATTAGCTGCAGACATTTGTGTGTATACCAATCACAATTTTACATTAGAGACCTTAGAAAATATCGGTGGAGCCAGCTAATGGAAACCCTCACCCCACAAGCAA
>CAZGDB010000001.1:72389-86060 GCA_964524705.1 uncultured Francisellaceae bacterium
TCGTGAACTGGATCATTTTATTATTGGACAAAATAAAGCCAAACGCGCCGTTGCGATTGCGCTGCGCAATCGTTATCGCAGAATGCAACTGCCTGAGGATTGGCGTACAGAAATCACCCCTAAAAACATTTTGATGATTGGCCCTACTGGTGTCGGTAAAACTGAAATTGCTCGCCGGCTTGCACGGTTAGTGCAAGCACCCTTTTTAAAAGTAGAGGCCACTAAATTTACAGAAGTAGGGTATGTTGGTCGTGATGTCGAGTCCATGATTCGCGAACTGATGGATGCGAGCATCAAATTAACACGTCACGAACTCTTTGCTGCGGTACAAGAAAAAGCAGCAGAAGCTGCGCGTGAAAAAATATTAGACCTCTTAGTGCCTACTACCTCCCATGCTCCAAAGTTTGGGTTTAGAAATGCACCTTCTGACAAACCCATAGAAGATCCTGAAACTCGCGCAGAATTAAGTATAAAACTCAATGCTGGCGAGCTCGATAATGAACTCGTAGAAATTGAGCTTTCCTCTAATATCATTGGTGTAGAAATCATGGCGCCTCCTGGCATGGAAGAGCTCACTTCACAATTGCAAGGCATGTTCCAGAATCTTTCTCAAGATAAAACTAAAACTCGTAAAGTCACTGTGAAAGAAGCCTTAAAGCTCTTGACTGAAGAAGAGGGGCAACGCTTATTGGATGAGGAAGAGGTTCGTAAAATCGCTTTAGAACGTGCCGAACAACATGGTATCGTATTTATTGATGAGATCGATAAAATTATAGACCGTGGAAGTGAATTTTCTGGCGCCAGTGTTTCTCGTTCTGGCGTACAGCGTGATTTATTACCCTTAGTAGAAGGCTGTACTGTTTCTACTAAATATGGCCCCGTCAAAACGGATCATATTTTATTTATTGCCTCAGGTGCCTTCCAATTAGCCAAGCCTTCTGATTTGGTCCCAGAGCTCCAGGGACGCTTACCCATTCGAGTTGAGTTGGATGCACTCACGACGGAAGATTTTACGCGGATCTTAAATGAACCACAGTATAGTTTACTCAAACAATATCAATCGCTCTTAAAAACAGAGACTGTAAATTTACAATTTGAAGCTTCTGGGGTTTCCCGTATTGCAGAGATCGCCTTTGAAATGAATGAACGGATGGAAAACATTGGGGCCCGTCGTTTGCATACAGTATTAGAGCGTCTATTAGAATCCATTTCTTTTAGTGCAACAGAACATACCGGTGAAACGGTAATAATTGATGCAGCTTATGTGAATAAAGAGCTTCAAGACATCATTAAAAATGAAGATTTGAGTCAGTACATTCTCTAATTTCAGGAAGCAGTTTGAAAACACATTTTGGGTTCACAGAAGTTAGTTTTGAAGAAAAAAAAGAAAAGGTCCAGGCTGTTTTTAGTTCTGTAGCCTCCAAATACGACATCATGAATGACGTGATGTCCTTAGGGGTGCATCGCTTATGGAAAGCAGAGGCTATTCGTTTGTTAGATCTTGCACCCACCCATCAAGTCTTGGATGTTGCGGGCGGCACTGGCGATCTGACCCATAAAATTCACACCCTCTTGGGCAGCAGCGGGCATGTTACTTTATTGGATTATAACTTTAATATGCTGCAAGAAGGGCGTCACAAGCTGATTAACCTGGGTGTTTTTGAAAAGTTAAGTATTGTACAGGCTGATGGACAAGCTTTACCTTTTGCATCCAATCAATTTGATAGAATTAGCATTGCTTTTGGGTTACGTAACATCCCGAAAATCCCCGTTGCCCTCGCAGAATTTTACAGGGTGCTGAAACCTGGCGGTAAACTCTTAATTTTAGAGTTTTCTAAAATCCATCCCCGCTTGGCACCATTGTATGACCCTTACTCTTTTAAAATCATCCCCTGGATGGGAAAACTTATTGCACAAGACCGCGCTAGTTATCAATATCTGGTAGAATCCATTCGTAAACATCCTGATCAAGAAACACTGGTCCAGCACTTAAAAGATGCCGGCTTTTCAGACAGTCGCTACCATAACTTAAGTTTTGGTATCGTTGCGATTCATCTCGGAGAAAAGCGATGAGACAGTTGCTCAATGATAAACTAGGGTTATGGTTTGAACGTCTACATCTTTTAGAGCCCAATAGTTTTACACCGCTAAATACACATGTAGATAAAATCCTGTGTGTCGTATTAACTGATATCGCACGCACACTCTATCTAAAAGTCACACCCTTTGGGTTTAAATTTATAGAGCAACCTGCTGCACCTTATAATGCTACGCTCACGACGACTGCTGTACAGTTGGCCTCCCCTCAAGGGGCCAGCCAAGTGGGTGCTTTTCAGTTTGAAGGGGATATACATTTAGCGCAAGCCTTACAGAATTTTATACAAAACTGTAAACGTCCGCCTGGGGATATGATTGAAATAATATTTAATCATACTCTAGCTAAATGGAGTTATCCTTTACAACAAAAACTAAAAACACCCTTGCCTTGGAAAGAAATGCTCTCTGCCTATGTACAACGTGAAGTGGCGCTATTGCCAACGCGTGCTCATTTTTCTGAATTTCAATCTTCTTTACAACGCTTAACAGAAGGGATCGATCGTCTACAAGCCCGTATCAACCGATTAACCGAGTCACCTGAATGAAACACCTCCTTCCCGCCAGTGGTCGCAGCCTAAAAATTATTTACTTGCTGTTAAAATATAATATTGACGGGGTGGTCAGACAGTTTTATCAAAGCCCCTTTTTAAGCTTGTTATCTAAGCTTTTCTTTTTTAGAAAACCCATCACTAAAGAAAATCGTGCTCAGGTTGTTAACGAAGCATTAGAGGCGTTAGGGCCTATTTTTATTAAAATGGGACAATTATTATCTACGCGTTTAGATATTTTACCTCCAGATTTTGCAATCAGTTTAACGCTACTGCAAGATAAAGTTACACCTTTTGCAACCCCACTTGCCTTAGCTAAGATAGAGCAACAATTAGATAAGCCTATTAAAACATTATTTGCGAGCTTTGAAGAAACCCCCTTAGGATCTGCATCTATTGCTCAAGTCCATGGCGCACGATTACATACCGGTGAAGAGATAGTAGTTAAGATTTTACGCCCCAACATTCATCAAGCGGTTGCGCAAGATGTGCGCCTGTTAGAAATGCTAGCGCAACTCTTATTATGGTTAGTTCCCCCTAGCCGTCGCTTTAAGCCTAAAGAGGTTGTAAAACAAATTCAGCATACTTTGTACGAAGAGCTCGACTTACGCATTGAAGCAGGGAACGCAGGCCAACTAAAGCGTAACTTTGAAGACAGTACTCTACTATATGTTCCCAAAATCTATTGGGCCTACACCACTGCGGATATTTTAGTAGTAGAGCGCATTTACGGGGTTCCTATTCGGGACATCCATACTTTAAAAGCCCAAGGGACCAACTTAAGGTGTTTAGCTGAGAATGGCGTAGAAATCTTCTTTACCCAGGTCTTTAGAGATAGTTTTTTTCATGCAGACATGCATCCAGGCAATGTTTTTGTAGATATTAGCACCCCCAACACCCCTAAATATATGGCTGTAGATTTTGGAATTATGGGTACGCTCAGTAGTGCCGACCAAGACTATTTAGCCTTAAACTTTTTAGCATTCTTTAATCGCGATTACCGTAAGGTTGCGCAACTGCATGTAGATTCAGGATGGGTCCCCGCAGGAACGCGGGTAGAAGATTTTGAAACAGCTATTAGAACGGTGTGTGAACCGATATTTGGATTACCTTTAAAAGAAATTTCCTTTGGGCAAACCTTATTACGTCTTTTTCAAACTGCGCAACGTTTTCAGATGCCTATACAGCCGCAGCTCATCTTATTACAAAAAACACTATTGGCTATTGAGGGATTAGGGCGTGAATTGTATCCGGATTTAGATTTATGGCAAACCGCTAAACCTTTTTTAGAAAAGTGGCTTAAACAAAGGGTAGGGGTGAGAGCTACTTTTAAGCGAACTTTAAAGCAAAATCCTTTTTGGTTAGAGCGCATGTTAGCGCTACCTGAACATTTAGAACACTATTTGATGCAGCAAAAGCCCATAGTTCACAGTCATAAAAAAACACCCTCTCGCTTTTGGTTAGGAGTAGGTTTAGGGCTGATAACTGCAAGTCTGTTTTGGCTCATTTAAAACAAAAAAGGCACGGGTTTTAAGCCATGCCTTTTGATAACGAACGAAGAACGATTATGGAATCCAACGTTTCACAGATTCAGGAATGCTACGCACTTCCTTCAAGCTATGCCCTACAGAGCCTACACCGGTAGAGAACAATGCTAAGGTTGGTGTCCAAGCAGCTACAGCGCCAGGCACCATTGCAGCAGCTGAAGCTGCCCCACGTGCCGCCCAACCTGCAATACCAGCAGGCGCTAAAGGTGCTAATAAAAGGGCTTGCTTTGCATAGTCAGAATAAAACGCTATCGTCTGATTCTTGTATAAAACGCGCTCTGCAATCATTGCAGAAAATCCACCTACCACTGCCAACCAAGGCGCAGTAACCGTTGCTAATCCAAGCCCTGCTATCAGGCCAGACGTTGCATTGTATGCTTCTGAGCTATAGCCAGCCTTACGCCACGCAAAATGGGCTGCAGCGTGTCCTGCATGCCCAGCTGTTAGCATCGCTACCATTGTCAATGCTGCACCACCCCAAGGATTTGCTAATAAAGCCACGCCCGTCATGTTTGCTAAAGTAGCAGCTACACCAGCTTTGGTCATAATAAAACCAGTTGCTGCCATGATGGATAAACTTTTGTTCCATAAATTAATGTTTTTTTTGAGCGTAACACCAACAGAACCTAACCCTGTAACGATTAATGCATTAGTAGGGGTAGCAAGAGCCGCCACACTACTAGGCACCATCGCAGCAGCTGCACCCAAACCTTTTGCTACAAAAGCCAGTGCACTTAAAGGGGCTAAAGGCGTTAATAAAACAACAACCTTTGCCAACCGATTTATAGCTGGGTGAGTCAATAAAAAACGTTGTGTCATCATTGCAGAAAATCCACCTACCACTGCAGCCCATGGTGCAATAACCGTTGCTAATCCAAACCCTACCATAAGGCCAGTAGCTGCACAGTGTGCTTCTAGATTCTGGCGGGTTTTTCTCCAAACAAACGCGCTTACTTTACCCCCTAAATGCCCTGCTACTAGCATCGCAGCCATCGTCAATCCTGCACCAACCCAAGGGGTCGCTAAGAGCGCCAAGCCTGTTGCATTTGCTACAGCAGCTACACCAGCATTAGTCATAACATAACCAGTTGCAGCCATGATTGAAAAATTCTTATTCCATAAACTAAACATGTAATACCTCTTTTTTTTTATTAATAAAAGTCACCGAGATAACTTATCACGATCTCTCTACCATTACAAGCACTGTTCCACTCTCCTCTCTATGATGCGGGATTGCCGGCCTGTGTCCTAGGTGGCAGCAATGTGTCAGGTGGCGGCAATGTGTCAGGTGGCAGCAATATCAGATTATCTGTAGCCACACACCAACTCACAATTCTAGTCCAAACCATGGGTGCAGCTGCAACCACACCTGTTGCCAATGCAGTATTGCGCGCTGTCATTGCAGCAGTTACAACCACAGGCATTTTATCGATCAACATCATACCAGCACGCAACACCCAGCCAGTCACGCCCAATAACGCAGTAACAGGCAGTCCTAGCACTGCAAGATTCAACATAGTGCGCCACTTATCTTGCACCGCATGCTCGCAATAGATAGCAGAAAACCCACATGCAATTGCCGCCCAAGGAGACATCACCAAAAGCGCACTCACCCCCACCATTAAACCGATAAGATGAATCCGTGTATTGTTCGTAAACGCATGATAGTCTGTATCGAAATCATCAAAAATATAGCCCTTCTTAAACTCTTGCCGAGAAACACACCATCTCGCAACCCCGGCTTCTACTAAATGTCCTGCGAACATACCTGCAACACCTAATCCTATAATTAGCGCAACAACGCCCAGTGCCGCCGAACCAGTTATCCCCAACACCCAAGCGCTAACACCCATCTGTTGCATCGCACAGTATGCAAGTAACATTACAGAAAAACTCATGTTTCTTGGCAATATTTTCATAATGACGATCTCCTCTAGATAGAGAGCCCCATACCTAGTGCTAGCTCGCGATTATTTTTCTCATTATTTGTCTCAGTTGGACTAATAGCCGCCCCATAGCGTATAGGTGGCGATGCATGACTCAAATCATTCCCGCCAGTCGTCTGCCCAACGACAGAACCTTTTTTAAACCAGCATCCAATTCTATACCACATTCTCTGCCATAGCGTATGGGTTTGGACAGATGCTTGGTTCTTCTCAATAGGCAAAACGCCCATCCATATCGCGATACGCACTAATGCTCTCTGAATAAAATTAGGGACTGCGCTACGAGACACAGGATAATCTGAATGCCAAGGAAATAATCGCTCAGCAAGCTTCTGTCGCATAATCGCAATCGCTATCATTAATGCATTCCACAAATTATGTATTAAAGACAATGCTGCTGAGCCTGCAGTCAGCGCAAATAAATTAATATTTTTAAGGATTACAAAACCACGATATTGTGTAGCCAGTGTAGAACCTGACAACATTAAAGCTGCTGCGGCACGCCCAGCCAAATTTGCCAGCCCTAAATAAGGCGCTGCTATCGCACTAATAATCGCAAGACTATTTAATAATAGGTTCCAACGATTATATTTAACCCACAATTGATTATGATACGTCATTAAAAGGCGCTGTATTGTAATTGTGGTAAATCCCCAGATTGTTGCAACCCCTACACCAAAAAAAGGCACTAAAGCAGCACCAACAAGCGTACCCGTAATCACGCGCCTTGCACGATGAAAGTACATCGCTTGTTTTATAATCCAATGTGGTTCTGTAATACATTCTAGCTTGCGCTGCAAGGCGTCTAAAGCTGCATTAATACCATAACCCACACCAACCATGGCAACCAATGGCATTGCTACACCACCTAAAAACGTGCCTACGGTACTCGTTGCTGCTACGGTAGCCCCTGATAAAGTTAAAACCGTACCGGTTACTACCATAACGGGGAAGTTTAATCTTTTTCTTAAGTTTTTTTCTAAAAATTTGGGAAGCATCTACACATCCTACTTGAGTTAATTATTATTTAGCAAACTCAGGCATTAAACCACAGCCACGCCCACAAAACAAGCTACTTAACTAATTTAATTTATGTGTAAATACCATATAACAAAAAAGGGTATAGGTTTCACAACTTATACCCTTTCTCAAACTAAAACTTAGAAATATCTAAGATTAGGCGCCTAGGGAAGGCGCACCAGCATCAGGATTTTTCCCAGCATCAAGATCTTGATCAGCATCAGGATTTTTCCCAGCACCAGCAGAACCTTTACGGAAAGAAGGCATCTGAGGTAAATTACGCAACACTGCTGGACCAGCAGCCGCCAAAACAGAAGCGCCAGCTGCTACAGTTTGTTCTGCAACCACGCCACGTGTAACAAAATTAACGCCAGTCGCTGCATAAGATAATGCAGTCCCCAACATGCGCGCAGCAAAACCAAAAACACCAGCATAAGGAGCAGCAATTGCAGCAACTACGGTTGCAGCACTTAATGCGCCATTAACATTATTGCGCCCACTCAAAAATCTTTGTGCGCTTACTGCTGCTAAACCATAAGTTGCTGCAGCCAAAGGTCCCATGAATGCAAACAAACCAGCTGCTACTACAGCACCTGTGATTGCATTACGTGCAGCCAACACTTGTTGAACGCGTGCATTTTTCACTTTTGAAGCAACAAAATCTAAACCTTTGGTCATTGCTAAAGAAGCAACAGCCATCGCCGCTAAAGGCGCAACAAAGCCGCCAACTGCAGTAGCAAGAGCGCCATACCCTAATTTTGCAACACCAGCGGTTACAAAGGCATTAGCGCCTGTTAATTCCATAGCAACACCAGCGGTTACTGCTACTGGCACATTCGCACTCTTCAACGCAGCAACAGCGGATTTTTTCCATCTGTTTAAAGTATCTTGTAAAGCCATAATATTCATCCTCTATTGTAAATCTATATCAATCTTGTGTGAGCCAAGTAACACAACCTCACACGGCCCCGCGGAAAAGAAGCTATCATAAGAAAAATATGCACGCAACTCGTGCGTCTATAAACTGCAAAAGACATCTACATATCAAAGCCGTTGTTTATTACTCCGCTTTTCGTTTTCCACGACAGGTCTAGTATTAAACACCGTCGTCACCAACGCGCTACTCGCAGCTATCACTGCCGTTCGTCCAGCAGTTAATACTATAGCGCTACTTTCCAACATGCGTGCGCCTGCACTAAACAGAGGACTCAACGCTGCAACTATTCTGCCTGTCCATCCTGCAACTGGCACGATAACCGCAGTCAACAATGCGAGAGCTCCCAACCCGGCAGAAAAACGTGCAGATAAACTATTTTGCATTGTCATAGCAAGAAACCCATAACTCAATGCCGCTAAAGGCGTCAGACTAAAAGAAAGCCCAGCACCTACTAATGCACCCGTTAATACACTTTGCGCAGTCTGAGACCAGTAAGGATGCGCTTTACTATACAGTTGTTTCAATCCTGTTTGCGCTATCCAACCAGCAGCAACCATAATTGCCACCGGTGCAATCGCGCCCCCCAAAATAGCGCCTACCCCCGCAGCCCCTACATACTGCGCAGCCAAACTGGACATTAATGCCGTTGCGCCCTGTAAATGCAAAATAGCACCCACAGCAAGCATCACAGGCAAGTTTAAAGCGCGTGCAATTTTATAAGCACCCTCTGCTAATGGCGGCCCAAAAGCAGCCACCCCCAAACCCTTAGCCAAATGCTCTAGCGTTAATGTTACCCCAAAACGCGCCAAGGCCTGCGCACTCACAATAGAGACGCCACTCATGACCCACGCTTCCATACCTACAAACGGTGTTGCCACAATCGCGCAAAGAGCAGCCAAGCCAGCAAGGTTCCATAACCCATTCGGTGCGTATTGTTCAAACACGCGTGCGCCTAAAGCGGCCGTTAAAACTGCCAATGGTGACAAAAACGGATATAAAATCCCAGCAATCGCTAAACTCGGCAACCAGTCTCCACCGGGCAAACGCTGCAACCGTCCCATCAACAACCCTGCCACTAGCATCGCAGCCACTGGCAACCCAATACTCGCCCCTAACCCTGTGACTGCAAAACCAGTAGTCTTTAAAATCCAAGCGACTATTGCCGCATTGAAGTTCGGCAGTTGCAACACCAAACCCATAGTTAAAAACGTTGGGACATTTATCAAACGCATCCTACACTCCCTGTAATAAAAAAGAAAAATAGAAGGCAGGCTACCATAAAAAAAACACCCCCACAATTACGCTTAAACGCTAAAAACTGTTAGCATAAAGGACTACAAATCATAGCCCCCAAAGGAGATAAAGTTGGAAGACTGTCTTTTTTGTAAGATCGCACAAAAAAATATCCCCGTAGATTTTTTATATGAGGATGAACAATTTTTAGTCTTTGAAGATAAATATCCCAAAGCACCTACGCATTTGTTATTAATCCCAAAACAACATATTGATAACCTGCTCACTTTAGAACCAGAACATAAAAACCTGTTAGGTGATTTAATGCTCAAAATCCCGGAGGTCGCAAAAGCGCAAGGTTTGGAACAAGGCTTTCGTTTACAAGTAAACACTGGGCCGGCGGGCGGACAAGAAATTTATCATATACATTTTCACATTCTAAGCCAGAAGGCACGAGGGTAACATGGGTATTAGTGGTATTAGTCCAGGCTCTTTATTATTAATTTTTTTAATTGTACTTATGCTCTTTGGTACCAAAAAACTACGCAGTATTGGAGAAGACTTAGGCACTGCTTTTAAAGGTTTTAAAAAAGGCCTAGAAGACGATAGAGACCCTCGTTAAACATGCAAATTAATACTGGCTCTATATTAGTAATATTACTAGTAGCACTGGTGGTTATTCCACCACAGGACTATCCCAAAATTGCACGTAAACTTGGGCGTTATTGGGCGACTTTAAGTCGATGGGGCCGTATGCTCAAACACGAATTTGAAAATACACGCTAATGGAAACTTGGATCATCCATGCCATTGAACTGCGCAAGCGCCTTATCAGAGCCCTAATCGGTTTTGGGGTTATCTTTGGTCTGTGTATACTGTTTGCAAACTCACTCTATACCTATATCGTGACTTCTTTTTTATGGCCTCTAACCTACAAGGCCACGCTAATTGCAACACATGTCACCACCCCTTTTACCACACCTATACAATTGAGTTTTTATCTTGCGCTCTTCATCAGTCTTCCATGGATTTTATTACAGCTCTGGGGCTTCATTCAGCCCGCCTTATATCCCGACGAACAACATACCTTACGCAAGTACTTACTATTTAGTATTGGCGCCTTTTATACCGGCGCATTCCTCGCTTGGGCTTTCGTCTGCCCCATCGCATTGAGTTTTTTTCATGGCACAGCACCAGGCAATGTACAATGGATGCCTGAGATGAGCGCTTACTTAGATTTTATTTTAGATCTGATGTTAGGGTTTGGGTTCGCTTTCCAACTTCCGCTTGTCCTGCATATCTTATTGGAGAAAGGCTATGTTAAAGTCGCTCAATTGGTGGCTGCACGACGCTATATGATGGTCTTCGCCTTTATATTAGGGATGTTGCTCACCCCCCCTGATGTCCTTTCCCAGGTCCTCATGGCCGTACCTTTAATCCTTCTCTATGAAGGATTCATCTGGCACCACCGCAAAAAAGAACGCGTGAGCAATCTCGCACAAATACTCTAGTGAAAAACCCTTTGCAAAACACCCAACTTTGACTAACAATGGGCATATAAGTTTTCAACCGATTCGTCGGTTTTTTGCCTAGGACACCTCGTCCTAGGCTTTTTTTTTATCCCTTAATTACGACTTTCACGTTTTCTATCTTGTTCCTTCAACCATTTTTTACGAATACGGATAGACTTCGGAGTGATTTCTACAAGTTCATCATCGTTAATCCATTCCAACGCATCTTCTAACCCAAACTTAATAGGTGGGGTTAAAATCACATTTTCATCCGTTCCTGAAGCACGCATATTAGTCAATTGTTTTTCACGTGTAACGTTAACGACCAGGTCATTATCACGACTGTGAATACCCACAATCATTCCTTCATACACTGGCATTTGTGGATCTATAAACAAACGTCCACGCGGCTGAATATTAAAGATTGCAAAAGGCGTCGCTTTCCCGGCTTGATTAGAAATCAACGCACCTTGTTTACGCTGCCCTAAATCTCCCATCTTCGCTTTACCGTAATGATCAAAAACATGCGTCATAATCCCAGTTCCAGAGGTCATAATTAAAAATTCACTATGAAACCCAATTAAACCACGTGCAGGAATAACGTACTCTAAACGAATGCGTCCTTTCCCATCTGGAATCATTTCTTTTAAGTCACCACGACGCAAGCCCATTTGCTCCATCACGGCCCCTTGATAAGTGTCTTCTAAATCCAATACTAACCATTCATAGGGTTCTTGCATTTCACCATCAACTTCTCTCAATATCACTTGTGGACGCCCCACAGCCATTTCATAGCCTTCACGACGCATAGTTTCTAACAAAATAGATAAATGCAGTTCACCACGTCCTGACACATCAAACTTATCAGGATCTGCCGTATCTTCTACCCGTAGAGCCACATTGTGAATTAACTCACGATTTAAACGGTCTCTAATTTGTCGGCTGGTAACAAAATTACCTTCTTTACCTGAAAACGGAGAATTATTAACCTGTATGGTCATTTTAACAGTAGGCTCATCTACAGTTAAAGGCTTCAACATCTCTGGTGTATCTTTCGCACAAATCGTGTCAGAAATAAATAAACTATCCAACCCTGTGACTGCCACAATATCGCCAGCTTCAGCAGAAGGCACTTCATAACGCTCCACACCTAAACTCTTGAGTACTTGTAAAATACGTCCACTACGCTGTTTACCCGCAGCATCCAATACGACTACTTGCGTATTGGGCAACATACGACCACGTTGAATACGACCAATCCCAATGGTTCCCACATAGGTAGAATAATCCAAAGCGCTGATCTGCATTTGTAAAGGACCATCTGGTTCACACGCAGGTGGAGAAACTTTATCGATAATCGTTTGGAAGAGGGGAGTGAGATCTGTGCCTGGTTTATCTAAATCTAAAGTAGCCGTTCCTTGTAAAGCAGAAGCATACACTACAGGAAAATCTAATTGCTTATCATTTGCGCCCAAACGATCAAACAAATCAAAAACCTGATCTATCACCCAATGCGGTCTGGCTCCTGGTCTGTCAATTTTGTTCACCACCACAATAGGATTCAAACCATGCTCAAATGATTTTTGTGTCACAAAACGTGTTTGTGGCATCGGACCATCTACTGCATCCACTGCTGTGTTCTTTGCTAGAATCGTAATCCCGCGCTCTTGTTCTAAAGGATTAGAATCCATAATACGCTGTACTACACCTTTACGTTGATCTAAAGTGCCGGATTGTTGTAACAACTTATCTACCAATGTTGTTTTACCATGATCGACGTGCGCAATAATGGCGACATTTCTTAATTGTTGAGTCATTTAATTACCTTTAATAGTGATGCTAAATTAGTTCTGAAAAAAGTTATACAGCAAAATACCAAATTTTAACCTAAGCTAAAAGGAGTAAGCTGGAAATAAATCAAGGGGGTCAATATGTCCCTAGTCACTTCCTCCAGTGAGCTCGCCTTATGGCACACTCTAATTGGCGAAGCTCAACACAAGCTACATCGCTATTTCTCCGAAGAAATAGAGAGCTATTTAGTCTTTTTACTACTTCGCAACACCACCATGACAGACCTTACCTTAAGCATTGCATTAGAGTACTTGCACGCACAAAATAAGCCGGATGCCTTACAAAAAATTGGAGACCGCTGCCTATTGTTATGTAGTTTTTATCCAGAATACACCAACCGGCGTACTTTAAGCGAAACTGACTATATAGAAGTCGGTCGCTCAGCTTACTATGGTGTTCATAATGCACTGTTTGACACCCTAAGCCAAGAATTTATTAAACTCAAAGAAGTCCTACGTGCGGTCTTGCCACATCCGGACGAACAAATCTTGAACTTTGAGATCCCAAAACTCTCCATGATTCAACAACATTAGGGGCACATCAAGCTACTTTACACTCCCTCACATAAAACCATACACTAAGCTTCTCACTGACCATGAACTTTAAATATGCACTACGCTACAATCTTCTTAAGCCTCTGCTTAATGTACACCCCCATCATCTATGGTTTTGAGATGGTTTATAAACAAGTAGATCCTAATGGGCACGTTACTTTATCTGATAAACCTTTAGAAAACGCTTCTGAAACCATCCCTATTGAAACCCCTCAGAACCCATTGCCAAATACAACCACCACACCGGTATTAAGCCCTCCAGCAACCCCTGCGGCTCAAAAAAAGATTCGTTATACGATTGAAATCCAATCCCCACGCCCACAAGAAACCTTAGAATGGTCTGCAGAAGATGTAACCATTGTGGTGAACGTAGCACCAAAAATTAGCCAGGGCGCAAAATTACAACTCTACCACAATGGAGAACCTA
>CAZGDB010000001.1:86070-121975 GCA_964524705.1 uncultured Francisellaceae bacterium
GAGGGCATCGCTCAAATTCAAACCAAATTTACATTACCCGCCTTACCCAGAGGGGCACATACCTTTTCAGTAGCGGTAGTGAATGCTGAAGAAACTGAAGTCTTAGCATTAAGCACGCCTGTCACTGTCTTTCAACATAGAACTTCTCTCTTAAATCAAAACAGGTAGTTCTCCAACTTTATAATATTGTGTACCTATATAAATTATAAAAAAAACTCGCAAGACCTTAAAACAACGCTATAATGCTAACGAGGCCACCTTGAAAAGGGCGGCAGGTCTGTATCGTTTTTTTAATTTACAAAGGAGCAAGTCCATGAAAAAGATCCTAATCGCAGCTGTTGCTGTACTTGGTTTGAGCAATGTTGCTGTTGCAGCTGAAGAAGCAAAAGCTGCACCAGAAGCTAAAATGGCTAAATGTGTTGGTGTTAAGTCCTGTGAAGGCGTAGCACATTGCACACCAGCTGTTGAAAATGATGCTGCAAATCCTGACGCTTGGGTCAGCATGAGCGCAGCAGATTGCACCAGCAAAGGCGGCAAGGCTGCTGAATAAGCAGTTTCTCTGGCTTTATTAAGAACCCCGGGCTCCCGGGGTTTTTTTTAGATATTAAACAAAAAAATTAAAATTGTTCACTCGATATGCTGACATCGCCCTGCAAGCTTTTACGTTTTTGCTCTAATAATTTTCCCATCCCAGTTTTAGGACTCAAGGATTGTGCAATCAAGTAGCTCGATAAAGCTGTATCTTTTCTACCTTGTGCTTCATAAGCTAAGCCTAATGCAGTCCAAAAACGCCCATCTTCAGGATAATATTCAACATACTTATTATAAAGTTGCACAGCTAAACTATACCGACCTGTCGCATAATAAAGTTCACCTAAAAATAGCGCTATCAACGGTGTCGTCATGGCATAAGGCTGTACTTTTTCAAGAATTTGAATCGCAGACTCTCGATCATTTTTTTGTACCAGAATTTCAGCAAGCCCTTGTGCTAAATCCAAAGAACGTGGCGTATGTTCTAAACCTTTCACTAATAAAGCCTGAGCCTCGTCTATTTTACCTTCTTTAAGATAAATTTTAGCGAGCAACTCAGTAATCATGGCATTAGGCACCAATCCTAACACATGCTCCAAATGTGCTTTAGCAGCGAGCTCTTCTTCCGTCAAGGGCGCAGGCGTAATCTTCCAAGTATGAGCAATAGAGGGTGACACAGGTTCTGGCGTATGACTTAAATCTTGCTTCACATCCATAACATATACTGGTGTTTCAGTTGACACACCAGCAGACATTGCAGTCTCTTCATTATGTAGCTCTACACCAGGGTGTGCGGGTGCTAACACATCCAACTGTGTATTAAATTGATCAACCGGCAACGTTTGAGAGGCAACAGGAGGAGAGGGGAGATTGGCATGTAGCTTATTATTCACAAACACCACAATATTCGCTAACAAAAACAATAACCCTATCAATCCATACATGGTCATTGTAATTTTACGTGTTTTTCCGGTTTGCACATTTGTGACACTATCCGTAGGTTCAAAAACCCATGTTTTAAGGGTTGAGACTGATTCTTGCCAATTTCTTTTTTTTAAGTCCTGCAATAAATTATTTACAAAACTCATCGCTTAGACCCCTTTTAGCCAAGAATACAGGATCTGTATTGCCAATATCGCACAAAAAACTACCATGCCATTTTTTAAAACAGCTAACCAATCTATTTTTTGCTGAGAACCTGCACATTCCGTATCAGTAATGGCTTGTGCCACATGCTTAGGTGTCACAATTTTATCGCCGGCTCCAAAAGCAGCCAATAACGCCTTATGTGCTAAAATATTAATCACCCTTGGGATCCCATGACTGCCCCCATAAATCTTTTGGATCGCAGCTGGAGTAAATAAAGTCTCTCCTTGTGCGCCCGCCACCATCAGTCGATGCTCCACATAAGAACGCACCGCCGCAGCACTCATGGCTGGAATCGTGGCATGAAAACCAATTCTTTGAAGTAATTGTCGTAAATCCGCAGTGGCTAATTTACGATCTAATTCTGTTTGCCCTACTAAAACAATCTGTAATAATTTTTTTTCTTCTGTTTCAATGTTTGCTAATAACCTTAGTGCTTCTAAGGTCTCCAGCGGCATTGCTTGGGCTTCATCTAAAATCAAAACAATCTTCTTAGATTGATTGTCAGGGTTTTCAAACAAACGCGTCTCTATATGATCTAACAAGGTTGCACGGCTTAAAGTATCTACAGCTGAGATATTTAAAACTAAGGCAAGCGTGCGATAAAGATCGTCCACACTTAAATTTGGGTTGGATAAATAAATAACCTCATAAGCAGCAGGATCTAAGAGCTGTACTAATTTACGGCAAATCAAAGTCTTACCCGTGCCAATATCACCGGTAATTTTAATAAAGCCTTCCCCTTGCTCCAAGGCCATTAACGCTGTATTTAAAGCATCTCTAAAATGCGCCACATTCAAAAAATAATGTGTATTCGGCGTTAAGCTGAAAGGTAGATCTTTAAGTCTAAAATGCTCGCAATACATAGTTGTTAACCTTACTTACTTTAGAAGACATACTACCTCCTTTCTATAGTGTATCTCCAAACTAAAAAATTGCATTATATAGAACCGTATTACGGATTATTTCCTACAATTTCTGTGTTATTATTTGCTTTACACCTGACTTAAAGCCTTTTAATGTTAAAGTATTCTACCGAACACTCTCGGTTGAACCGTAATTTTGATGTAAATATGAAAAAAATGCTAAAAACTATTTTATTATTCTTAAGCCTGATGCCTTATACCTTAGCATCCGCGCAAACTTTTACTATTACCCCTGAAACTGAGTCCATCGGCCAAGTTTTGGAGGTCATCACTGAAAATTATGACTCTCTGGCTGAAATAGGCCGTCGTTATGGTGTGGGTGCTAAAGAAATGATCCAAGCTAACCCTACTTTAGATCCTTGGGCTCCCACCCCGGGTTCTATCGTCACTGTGCCGGCACAATTTTTACTTCCTAAAGGGAGCAAACAAGGGATTGTAATTAATTTAGCAGAAATGCGTCTATATTTTTATGAACCCGATGGCAAACATATTAGCACTTATCCTGTAGGGATTGGTCAAGAAGGGTGGGATACGCCTTTAATGGAAACCACTATTGTTAAAAAACGAGAAAAACCCACTTGGTATGTTCCTGACTCGATTTGGGAACAACATGCTAAGCGTGGAGATCCTATCCCACATATCGTCCCCCCTGGTCCTGATAATCCTTTAGGTGACTATGCTTTAAACTTAGGATTAGCCAATGGTCGGATTCATGGCACCATTCCTAACAAAGCAGGGGTGGGATTACGCAGCAGTCATGGTTGCATTCGTCTATTACCAAAAGATATAGAGACACTCTTTAAAAAAGTAGCTGTAGGCACTAAAGTTCGAATTATTCACGCTCCCATCAAGATCAGCAAACATGGTGATACATTAGTCTTAGAGGCACATAAACCACTTACAGAACCCAGTTTTAGAGGTTCCGACTCCGTAGAAGCGCTTATAGCAGACATAGCTGCAACAACGCCTACTGGACGTCATTATCGTATTGATTGGGATATGGTCAATAAAACTTTAAAAAATCCCAATGGCATTCCCCAAGTTATAGGGACCCTTTCATAGTCACAGGCAAATAATACCAGAACTACTAGATTTTTTATGTTATTATTTGCTTACCTGCTGACTTAAAAACTTTAGTGTTACAAGATACTGCCGATACTCTTCTGATGAGCCCTAATTATTTTGATATCAATATGAAAAATATATTACGCACGGTGTTATTAACATTAAGTCTAATGACAAATACAGCACTTTGGGCACAGACCTTTACGATTACCCCAGAAACTGAGGCTGTAGGTCAGATATTAGAAGTTACTACTGAAAATTATGATTCTTTGGCAGAGATCGGTCGTCGTTATGGTGTGGGTGCAAAAGAAATGATGCAAGCCAATCCTACGTTAGATCCATGGGCCCCTAAACCGGGATCGACTGTCATTGTTCCTGCAGAATTTTTACTTCCTAAAGGTTCCAGGCAAGGGATTGTAATCAATCTAGCAGAAATGCGTTTATATTTTTATCATCCAGATGGGAAACACATAAGTACCTATCCTGTAGGAATCGGACAAGAAGGGTGGAGCACACCTGTTACTGAAACTACGATTGTCAAAAAAAGAAAAAACCCAGCTTGGTATGTTCCTGATTCTATTTGGGAGCAACATGCCAAACGTGGAGAATACCTCCCGCATGTTGTCCCACCGGGGCCTAAAAATCCGTTAGGTAACTATGCCTTAAACTTAGCCTTGGGTGGTTATTTAATTCATGGAACTATTCCCAACAAAGCAGGTGTCGGTTTACGCAGCAGTCACGGTTGTATTCGCATGCTCCCGAATGATATTGAAGAGTTATTTAACAAAGTTGAAGTGGGAACGAAAGTGAGGATAATTCACGACCCCATAAAACTAGGCAGACACTCAGATAAATTGCTTTTAGAGGCCCATAAACCGCTCACTGAAGCTATTTATAGAGGCTCAGACTCTATAGAGGCTTTAATCTCTGACATTGCAGGAAAGACCTCTGGTGGACGTCGTTACCATATTGATTGGGCAGTAGTAGAGAAAGCTTTAAAACATCCTAATGGTGTACCACAAGTCATAGGCCACTAGGTCTATACAAAAAATATCTTTCTAAATCGTGAAAGGCAGGGTTAATGCCTGCCTTTCATCCCAGCTTAATGATTATTTAGCTGCAGGCTTTACGGGCTCATGTTTGTGATGAGGGTGTGTATGTTTATGCTGCTTATGAGCATGGCAAGCACATTTATGATGTATTGAACAACCTGCTAATAAAAATACTGCCCCAGCAACTAAAGCGATTAACTTGCGCATTTAACATCTCCTTTACATTAACTCATTGATATTTGATATCAACACATCGTTTTTAAGTTTTTCAACTTATAAAAAAAGGGCGCCAGCAGTTTAACCTACTAGCACCCCTTTTATGAAAAAAGAATCAGAATCTTACTTAGATCCGCCTTCTTTTTGCATATTGGAATGACGGTGTTTAGCACCCATATCCATATCATCACAAGGTTTTGTTGCACAACCAGTGAACAATGCTACGATAGCAAGCAATACAGTTAACTTACGCATTTAGTATCTCCTAATTTGGTTAAAAAAAACATCACAAGCCGAGATATAATATCCCTACTTGAAGCTTAGGCCAAGATTTGCAAATATGTTGCCTCACTGCCCAGCATAGTTAACATTTTGTGTTTAATCTTGTACTTTATCAACCCGCAATACCCTCTAATACAGGGAATATTATTCGTTTAGCCGCAAATACTGGGGCTAACCTCCATTTAATTCGTCCTTTGGGCTTTATTTGGGAAGATAAAAAACTAAAAAGAGCGGGTTTGGACTACCACCAATGGTCAGTTGTCATGCTCCACAACAATTGGGAAAGTTATGTTGCTTTGTTTCCTAACAGTAAAATTTGGTACATAGAGACCTCAGGAACACGGCGCTACTGTGATATTCAATTTAGCCCTGGAGATACGCTAGTCTTCGGTGCTGAGACCACAGGCATCCCAGAACACTTACTACAAGACCCAGAAACTGTCCTTCAGATCCCACAGTGCCCACCAGGACGTAGTTTAAATTTATCAAATGCAGTGAGCATCGTGCTATACGAAGCCTGGCGTCAAAATAACTTTAAGATTTTATAAGCCATCAAACTCAGGTTGAGATGCTGTATTTAATAAGGCGGACAACACAAGATTTGCAGCCTGATGTCTGGTCAAAATAGAAAACAATGCTTGGGTAATTGGCGCTTCTATTGGATGCCGTGCTAATAAACGCTCCACCACCGACACATTTTGGTAGCCTTCTACAGTTTGTTGTATGGTAGCTAACGCAGTTTCTACCGACTGTCCTTCGCCTAAATACAAACCAAACCGACGATTACGAGATTGATTATCCGTAGCTGTTAAAATTAAGTCTCCCAATCCCGAGAGCCCCATCATCGTTTTAGGATCTGCACCTAAAACTTTTGCTATCTGCATCATCTCCGTCATCGCGCGAGTTAATAAACTACTACGCATATTGGCACCTAACTTTAAGCCATCGACTAATCCAGCAGCAATCGCATAAAGATTTTTTAACACTCCACCCAATTGCACCCCAATTAAATCTGTTGAGGTATAAACACGCAACAAAGGAGAATGCCAAAAATCTATTAAGTCACGAGCATAAGCAGGATCATTTACCGCTAAAGTTAACGCAGTGGGTAAACCATTAGCGATTTCTGCAGCAAAGCTAGGCCCGGCTAACACCCCCATAGGTATTTTACCAAAAATTTTAGCGATTGCTTCATGTAAAAAAATGGCTTCGGTAGGTTCAAGGCCTTTTGTGACCCAAAATGCACGAGCAGGTGCATACCCTTGGGCTTTCATTTTTTGCATCACCTCTGCAAACGCATGACTAGGTAAGGCGATCATCCAATCTGTAGGCACAGAGGCGATCTCTTTCAAATCACAAATGGGATGCAAAGTATCAGGCAAAGCATAGCCTGGTAAATAATCTTTGGTTTGTCGATGCTCACGCATCCACGTCAACCGTTCAGTCTCCCAGCCATACATATAAACCGTATGTCCAAGACGACTTAAATATAAAGCAAGCGCTGTCCCAAAAGAGCCAGCGCCTACTAATAATACAGCTTTAGTTTGCACGTTCTGCGCTAACCTTATCTTTTTCTGCTTGTTCTTTTTGCAATTGTTCTACATGTTGCAAGAAGAGGGCATCAAAGTTAATCGGTGCTAATAACAGTTGTGGGAATCCACCTCTGGTCACCATGTCAGAAATGGTTTCACGTGCATAAGGGAACAAGATATTAGGACAAGCACTGCCAATAGCGTGTGCTAGCTGATCTTCAGGTAACCCTTGAATCGTGAAAATACCTGCTTGATGTGCTTCAATTAAAAAAGCCACACGTGCACCAGAAGTCACTGTTACGGTTAAACGTAACACCACTTCATACACATCTTGAGCCAACTGACTATTTTCAGTTTTAAGATCGATCTTCACTTCAGGCTGCCAGTTTTCACGGAAAATAGCAGGTGCATGTGGTGCTTCATAAGAAAGATCTTTGGTATAAATACGTTGAATCGCAAACGCTACTTCTTGCGTTGTGCTGGATTCTGTTGTCGTTGCAGGACTACTTGTATCCTGTGTTGTTTTCTTTGATTTATCTTGTTGAGCCATGATTTTCCCCTTATATCGTTCCGTTAAAGTTCTAGCATCTTATTCAGTTTGCCTGCCGCATCCAGCGCATACAAATCATCACATCCGCCCACTGATTCTCCATTAATAAAAATCTGTGGAACAGTTTTTCGACCACTTAAGCGCTCCATTTCTGCTCTTAAGAGGGTATCATTATCTACCGACACCTCTTCAAATTCCACTCCTTTGTATGTCAACAGTTCTTTTGCTGACCTACAATAAGGACAAGTTGTTTTAGTGTAGATCTTAATGTTTACCATAGTTTCCTTACTTACTCTTAACCAAAGGCAAGCCTTCCGTACGCCAAGCCTCTAGGCCACCTTTGAGATATCGGACACTAAAGCCAGAACCTTTAAGGGTATTTGCTAATTGACGACTCTCTAATCCTTGTTGACATACAAGTACCAAAACAGGCTCTTCCTTTCCTTGTATTAACACTGGAGCAGTTGGTAAAGTTTTGGGATCACACCAATGAGATCCTAAAATATGCCCTTGTTGAAAAATTTCTTTTTTACGCAGATCTAACACTTTAGCGTGTTCATGATTGAGAATATTAACTAACTGTGTTGGTGTACAGCTGTCGGCTTCTTGTTTTTTCAGCAACCATTCCACAACCAATAATAAACTGGCCACAACAACAGCGGCACCTACTAATACAGGTTGATGGGTGATAAAACTAAAATCCATAGATGTACCTAATTCTCAAAAGCAGTAGTATACGCTAACCTTAGCGCAATGTTAGCCTTGGAACACTGAAAAATGCATCCTTTTGTTTTGATAATCTTAGATGGCTGGGGTTGGCGTGCAGATCCAGCCCATAATGCAATGGCTGGCAATACCCCATTTTGGGATTCTTTGTTGGAAAACTTTCCACATACTTTATTATTAACACACGGAGATAGTGTAGGCTTAGCGGCGTCTCAAATGGGGAATTCTGAAGTTGGGCATCTAAATATTGGCGCGGGACGTATCGTTTATCAAGATGTCACGCGTATTCAACAAGCCATCGCACACAATACCTTGAAAGACCTCCCTGAATTGAAACAAGCATTTAATAATAAGAGCACCTTACATTTAATAGGCTTATTATCCCCTGGCGGTGTACACAGTGATGAACAACAACTCTTTCATTTTATAGAACTTGCCCAAGCAGCCAACGTTCCAAATATTTATATACATGCCATTTTAGATGGTCGAGATGTCCCTCCGCGTTCTGCTGAAAAGAGTTTAGAACGTTTAGAAGCAGTACTACAACGTTGCCCTAATGCACAACTCAGCAGCATTGTTGGACGTTTTTATGCAATGGACAGAGATAAACGCTGGGAACGTGTGGCCCCCGTACATCAATATTTAGTCACAGGAGAAGCCCCTTTTTATGCCGCAACCGGCAAAGACGCCTTAATGGCGGCCTATGCACGTAATGAAAGTGATGAGTTTGTACAAATCACACGTATAGGAACAGCTGCACCTTTAAAAAATGGTGATACCGTCTGGTTTGCTAACTTTAGGGCAGATCGTGCACGCCAACTTTGCTATGCTTTAAAACAAAAAGATTTTATTGGTTTCCTTCGCCCTCAAAATCCAGAGATCACCTTAATCACACTTACCCAATATGCTCCCGATCTTGCAGATGTTGTTTTATTTCCACCGGTGTTTTTACACAACACACTCGGAGAATACTTAAGCAATCAAGGTTTTAAACAATTACGGATTGCCGAAACTGAAAAATATGCCCACGTCACTTTTTTCTTTAATGGTGGGATTGAAACCCCCTTTAAAAATGAAGACCGGGAACTCATTGCTTCCTTAAAAGTAGCTACTTATGACTTAGCTCCCAATATGTGTGCTCCTGAAATTACAGACGCCATTATTAACAGCATTGAAGCAGGCAAACATGATTTTATAGTGGTTAACTATGCCAATGCAGATATGGTAGGGCACACAGGTAATTTTGAAGCGGCGCAACAAGCCATTCATTGTTTAGATAACTGTTTAGCAAAACTTATCCCTGTCTTATTAAAACATAACGGGCAAGCTATCATCACTGCAGACCATGGTAATGCTGAATGTATGTTTGATCTTGATTCTGGACAAGCCCATACGGCACACACCCTAGAACCGGTACCTTGTGTCTATATTGCTAACAGACCTGCTCATTTTAAAGGAGAAGGTATCTTAGCAGATGTGGCACCCACCATATTAGCCTGCCTAGGATTAACACCGCCACCGGAGATGACGCAAGCCTCATTACTTGTGTTTGACGAAAAAAAACATAAGTAATCTACCTAAAATAAAAGCTGAGCCCAGTATACTCCGTAAATATCTGATATTTACGGAATAGTGGGTTTTTTACTCCAAATACATGTTTTTAACTTGCAGAATGCAGATCACACCACGCACACGAATACATTTACAAATAGGAAGATCTCCCTCTAAACTAAAGAACTGCCTTCTCTTTTATAAAAGTGACCTATGCAAAAACCTATCCGTGCCAACTTATTCTGTTTCCTAATGGGTGCTTTTTTATTTTTAGCCCCTAGCACTAGCATGGCTAAAAAAAGCAAGGCTGAGGGTTCACTCCCTTTAGAAGATCTGCAACGTTTTACTACCATCGTAGATTATGTGCGAACTTACTATGTCAAAGAAGAACAAGACAGTACGTTATTTGATAATGCGATCAAAGGTATGTTGGCCAGCTTAGATCCACATTCTGCATATTTAGATCCCGATGAGTTTAATGAACTCAAAATGTCCACGAGCGGAAAATTTGGTGGTCTGGGCATAGAAGTCACGATGGAAGAGGGCCTCTTAAAAATTATTAGCCCTATTGATGATACCCCTGCTCAAAAAGCAGGCTTACAACCTGCTGATCTGATTTTTAAAATTGATGGTACTCCTGTAAAAGGTTTATCGATTAAAGATGCCATTGATAAGATGCGTGGCGAACCGGGGACCCCTATCGTATTAAGCATTTTACGTAAGAGTAGTCCCAAACCTCTGGATGTACGATTAAAGCGCGCCATCATTAATGTAAAAAGCGTAAAACAAAAAATGATTGCACCAAACTATGGATATGTACGCGTTTCACAATTTCAAAGCCGGACTGGTGAAGAGTTTGTTCAAGCGATCAAAAAAATGGTCTCTGACAATAAAAATGGTGAACTCAAAGGTGTTATTTTAGATTTACGCAATAACCCTGGTGGGGTCTTTGAATCTGCCGTCACTATTGCAGATGCTTTTTTAGATCGACCCAAATTAAAATTAGAGGGTCTGATTGTCTATACCCAAGGGCGTATTCCAGAAGCCCAATTACGCGAAACCGCTAAAAATGGTGACCTCTTAAAAGGTACCCCATTAATCGTATTAATTAATGGCGGTTCTGCCTCTGCATCTGAAATTGTTGCAGGAGCCTTGCAAGATCATAAACGCGCAATTTTACTAGGCACCAAAAGTTTTGGAAAAGGGTCAGTACAAACAGTCCTTGCCTTAAAAGGTGAAAACTCCAAAAAAGAATATGGGATTAAATTAACCACGGCATTGTACTTTACCCCCAGTGGCAGATCTATTCAAGCAACCGGAATTGAACCAGATATTGAAGTCCAACCACGCATTATGCCTGAAAAGAAACCGCAAGAAGATAATCCTTGGGGGATCCGAGAGCAGGAACTCAAAGGCCATTTAAATAATGGAAATGCTCCTCAAGAAGAAGAGGCCCAAGCAACCACAGAAGATGAGGAAGTGACTAAAAAGCCTGAGCAAACTGCAGTGCCTGTCGATGACACTCTTGCACAGGATTTTCAGGTACAAGAAGCTTTAAATCTACTCAAGGGCCTGGCTATCCTAGAAAAATAAGTAGCGGACCCCAATAGCAAAGCTATGCAGCTTGAGATCGAGCCCTTGAACCCGGCCAATATCTTGCTGCATATTATCGCTCGTACGCGTATATTTACCAGCTAAAGGTTCTACTTTACCAAAGTCTTGAAACTCATACCCCACATTTAATAACCAGTCTGGCGTATACAAAGGCATTTCTAAACCTCCCCCAACGCGCCATCCAAAACGCGTACGATTACGCCCTGGATGTGTAAAGGCCCCTTGGTTTTCCGCCAACCCTCGGAATGTGGTCGTAAGCATATTCATCCGCGCACGTGCAGCACCCATACCAACACTCACATAAGGGTTATACCGTGGGGCTTGCATGATATCTAAAATCTCTAGAGGATAAACTTTAGCACCTGCACTTAACATCCAAGCATCCATATCGCCAGTTGTCTGTGATAACCCTGAACTTGTTGAAGATTGATTATGATGTACCATTAATTTTAATCGTGGGGCATGACTTAAAGTTGTATCTCCAGCAAATCCAGAGAACCGACACCCTACGGATAGTTTCCCTTGTGGGCTATTCCCAAAACGGGCATTCATCGGCAAAGCAGAAGGAATCGGATTCACAGGCGTGATTCCATCGATCTTAGTATTGTTAGAATGTGCGTAATTTAAATCCACGCCAATAAATTTCTGTGTCTTTGCTTGTAGCGGTGCATGGATCCCCATTGCACTAATAACAAAAATCCAGCTGAGATTCTTTCTCATAAGTTAGCTTCCTTGCATTTTATTCAGTAAATCACCTTCCCTATAATCTACTGGGTCACTTAAGGGAAAGCAAATACCGGTTAACTTGCGGCAGTTGCCTGTAAACTCTGTCTTAAAGTTGCCAAGGCACGGGCTTCAATTTGACGTACCCGCTCCAAAGAAATGCCAAACTGCGCTGCTAAATCTTTTAGAGAGGCTTTTTCAGCCCCCAAAAAACGCGCCCGTAAAATCTCTTGGCTACGATCGTCTAATGCGGCTATAGCCTTAAACATTTCTTCTTTATCTCTTAAAGCTTGATGAGCCTCCATCTGCAACGCAGGGTCTGCATTAGGCGCCTCTAAGTACTGAGAAGGCGACCAGGTGGCTGTTTCTTCGCTGACATCCCCAGGCAAATCAAAGCTAGTATCTTGCGCAGCTAAGCGAGATTCCATATCTAATACGTCTTTAGGGGTAACCCCTAGGTCCTGAGCAATTTCTGCCGCTTCAGCCGGTGTAAACCAACTAATACCTTTTTTCATGCTTCTGAGATTAAAAAATAACTTACGTTGTGCCTTTGTGGTCGCAACACGAACAATCCGCCAATTGCGCAAAATAAACTCATGCATTTCAGCCTTAATCCAATGTACAGCAAAGGTCACTAAACGAACCCCTACCTTAGGATCAAAACGTTTTACGGCTTTCATAAGACCAATAGTGCCTTCTTGGAGTAAATCAGACACACTCAACCCATAGCCTGAATATTGTCTGGCAATACGTGCAACGTAACGCAAATGTGAAAGCACTAGTTGATGCGCCGCATCTAGATCTGCCTGTTCTTGATAACGTGTAGCCAAAGCTACTTCTTCAGCTTCTGTTAACAAAGGGATACTATTGACCTTGGTCATATAGCTACCCAGATCGTCATAGACCGGCAGGGTATTAGGGCGTCTTTGTAATTCCATACTACTAGTCATCTTTCAGTATTACTCCCGAATTTCTACTTTCTAGTCTATCACACTTCTCTTTTGTGCAAAAATCGCTATCCTCTGTCCACTTATATAGATGGGGATTCTCCCAAAAAGT
The DNA here is from genome assembly GCA_964524705.1 of uncultured Francisellaceae bacterium. GTDB lineage: Bacteria > Pseudomonadota > Gammaproteobacteria > Berkiellales > Berkiellaceae > CAZGDB01. The sequence goes on from CAZGDB010000001.1 coordinate 99,044, forward strand.
TCAAGAGGTCGTGATGCTACATCAATTAGGTAGTTTCCCAACTACTCGTTTAAGAAGACTACGTCAAAACACAGTAATTCGCAATTGGGCAGAAGAGACCGCAGCGATTACGGCACGAGATTTAATTATGCCGTTATTTATTACAGAAGGGCCCACAGAAGCCATTGTCTCCATGCCAGGACAATTTAGATTTAACCCCAAAGACTTATTAAAAGAAATTGATGCATTACTGGCAGTGGGCATCCGTAGCTGTGTGTTATTTCCCGTTATTGACGAGCGCAAAAAATCCAATACTGCTGAAGAAGCTTATAATCCAGACAATTTAATCTGCAACAGTATCGCTCAAATTAAAGCTTATGCACCAAATATGATGGTCATTGCAGATGTCGCTTTAGACCCTTATACCTTACATGGTCACGATGGGATTACTAATACAGACCAGACTATTGTGCTCAACGATGAAACTGTTCAAATATTAGTTAAACAAGCTCTATGTTTAGCTGAAGCAGGCGCGGATGTCATTGCCCCCTCTGATATGATGGATGGACGTATTTTAGCCATTCGTGCGACGTTAGAGAATGCAGACTTCCCAAACACCCTCATTTTATCCTATAGCGCCAAATATGCTTCTAGTTTATATGGTCCATTTAGAGAAGCGGTAGGATCTCACAATAACTTAGGTAAGCGTGATAAACGTGGTTATCAAATGAATCCTGCAAATATCCAGGATGCTTTAAGAAAAACAGCCCAAGATATACAAGAAGGTGCAGATCTGGTCATGGTCAAACCTGCCAGTATTTATCTAGATGTCGTGAGTGCCGTCAAACAAACTTTTTCTGTACCCGTATTTGCCTATCATGTCAGTGGTGAATACGCCATGTTAAAAGCCGTCGCACAACAAGGATGGCTAAACGAAAAATCAGCAGTATTAGAAACGCTACTGAGCATCAAACGCGCAGGCGCCAAACAGATTTTAACCTATTATGCCAAAGAAGTAGCTCAATGGCTTAAAGAAGTTTAAAACTGTTTACTCACATTAAAAAAGAAGCGCGGCATTTTATTGTTGCGCGATCCTACTTTATGGTTAATAGGCACGCCGACCTCAAAATTGGCAGTCATATTTGCCGGAAATTGTAATCGTGTTCCCGCTCCCCAAGAGCTTGCTGTTTGCTGAGGGACCACGCTAGACGCTAAAGCAGGATCTTCTGGGATGATATTCCAAACTTTACCAATATCCATATAAGCAAATAATTGATACCAACGTAATCCTACGTATTCAGGCTTTCCATCCCAGCGTGGTTCTATACGTAAAGCTAGACCGCGATCTCCAGTAATTTCAGAACTATCATAGCCTCCGCCAAAACGGGCGCCACCATAGCCATATTGTTCAGAAGCTAACAATGCACTAAAACCATATTGCCCTTCAGCAGAGAACTCACAAGAGAATTGATCTCCAATAGATTGCACATGACTGATATTCCCTGTCATTTTGCTAAAACTAGCACTGGCATGTGCACGAGAAAGCAGTGGGGCACCACGTTTAGAAGATTGAAAAGAACGAATATGTTTAACTACTTTAACTTCAGCACGCTGAAACCCACCAAAACGAACCGTACGATCAAAATTAAATCCTACATAAGCTGCACGAATGCGATCATCATATAAATCCGTACTAAAGGCAATCGATGCATTATTACTATTGCGGATATAATACCCAGCTAATAAATCTAAATGTTTTGTTTTAGTTTTTATAAAAGGATGTTCAAATCCTAGATCAAAATAATCACTCAATCCACGTAAATTTAAATTACTTAAATTGCCACCTGGACGTGAAGTCGTATGGTTATAATTGAAATTCAAAAAAGTTCCATAACGATTCAATAAATTGGTATAAGACAACCCACCATAATGCATACGTCCACCCCCCACATAAGGAATAGCTGCATTAAACCCAAAACTATCTGTACCCAATAAAGAATAGGCTGTAGCCCCCAACTGAAATTGATAAGGACCAACATAATCCCCTGCACGATTATTCAATCCAAGATATCCACTAAATCGTTTTTGTGCCAAAGTCACATTTAATTCAGCCCCCCCAGACTCTCGTTCAGTCTGTATTTGTACGCCTGGAATGGTACTACTGAGCAAAATGAATTCTTCTAATGTATCCGCAGCTAATGGTCGTTGCTCTAGCATCTTTATCGCAAAGTCATTAACTCTCTGTTGACTCGCAACGGTACCACCCTGTAAATGCATAGTAGAAATATAACCTTCAATAACCGATAATACGATATCTGCGGACTCTTTATCTAACTGCTGTGGCGGTAAAAAGACCTGTGTTAACATAAAGCCTGAGCTACGATACATATCTTCTAAGCGTTCAGCGATACGTTGTATGTCCGCTAAGCTTGTAGGTTTTCCAAAATAAGGTTGTGCTAATTCTTGCAAACGCTGCCAAGCGGCTTGCTGGTGCACTTTTGCGCCGCTTAAAGTAATAGAGTCCAAAATAAAGATAACATTTTCCATTTCAGGAGACTTATCTTTTGCCGCTTTGGCAATCTCTCTGGGAATATCAATGGTCCCTGAGGCAGGACTAGGCGTCGTTTGACGCGCACCCAGTCGTCCTGGATCGATCGCTTCTGGGACTCCCCCAGATAAAACAGCCCCTGCTGTTGAAGCTCCCAATAGACATCCGCCGGCTATCGCTGCACGTAAAAACTTGCCTTTCATGCAAAATCCCTTTTAGTTATATGGTAAACTGACAACAGTTTTACTCGTCCTATATAGAATTGTAACCACACTTAGCAGGGAATACCAACGAATAGGTTTGCAAATCACGCACGAGTGATTAGAATGGCCATAAAGTTTTCGAATAAATTTTAATTTAGCTAATATACTAAGGAGTGTTTATTTATGTCAGTCTCCGGTGAAAATATTTTTGCGGTGACAGATGATAGCTTTGAACGCGAAGTTATTCAGTCAAAAACCCCCGTCTTGGTCGACTTTTGGGCCGAATGGTGCGGTCCATGCAAAATGATGGGGCCTATCTTAGAAGAGCTAGCGCCTCAGTATGCTGGGAAAATGAGTGTTGCTACTGTCAATATTGATGAAAATAATATGACTCCCCAACGCTTTGGCGTCCGTGGCATCCCAACTTTAATGTTATTTAAAGAAGGAGAGCTCATCGCCTCTAAAGTAGGCGTGCTCTCTAAGTCACAGTTAGAAGCCTTTCTTGAAAGTAACTTGATCGAAGGCTAGACGCGCTGCCGAGGCTATGCTACAGTCATATCCTCGGTCCTTATCCACAAGGGTGTCAACCGATACCTTTCCCATTAACGCCCCTCAACTCAAATAGTAAAATACACACTATGCAAATTGCAGACCTGAAACAAAAAAAACACGATGAACTTTTCGCGATGGCCACAGAACTCAATCTAGAGAATGTCTCTCGATTGCGGACACAAGATTTAGTTTTTGAAATTACAAAAGCTTTAGCTGGACGTGGTGAAGATCTCTATGCCAGCGGCGTATTAGAGATGCTTGATGGATTCGCATTCTTGCGGTCTTCAGCAGATTCTTATTTACCTGGCCCTGATGATATTTATGTATCCCATAGTCAAATCCGACGTTTTGGATTACGTACTGGGGATTCCATTTCTGGAAAAATTCGCCCACCCAAAGAAGGGGAGCGTTTCTTTGCACTACTGAAAGTAGATGAGCTCAATTTTGAGCCACCTGAAGCGACTCGCAATAAAGTATTATTTGAAAATTTAACGCCTTTGCATGCGGAAGAAAAACTTTCTTTAGAAATCGGCAATGGCAGCACTGAAGATATTACCGCACGTATTATTGATTTGGTTGCTCCTATCGGTAAAGGGCAACGTGGTTTAATTGTTTCCCCGCCTAAAGCGGGTAAGACGATGATCTTACAAAATATTGCTCATTCGATTGCACGTAACCATCCAGATTGTAAGTTGATTGTCTTATTAATTGATGAACGTCCGGAAGAAGTAACTGAAATGGAGCGCTCTGTTATTGGTGAGGTTGTCGCTAGTACCTTTGATGAACCTCCTAGCCGACACGTTCAGGTTGCAGAAATGGTGATTGAAAAAGCCAAACGTTTAGTAGAGCACAAGCATGACGTGGTCATTCTTTTAGACTCTATTACCCGTTTAGCCCGTGCGTACAACACTGTTATTCCGCATTCTGGTAAAGTCTTGACCGGTGGTGTTGATGCAGCCGCCTTACAACGTCCAAAGCGTTTCTTTGGTGCGGCCCGTAACGTAGAAGAGGGTGGTAGCTTAACGATTATTGCAACCGCGTTAATTGATACCGGTTCCAAAATGGATGAAGTGATTTATGAAGAATTCAAAGGCACGGGTAATATGGAACTCCATTTAGACCGTCGTGTTGCTGAAAAACGCGTATATCCTGCGATTAACATTAATCGTTCTGGCACTCGTCGTGAAGAGAAATTCTTAAGTGCAGAAGAGCTACAGAAAATCTGGATTCTACGTAAAATTCTGCATCCTATGGATGAAGAAGCGGTAGAATTCCTAATTGAACGTTTAAAGAAAACCAAGACTAATGCTGAGTTCTTTGAAGCAATGAAACGTGGCGATTAGTCTAAACCAAATCTTGTCAAATCATCAACGGTTTTAGAGCGCTGAATCCTCTCAGTGGAATGGTTTAGACCATCCGGTAATTGCTCTGAGCGGGTCTGGCGCACTGAACGCTGTGGTGGTACGGTTGAAAACTGTACCGCCACTACTGGTGATGTGCTTAATGATGAGCATTCTAACTGTTCCAGCCCTAGCAAAACCAGTTCATCGCACAACCCTTTGCTTTCCAGCACATCTCTGGGAGATTCTCCTTCAATATTAGCAATATCAAAATCAGCACCATAATCTAATAATAAAGCAGCCATCTCTAAATTTTCTTCTTCTGCGGCTATATATAAAGGGGTGTTTCCAAAATCATCTTGGGCATTAATATCTACACCTGCCTTTAATAAAGCCTTCACACATCGAACATCATTTAATGTTACGGCGTAATGTAAAAATTCATATTCTTCAAAAAAGTCTTCGAGATTTTCTGTACAGGCGCCAGATTCTAATAATAATGCAATACACTTTAACGATCTCGTTTCTATTGCCAGATGCAGTGCAGACATTCCATCTTGATCTAAAAGATTAACGCACACCCCTGCTTTTAACAAAAGTGTTACACGTTTAACATCTTTTTTTTCAATTGCCGTATGTAAAAAAAAATATTTTTCAAAATAATATAACGAATTTTTTTTACAAATATCTTCCAATAATGGATTGGCACCATGCTGTAATAACAAAAGACTAGCAAAAAAATTATCTGTTTTCGCAGCCCAATGTAAAGGAGATCTGCCCAACGCATCTTTTTGATCTACACGCACGTCTTCCATTAATAATTCATTCATAATTTCATATTGTTTTTCCTTGACAGCCCAATGTAAAGGCGTTTCACGTTTTGTATTACAAGATGTAACTTTAGCTCCCTGCTGCAATAACCATTTCACCAAAGGGAGGTCATGATATAAAACCGCAACATGTAAAATATTGGCTTGCCCTGACGGGTCTAACACGGATAATACCGCAGCTTTAGTTAATTTGCTTTCTTGAATTAATTGTTTTATTTGCGTGATCACTGTCACATACGGCGCGGGAAACAAATAAGATTTAGGAACCAGTTTTCCTAAGAGGTCACGCATTTGCGTTGTTTGTGCCATTAAAGCAACAACCCGTAGCGATATCATGGTACGTTCCTTGCATAATCCAATGTGTCATCCTGACCTAAAAAAGGATAGTCAAAAAAATTACACTATACAACAAACTTATTTTTAGTTATGCTACTGTGTTCACTATACGAATCTGTAATATTATGACGAATATTTGGGATCAAACGATTGCGCTCTCTGCAGACACCATCACAACGTTACTCAAAACACAATTTGATATTATTGTTTCAGATCTAAAACTCATCGGTGAGGGTTTTGATAACACTGCTTTTTTAGTCAATGGGCTGTATGTCTTTAGATTTCCGCGCCGAGAAGAAGCGCTGCCCCTCATAAAAAATGAGATCTCTATTTTACCATACTTGGCAACTCAACTCCCTTTTGCGCTGTCCGCCCCGACCTTCATTGGGCAACCCACATCTATCTATCCTTACCCTTTTGTGGGCTATCCTTTTCTTCAGGGAGAAATCTTAACGCAAGCACAAAACACCTTAATAGACAGCTTAGTGTTTGCAACCACCCTGGGTTCATGGCTCAAAGCACTGCATCAAGTGCCCGTGCGCCCCACAGATCTGCACATAGAACCAGAACGTACTAATTGGCGCTTAGATCTAAAAACCCGCACACAACGTGTCATAGAGGTGACAACACAATATCAAAAATATTTTGTAGAAGCAGGTTTTGAGATTGCCTTACTTCAAAAAAATATGGACTATTTTCAAAATCTAGATTTCAATAACCAACGTAGTTCTAGTTATATCCATAATGACCTCTATGCTAAACATATCCTCGTTGACACACAAAACATGCCTGCTGCTCTGATAGATTGGGGTGATTGTCAAGTGGGAAATCCAGCCATTGATTTATGCATCGGGATTATGATCTTAACCCCTGAACTATTGCCTCATTTTTACAAAGCTTATGGCTCAATCACTATACAAGATATGCAAATAGCACATTTTGTAGCATATTGTCATTCTATTACTGCATTATCGTATTTTGCACAAATAGAAGAGATGCACACCTTAGCCTGGACCAAAGCAGCATTATATAATTGTCTTGCGCTATTCCCTAAGGTGTAGGCTGTGGAGCTAAGCCCTCAACTTTACCGTTAATACTAGAGCCGGTAGAAATAATTTCACCCTTCCCGGATTCAAAAAACACGGTCCCATTGACTTGGCTACCTTCTAAAATGAGTTGTTGTTTTTCTTCATCTACCTTACGAATAACAATACTGTCTACAGTCGTACTCATCAGTTTTACTATTTTTGAAGCTACCGTTAAATTTTGTAATTTCCCTTGTAAGATAGTAACTGGTCCGCCATTAATAGTCACCGCCCCTTTAACGGTCACACTCGTCAAATTAACAGGTCCATGTACCATCAAAGACTGTAAAGTAAAATCATTACCCTCTACTGGCCCCGTCACCGTTAAATCGCCACATAATAAGTGAGATCCTGATAAAGGGCCATTCACTTTAAAATCTTGTGTCACCGTTAAATGATTTAAATCTGTGGGCCCATTAACCGTCAATGAGATATACATCATCTCTTTAAGATTAGCAGGTCCATTAATAATATTACGTCCATAATTTGAATTGGTAACAAGCGTTCCATTAGGAACAATCTCTGCATACACCAGACTTGTGGATAATATACAAGACAGACCACATAATACTCGTAATATTTTCACCGTAAGCCCTTAGTTTAAAATTTATAATCTGCGCGCACACTCATCCATGCCGCTTGTTTAGGATGTTTATCGACAGCCTTTAAACTAAACGACTGGCTATAATCCCATCCCGCTAACGTTCTTAAATTAAAATTTTGGATAGGTGTAATCGCTACTCCAGCCCCAACGGACATCCATTTCATTTTTGTTTTACGTGGAGGTTCGATTAAGGTTAAGCCTAAAGGTTTTTTAGTCCAAAAACCAACACCTGTCATCCATTCAATATTTTCATTGACCATATAGGTTTTTTTAAAATTTAATAATCGATTTTCTTGTTTATTTAAAAATATAAACCGCTTAGACATGGAAGAGATACCCGTTTTTAAAAACAAGGTTCTGGACGCCGGTTGAACATTCGACTCTAAAGGAAGATCTAAGGCGACCTTTAAAGTCTGCGCCTGAACAACGCTGCAGCTTAGACCTATGACAGCAAATACTATTTTCCACATACTTCTGCCCTCCCTCAAAATAGGATAGTGCGCAACTACGTTGTATACAAGACCGATAATAAACGTGGTAAATTTTGGCTCTCTGGGTGGCTTTTAATCCATTTTTTAGCCCAAGCTGAGACATAACGCTGATCTTCTTTTCCCCATTGAGACAGAAACCCAACCAATTCCTCATGCCAGCCACGTGATAATAATTGCACCGCATGTCGAATCGCGGATTTATGTGCTCCAACGCTAATCAATTGCTGTAAAAAGGCCATCTGGGGCACTGGGTCATCTTGTAATATCGTAGGTAAATGTTTCCACAACTGCCAGGCAAATCGTTCTGTTTGGCAGTGAGTCAATAATTGTAGAAATAATTTTTTTTGTAATGCTAACAAAACATGCGATTCCAGTCCTAAACGAGGAAGCGCATAAAAGGCTTGTGTCAGTTCTTGGCTTAAATCTAGACGTTCATAACATTGTATAAGTAATAAGGCTATTTTAGATTTATGTTTTTTTAAAGGTGCAATGTGCTCTAGCAATATTTTGGCTTGAGCATAATCTCCAAGATCTACATAATTTTCTGCTTTTAATAAATCCACCGCCTTTGCTGGGATGAGCGAAGTTACTTGTACTTTTTGTAAATGTTCCAAGCTACGTGTAAATGCCCCTTGGCCTCGTGCGGCTAGCGCAGCCCAAAAAGGATCTTCTTGTTGTAAATACTGTTCTGCTTGGCTCCATTCTTGTGCTGCCAAAGCACAAAAACCTTGTGTTTTTTTACGCGTCTTCCACCATTGGACTAAAGCATCATACGCCCTAAATGGTAGTTGCAACAGCGCACCGAATATTAATAAACCTGCCACCCCAAACCATACGCCTAACAAGGGGATACGCAATGCCCCTTCTGAGGACACCAACCAAACAAACATAGGCGTATGCAGCCATAATGCTGTTAAAATTATCCACAAGGTCGCCAAAAGCCAAAGTTTAAACCGCATAAGATCCTTCTTACTTATTTTCCTTGCCCCTTTTGTAATAGGGCCAAGAATGCTGTCCGTGTCGGGGCTGTTGCTATCTGTACTGGCCCATAGTCTTTCCAAAATGCTGCAATACGTGCACTACCTACACATAGTATACAGGAGGCCAAGCATTGCTGCCTGTAAGGTAGGGGTAATAACTGCCAAAAAATTTCACTAGCGCTAATACTGGCGAACCATATATAGGACAAGCTGTTAGTTTGTATACTTTCCAACAATGTATTCGGTAAGGTTTGACGAGGCACCCGTTCATACACAGCGTATTGCTGTACTTCAAATCCATGCACACCTAACTGCTGTAATAAATAGGGGTGGGCATTTTTTCCTTGAAGCAAAATCACTTTTTTAGGTACAGGCTGGGTGAGCAAGAATGCAAACAGTTTTTCAGAATTAGTTGCTGTCAAAGGCGGCACGATTGGTAAAGAAGCCCCTTGTGGCAATCGATCTGCAGTAGTCTGACCCATTACAAAAATATGGGTAAATTGTTGATAGTACGCCAACGGAAGCGCAGCTGCGGCATATTGACTCGTGATTATTAAAAACGTAGCCCCTGATACTGGGGTATTTAATAGCGCCTGACAGACTTGAGTATCGTAATGAATATCAAACATAGGCACATGTATAGGAATTAACCCATACGGGAGTAAGGCTTGTTCCCAACCCTTAAGATCTTCATGTGCACTGGTTAATAAGAGTTTAGCCACCATCGGAAACTATACCTAACAACCGCAAGGCACCTTGTTCAATTAAATGTTGCGCCGCTGCTTGTCCCAATAAAGCAGCTTCGGTTACTGGACCTTGTACTTGAAACTCTAAAGTTTCTAAAGTACTAGGTTGTCCAACCCAGACTGTCAATGTTAATTGTTGTCCTTGGACTTGCCCTAAAGCCCCAACCGCATGTCCACATTGAGTGCCTAGGGCTTGTCCAAAAGCACGTTCTGCCATTACTGCACTGGCCGTAGGGGCATGTTGCAGCCGTGTCAATACATCACAGAGTGTTTTATCTTCCAATCGACATTCTAATCCTAAAGCCCCTTGCCCAATGGCAGGAATGCTCTCTGTCACTGAAAAAAGATGCCTAATATGCTGTTCTAATCCTAAACGTTTTAACCCTGCAGCCGCCATAACAGCCGCATCGACTTGTCCGGCCTGTATTTTCTCTAATCGCGTACCTACATTCCCCCGTAAAACCAACACTTCCAAATCTGGCCGTTTAGTGCGGATCTGAACTTGTCGGCGTAAGCTCGCTGTTCCCACGCGTGCACCTTTAGGCAATTCTGCCAAATTAGCATACTGCGGTGATATAAAAGCATCTTCAGGATCTAAACGTTCTGTCACAGCAATTAAACCTAATCCTTCTGGAAAAGAAAAAGGCAAATCCTTCATAGAATGCACAGCAAGATCCGCATCCCCCCGCAAGACAGCTTCTTCTAATTCTCGAACAAACAAACCCTTGCCACCTTGTTGCGCCAAGCGATTTTCTAACCACAAATCCCCTTGTGTGGTTAACGCATGGTATCGCACCGTTGCGCCTAACTTTTCTAGCTGCGCTCCGACCCAATGTGCTTGCCATAAGGCTAAAGGGCTTTTGCGGGTTGCAATACAGATATTCATAATTCAAACACCTGTTCAATAAAGGTGCCAATATCTTCTAACTCTTCTTCGCAAACACTATGTCCCATAGGATAAATTCGCCAAGTCACTGGATTACCTGCTGCCTGACAAAGCGTGGCCGTAGTGGCACCCAAATGCCAATCAATTAATGCATCCTGGTTGCCATGTGCAATAAAGAGTTGTGTCAAGATTGGCAAGGTTGCAGTTTTTAAAGGTAAATAAGAAGACAAGGCAATCACCCCTGCTACAGGCAACATATGCTCCATTGTCGTCGTCAAGGCAACAACGCCCCCTTGTGAAAATCCTGCTAAGATCACTTTATCCAAACTAAACCCTTGGGCATTAATCAGTTCTAAAATTGCTTGTTGCGATGCCAATAGCCCTGGCCGATCTACTTTTTCAAAAACATCCCCTGTATAAATATCATACCAAGCCCGCATTTCCATGCCATTGTTAATGGTTACTGGCTGAATCGGAGCATGTGGAAAGATAAAACGTATTGCATGGTCAGCAGCTAATCCTAATAAGGCCGGCACTTCAAGAAAATCATAGCCATCCGCACCTAAGCCATGCAACCAAATAATAAGCTGTTCTGCAGGGCGCGTAGGCTCTACGGTTAAATACTGTAATTTCATGAATCTTTTTCCAAAATTTCTATGATTAAAATTGGTTTTTTAACACAAAGTTTTCTATCATCGTCAGACCTTCCGTACTTTAACTGAGAGCCCTTTCTTGCACCAGTTTTTTTTAGGCCTAATCTTATTAGTCAGTTTAATATCTGGCTGTGGTCAAAGTGGGCCACTCTATTTACCAAGCACAGCTCCCTCAGGCACCCATGCAAATTCCTAAAACAATTCTACAACAAGATCTGCCACGCTTAGCCAAAAAATTTGGAACTCCTTTATATCTATATAGTTGGAAAACGATTGCAGATAATTATGCTGCCTACACTAAAGGCTTAGAAGGACTCAATACCCAGATCTGTTATGCCGTCAAAGCCAATAGTAATGTTCAGATTTTACAACGATTAGCACAACTAGGGGCTGGTTTTGATGTTGTCTCTCGAGGAGAATTAGCTCGAGTTATTGCAGCCAAAGGAGATCTCTCTAAAGTCGTATTTGCTGGCGTGGGGAAAAGTCATGCTGATATTGCGTATGCGTTACAAAATAATATTGGTTGTTTTAATATTGAGTCAGAATCAGAGCTGTACAGAATACAAACCATCGCAAAAAATTTACAAAAAAGTGCACCTATCGCTTTTAGGATTAATACGAATATTGCTGTAGATTCACATCCTTATTTATGTACCGCAGAACAAGATCATAAATTTGGGATCTCAGAGTCAGAAATCCTCTCATTATATAAAACAGCACAACAGTTATCGCATATAGAAATACGTGGGATTGCAACACATTTAGGATCTCAGATCTGTTCCTTAGCACCCTTTGAAAAAAGTTTAGAGACTTTATTAACCTGGGTAAAAAAATTAGAACAAGCTGGTATTACTTTAAAACATATTGATATTGGAGGAGGCTTAGGGGTGGCTTATACAGCAGACACCATGGCCTTATCTATTTCTGAGTTAACAACTTGTATTCAAAAATATTTTCAGGATAGTCCTTACAAAATTATTATTGAACCTGGCCGTTCTTTAGTGGCCAATGCAGGTGTCATACTCACCTCAGTTGAATATCTTAAACATACGCCTACTAAAAATTATGCCATTCTCGATATGGGGATGAATGATTTTATGCGTCCGGCACTCTATAGTGCACAACATATTTTTTATAATCTCAGTCAGTCTACGCTACCAGTTCAATCTTGGACTGTAGTCGGCCCTGTCTGTGAAAGTGGAGATTCTTTTTTCAACCATGAACTGGCACTTTCTGCTGGAGACCTGCTTTTAATGAGTGGTGCAGGTGCCTATGGCTTTAGCATGAGTTCCAACTATAATACGCGTTGTCGCCCTTGTGAACTTTTAATAGATAATGATAGGGTATTCATCATTAGACCCCGAGAGACCCTCGCCATGCTACTGGCGCCGGAATGCACACAAACAGAAGTTAAGTTGGAGAACTAAAGCAATGGGTATTAAAGTACAGTTCACCAAGATGCAGGGTGCAGGTAATGACTTCATTGTGATCAACACCATCACACAAGTGATTCATTTTACAGAAAACACCTTAAGACGTTTAGCACATCGCGGTGTAGGGGTAGGGTGTGATCAGATTTTATTAGTCGAACCCCCTTTACTCCCTGACGCTGATTTTTTTATGCGCATTTATAATGCAAATGGTAAACCAGCGGGGCAATGTCTCAATGGCGCACGTTGTTTTGCAAGATTTGTACTAGAGGAAGGGCTCACCAATAAAACTCAATTGCGCTTACAAACTACTGACACCATTGTGCATGCCGAAGTGACAGATTTTAATAACATTACCGTACAAGTAGAGAACCCACGTCGTTTTAATACGATTGCTTATACACATAACAATCAATCCTATACAATTTTTAAAAGAGATTTAGGGAATCCCCACGCCATCATCAAAGTTGAAGACTTAATGGCTACTCCCTTAAAAGAACTCGGCGCAGGATTACAAAACCATCCTGAATTTCCAGAAGGGGTAAATGTCACGCTGATCCAAGTACTGTCACGCACCCAAATCAAAGTACGAACCTTTGAACGAGGCGTTGGACTCACCCATGCCTGTGGTAGTGGGGCCTTAGCTGCAGCGATTGTAGGAATAGAAGAAGGATGGTTAGATCCAAGTGTCACCATTTCCTTACCGTTTGGACAACTGGTTGCTACCTTAGACAAAGAAGGACACGCGACCCTTTCAGGCCCCGCCGCTTGGGTTTATGAAGGGCACTTTTGGTTACAGCGAGAACATGCATGATAAAGTCTATTCCCCAGATTGGTGCGGTACTGTCTCTAATTTTTTTAGTTGTAGGAATGGGCTCTCAGAATCTCTTTGGCCTTCCGGATTGCCCTTTATGTTTATTGCAACGTGGATGCCTCCTTGTTATTTTCACATTCTTGGCCCTTTCTTGTTTTATACAAAATAGGTATTGGCAAATAATTAGTTATTTTGGTAGTTTAATATTTGCAGGCGTCGGTTTTTTTTTAGCTTTGAAGCTTACAGGATTATGGCCAGCACCAGTGAACATAACACCTTGCCAAGCTGACTTTGAAACCCAACTAGAAATGCTAGGTATAGTCAAAGCATTTAGCGCCGCCTTAGCGCATGGGCCTCATTGCTTCCAGACACAAACCTGGTGGGGGCATACCTTGCCCTTGCTAAGCCTATTGGGCTTTAGTGGGCTTATAGGCCTAATTTTATATGGTTGCCTCCCTAAAAAGTGAGCTATTACCTATATTCATGACAGATATTAGCTCAAATATAGATCCAAGCTTGACAACAAAATGAATTTTGAGTGCAATGGAAGAGTATTCTGAATTTTCAGGATACACGGATAGAAATGCAGGGATGCTTTCGTCTTTACAGGCAGTTGGTAGAGACGTCCTTTCACTTAAATATTAAGGGAGGATGTTGTATGTCAACCAAGCTCGAAATGGAACTCGACTGGGCACGCGCGGCTAAGGTGATTCAATCTTGGCTCAAAGAACGTCATGAAGTAATGGTCTTATTTTATGACCTCTGCCAACAGCGTCCATTCTTAGATGCAAAACCAATGACAGAACCACTGCAAAAGTTATGCAACCTACTAATTGATTACGTGAGTTATGGAGAATTTAGTGTCTTTGAACTGATAGCCAAAGCACATGAAGCCAATCCTCTCGCCAGTCAGCCTTTATCCAAAGATTTGATGGTGAAACTTTTACGCACGACGAATACTGTTTTAACTTTTCAATCACGGTATGCAGATAACACAAATGTGAATCTCCAACAGTTGGATCGTGACCTTGGTGTACTTGCAGAGCAATTCGCACAACGTTTAGATTGTGAAGATCAGCTCTTCACGCTTTATGTTGATGCTGTCAGCGCGCTGCAAATACCCATTTAGCACATTAGCTCAGTCTTTTTCAGGCGTTTGGAGTAACTGACGTTTAGGAAGTTTTCCATTCCATTCATCAGCCTCTGCAGTATCTAAATTGCGATGTTGTGTGATCGTGGGCCATTGTGGGGAAAGCTCACGATTTAAAGCAATAAATTCTTGTTGATCTACAGGCACTTCATCTTCAGAAAAAATCGCATTTGCAGGACATTCTGGTTCACATAGTCCACAATCAATACATTCTTGTGGATCTATCACCAAAAAATTTGGGCCTTCATGAAAACAATCTACTGGGCATACTTCCACACAGTCCGTATATTTACATTTAATACAATTTTCAGTTACTACAAATGCCATCTTTAGGGTCCCCCTGCAATACAATTATTGTGCATCACTATACCGCAACTAAGCTACTTCTCAAACCTTCTTTGGCCAACATACTTGCAAAATTTTTATAAACACTCCAAAATCCAGAAAGTATTTTTTTATTAACCAACTTTCAGAGGAACCTTTAATGTCTAAGACCAAAAAAACTGCAAAAGCAAAAACCACAACACGTGGTGCTGCGCCTAAAACGACCAAAACTATCAAAGCAGTAAAAGCAACTAAAGCTGTTCAAGCCACGAAAAAAACCGTGACCGCTAAAGCTGCACCTACCAAAAAGACAACAAAGACCAAAACTACCAAAGTTGTTACTAAAACTACAAAAGCAGTTGCTAAAACAACTGTAGCGCCTACCACTTCTTTCACTGCAACCTTAGACACGTTGTTGAGCACTGCACGTCAAACCGCAATTAAGCAAAAAGATGCACAAAAGAAAACCATTGAAACTTTAGCACAAAAACAAAAAGCAATTGCCCAAAAACGCGCCACAGCTGCTACTAAAAAGAATAGCACAGCTACCGTTAAAAAATTGGACAAAGAGCTAACTCAAGCACAAAAAGCCCTAGTGACTGCACAAAACACCATGGCCGATCTGACTGCCACCGAAAAGATGGTTAGCGAGCTCACTAAGACAGTAAATGCTTTTGTAAAGAACTTTGCAAAAGAACAAAAGCAAGCAAAAGCTGCAATGAAGACTGCTAAAGCAAATGCTGCTGCCAACAAAGCTGCCGCTAAAGAAGCTAAGCAAGTTGCTGCCGCTGCTGCCAAAGAAGCTGCTATGATCTCAGATGCTGCTGCGTTGACTGAAAACCTAGTTAGCACATTAGAAGATGAAAGCTTTGAAACTGAAGCAGACTTAGAAGTCATCGAACTTTAATTTTTGCTTTTAAGGATAACCAGGCTGTTCTACAGCCTGGTTTATCTTACTTCCCGACCTTAGACCGCAACCACAATTGTTCCCCAAATCTTAAAAAAGCAAAAAAACATTCCACGATCGGTCGTGTTTGATAATCTTGCCAAGGTTTTGTTACCCATAATATTTTCGTATGTGCTAAAACGCCTGCTAAGACGCCTGTGAGTAGGCGATCATCCACAATGAGGGTATGCGTGGCTGGGACACCAGATTGTATTTGCAAAGCCACTAAGGTATCTGGATAAGGCTTAGGACGCAGGGCAGTTAAAAAAGTCAGCTGCGGATACTGTTGTTTCACCCATTGTACGCGCGCTTCAAATCTTTTATTACTCAAGATACAAATTTTACCTTCAGGCCAGGTTTGGAGAAGGTTTTGTAGCCAAGATTGAACGACAGGGAGCATGGTTGGTTCTCCATGGGGGGCAAGAACGCCATCAAAATCCAATACAAGTTGTTGGATCTGATGTTGGCGCAACCAGACAGTTGTTAAATCTGTAACGTGGGGCATCTGGCGCACATTAGCGAGTTCTTTTTGGTGATACCACATCTGTTGTAGTGCATAAATCCAACGCATTCCTAACCCTTGCAGTCCTGTTCTCTCCCGTGTATCTTGCCTGAAGATGTATAGGGATACCAAATTTATGTCATTTACAGCTCTTTTAAGAGATTTATTGCCTGAAGACCTGAAGGTGCCTACTGCGGTTCGTACCATTATGTCAGAAAACTTAAAACAAGCCTTACAAGCGCATGGGTGGGTCTCTAAAGAAGAATTTGAAATCCAGCGTCAACGTCTTGCACGTGCTGAACTACAGTTAACTGCACTAGAAGCACAGCTACAGACCCTGATGGTCAAGAAATCTTAAGCTCACCCATTTAATTAAGCTAGAAATCTCATTTTACCATTTAAATTAGCCTCACAATCAGTTACACTAAAGATGTCGCATTTAATGACATTTATCATGGGTGGTTTTCAGATTTAAAAAGGCAAGCTGATGGAATTCAAAGGGTTTTTAGTCATTCTCATTCTATCCGTCATTATCGTTGCCTTAGTGCGTCGTTTTCATTTTCCCCCTGTACTAGGTTATCTCATGACCGGCTGTTTAGTCGGACCTGGCGGGATTGCTTTATTGACTCCTGGAGAAGACTTAAGCTTTTTAGCAGAGTTCGGAGTAGTCTTCCTATTATTCACTATCGGCTTAGAACTCTCTCTACCAAAGCTCATCAGTATGCGGCGCACGCTCCTGGGGCTTGGGGGACTGCAAGTTGTGGTCACGACCCTGATTGTAATTTTTATTGCTGAACAATTAGGTTTACCTTTTCATGCGGCATTGCCGATTGGGGGTGCGTTAGCGCTGTCCTCTACTGCCGTGGTAACCAAACAATTGGTTGAGCAAGGTGAGCTGCATTCCTTACAAGGGCGAATGGCTTTAAGTATTTTATTATTTCAAGATTTAGCCGCAGTCCCCTTTCTTATCATCGTACCGACTTTAGGGTCTGGTGGGGAAGTTGCGCTACAAGAGATTTTACTGATTGCCTGCTTAAAGGGTATATTGGTTTTTGCCGTCATGTTAGCAGCGGGTCGTTGGCTTTTACGTCCATTATTCCACGTTATTGCTGCTGCAAGATCTTCTGAGCTATTTATGTTGACTACCTTACTAGTGGTATTATCTTCTGCTTGGATAACAGAATCCTTGCATTTATCGATGGGTTTGGGGGCTTTCTTAGCGGGAGTGATGTTAGCAGAAACTGAATATCAGCATCAAATTGAATCCGATATTCAGCCCTTTAGGGATGTCTTATTAGGGTTATTCTTTTTAACGATTGGAATGATGCTAAACCCACAAGTGCTAATTGGGCAACTTTTACCTATTGGGTTAGTGTTGGCGGCCTTATTGCTGGTCAAAGGATTTGTGATTGCCGTATTAAGTTTCTTAATGGGCGCTCGTAAGGATGTGGCCATCAAGACCGGGATATTTCTGGCTCAAGGTGGTGAATTTGGATTTGCGTTTTTGTCGATGGCTGATACGCATTACTTGATTGACGCCCAACATAACCAAATTGTTATTGCGGCAATTGTCTTATCGATAGCCATTTCGCCTTTACTGATGCGTAATAATGCTAAGATCACCAAAAAGGTCTTAGCGGTCATTTCAGATAATGCCAAAGACCCCATAGAACCTCAATGACCATGTGATCATCTGTGGATATGGTCGTGTGGGGCAGACATTAGCACGATTTTTAGAGCGTGATGGTATTCCATATATTGGATTAGATTTGGACCCCAAACGGCTCAAGGAAGCTTTGCGTGCAAAAGAGCCTGTCATGTATGGCGATTCTACTCGTTTAGAAACGTTAATGTCCGCTGGCCTTAAAAAAGCACAAATGCTGATTATTAGCTTCAATGAGCCTCGCAAGGCTAAGAAAACCATTCGTGCTATTCGACAAGCCGGATTAACCTTGCCAATTTTAGTGCGTGCGAAAGATGATAGTTTACTTGAAGCGTTATTAGAAGCTGGAGCAACTGAGGTTATTCCAGAAATCTTAGAAGCCAGCTTAATGTTAGCCTCTCACATGTTGTTATTACTGGGACAGGACCAAGAAAAAGTCCAAGACCAGATTGCGGAAGTAAAAGCCACGCGTTACCACATGCTACGTGCATTCTTCAAGGGCGGTGATGATGTCACGCGTCTGGAACAATCCGATACGCAGACCCAGGAATTGCATGCCGTGGATATTACAACCGGTGCATACTGCATTGGCAAAACGATTCAAGAGCTGTTGGCCGAAGATTTTATTTTGGATATTGCAGGGTTCCAGCGAGATGGCTACAAGAGTGAAATGCCCGCTCAGGATACAGAACTGCTAGAAGGAGACATCCTAATCTTACGGGGTACACCAGAAGAGCTGCATTTAGCGGAAGAACGATTATTACAAGGATAAGTTACAAGCACATTTTGATTCCGCTCTGCATCTAAAAAATGTTGTCCAACTTTCTTTTTTCTTGCTCACAGAGTCCTAATACAATTTTATTTGATGCGACAAAAGTCATAGCCGGTAAATGAAAATATGCGGTCAATTGATTAGCAAACTCATCACACTCACTTTGTGCGGTAGTCGTTGCAACAGGCGCTACACCAGAAAATGCCAAATATACTTTGTCTTTAAAAATTCGTCTACTAATCTGCTCTTCGCAATACGGCGGCGACCTCGAATCACTACTCATTCAGCCCTATATGCTCTGATCAACTTATTTAATTATGCCAGTTCAGGCTGTCTGCCTATAGCATGCCTTAGCTCTCTCAGGTTGCTCAAATTGGCTTTATAATATGAGCAGGCTGATGCCCTCTATTTAGCCATTCCTGGCTTCCCTGAAAGGCAAGAATATGCCAAAAGTTGCCCTCCCGAGCACCCTTCATGAAAAGATCAGCTAACCTACCCAAGTAAAATAAGTGACCGGATCAATAATCGTCCCTTTCACACCTAATTCTTGCTCGGCTTGCTGCAATGCCCTTTGTTCTCTTTCCATCGTAGCCGGATCTCGCGTATCCCAGACGACTTGGTATAAATGTCGTGTTCCATCTAAACTTTGTGTAAAAAAATCAACTTCATGCCGATCTTGTGTGAGATAATAATAAACAGTATCTCCACGACGACGTAAATCTAAATAAACTAAATTTTCAAATAATCTACCAAAATTTTTACTAAAACTGACTTGGTGAGCACATACCATCCCTGTATCAATTGCATAGCATTTTTTAGGATTCGCTTGTGTTTTTCTAACAGACTCTGAATATAATGGTACCAGAAACATCAAAAATGCATCTTCCATATAATCTAAATAACGTGTCACCGTATCTCGATGCACACTAAAACCCTGACTTTTTAGATTATTGTAAAATTTATTAATCGAAACACTAGTGGCAGCATTTTTGATCACATAAAAAATGATGTACTTAACCAATGCAACATTAGTAATCTGATGTCTGTCAACAATATCTCTATAAGTAACTACTTCCACATAATCTTGTAACAAACGCCTCCATCTAATATTAGATTGCGTCACGACTTCTGGAAAACCTCCTTCCAAAAGATACTGTTCCAATAATTTTAAATACTTGTCTTTTTTTTGCTGCCCAAAAGGCAAGATATATGCTGGTTCTTCATAGGCTTTTAAATATTCTTTAAAGCTATAAGGCCACACTGCAATGCTTAACGAACGCCCACGCATCGATGTGGCAATTTCTTTGCTGAGTAATTTTGCAGAAGAACCTGTTAAATAAATTTTAACATTTTTAGTATTTAAGAACCGCCGCACGACTAATGGCCACCCTGTAATCATTTGAATCTCATCTAAAAAAAGGTAACAACGCCGATCATGGTTTTCTGGATATAACGCATAAAAATCTTCTAATAGCTGTGCTAAAACTTTCTGTGACATCGGCTGTAAACGATGGTCCTCAAAATCAATATACAAAATTTGTTCTAAAGCAATATGTTGCTGCTGAACTAATTGATTGATTTCTCCTAATAAGACAAACGTCTTCCCAACACGACGCATCCCCATTGCAACTGTAGCTTTATCTAGATCTGCAGGAACAGATACTTCACGCGGAATAAAAAAAGTAGACAAACTACTTAGTCTCTCTCGAAACTCTGCATGTAACGTCGTAATTAATTCCAACATAGCGCTTCCCCTTACTCTCTTTATAGCTTAGCTAATTTCTGCCTTCTCTACAAGGCAAGAAAGGTAAAAAGCTGCCTCCCAGGCAAGGCAACTATTGTGTATCTGCGCACATTGGCCTACCTTCCAAAATATGCTATTTTCCTCCAAACAGTCCCTAGGGTGCGCATGCTTACCTTTACTAAACTCACTGCTGCTCATAAAGATACTGTATTGAGTTGGCTTACAGAACCGCATGTACAAGAATTTTGGGATACCTCTACAGCCCATAAAAACGATATCCTCAACTTTTTAGAAGATAGAAAAACACCTTCCCCCTATGCACAGGGACGTTTTGTATACTGGATTGGATTCCAAGATGACATCCCGTTTAGCTTTATTATGACCATTCAAGAATTCCCAGATGAACCCCGTGCCCCCCTCAAAGAGGCACATATTTCAAAAACAGGCTCCACTTATGCGTTAGATTATATGATTGGCAGCCCAACCCATGTCGGTACCGGATTAGGGGCCTCAACGCTCGCAGCCTTTCTAGATTTTTTTAAAACACATATAGACACTACTGCTGATACATTTTGGATAGACCCTGAGGCTGCAAATACTAAAGCACGCCATGTTTACGAAAAAGCCGGGTTTATCTATAAAGGTGATTTTATCAACGATTTTATTACCCCTGGCGAAATGCGCGTTCCCGGTAAACCTACCCATTTTTTAGTTAAAAAACTTTAAGGTTCTCACATGTCAACCTCCCTACAAACCCTAATTGCTATAGAAAATGATGCTCGTGCTTTTGGTTTTGATTGGCCAGACATTAAGATGATCTTAGAGCAAGCGATCAGCGAGTGTGCGGAAATCCAAGCTGTGCTGACGCAAGCAGAACCACCTACACGCCTACAAGAAGAAATTGGTGATTTACTACATACCGCCATATCTTTATGTCTGTTTGCTGGTTTTGACGTCGATGAAACACTCAGTAATGTCAGTAAAAAATTTGGACGCCGTATGAGTGCTGTAAAAAAGTTGACCCATGAAAAGGGCTTATCAACGCTACAAGGACAATCCATCGACTATATGTTAGCGCTCTGGCAAGCTGCAAAAGCAGAAGAATAAACTAGTATCACCGCCCCCCTTAAGGTATATTTTGTATTGATAACTTGTTATAATTAAATTAGCTAACTTCATGCAATTAAACCCAGAACAAAACAAAGCAATTCTAACTTGCGATAAACCTTTATTAGTCCTTGCTGGTGCTGGCACGGGGAAAACACGCGTGATCACACAAAAAATTGCCCACCTAGTCAGCCAAGGTTTATCTCCTAAAAATATTTATGCCGTGACCTTCACCAACAAAGCCGCCCATGAAATGTTGTTACGCTGTCAAAAAGCCCTCAAGGGGAAATCACGCCCGAATATTGCGACTTTCCATACCTTAGGTTTAAAGATTTTAAAAAAAGATGGACACCGTCTAGGGTTAAAAAAGAATTTTTCCGTATTTTCACCTCAAGACAGTATAGATTTGATCGCAGCATTAGCTGAAGAACAAAACTTAATGGTCGATGCAAAACAGGTACAAGCCTTACAATTTTATATCTCACACCTAAAAAATAATTTATTACATCCTAGCGATCCGTCCTTACCCGAAGAATTTACCCCTTTACTCGTACATTTATATCCTTTATATGAAAAACAACTACAAGCCTATCATGTCGTAGATCTAGACGACCTGATCCTAAAACCTTTAACGCTCTTTCAAAAAGATGCGATTGCCCACCATTATTGGAAACAACAAGTACAATATTTATTAGTGGATGAATACCAAGATACCAATAAAGCACAATATGCTTTAGTTGAACAACTCGTGGACAAACGTAATAACCTCACTGTTGTCGGGGATGACGATCAGGCCATTTACGCTTGGCGTGGAGCAAAGTCTGATAATTTGGCGCGCATGCTAGAGGATTTTCCCGAACTAGAAATTATCAAGCTAGAACAAAATTATCGGTCTCGTACCACTATCTTACGTGCTGCTAATCATTTAATTCGTCATAACTCGCACTGGGTAGAAAAAGCCTTATGGTCTGATAGAGGAGAGGGGGAGGCGATTCGTGTCCGTTCTTTTAAAAATGCAGACATAGAAGCTGAGTCTATTGCTACTGAACTTTTATATCTACATGGCCAAGGCCGTAAATATGAAGATGTAGCCATTTTATATCGAAGCAATCATCAAGCCCGTGCAATAGAAAAACAACTACAGCAATACCATATTCCTTATTCTATTAGTGGAGGTAGCTCTTTATTTTCTAAACCAGAAATTAAAGATCTGATTGCCTACTTTAGACTCTTAGCAAACCCTGAAG
>CAZGDB010000002.1:0-54081 GCA_964524705.1 uncultured Francisellaceae bacterium
TCTTAATCTATTCCCTTTCGCATAAAACAAGTTATAGTACTTTCTTAATTACTGTACTGTACAAAGCTGCACAACACAAAGAGACCGTATTCTACTTGAACAAAGCTGCCGGCGCAATCCCGTCGCTATTGCATAAGCTAGTCAACTATTAATCTCTATTTTCCAAACAAGGAAGGCATTTTCCCTCCCATTAAGGCACCTGCCTGCTTCATCATGCCAGACAGCCCCCCTTTCGCAAACTTTCGCATCATTTCCTGCATTTGGCCATATTGTTTCATCATTCTGTTAAAATCTTGCAAGGTTTTACCCGAACCTTGGGTAATTCTACGTTTACGAGACCCTTGTTGTAATAAAATCGGACGCTTACGCTCCAAGGGCGTCATAGAATTTAATAAAACCAACATTACCTCTGCCGATTTATCTTGTTGCGCTTTCTCGCGCAGCGCAGCAGGCAAGTTCGCCATGCCAGGCAACTTATCCATCATGCTCGCCATACCACCCATATTTTGCATTTGTATCAGCTGAAGACGAAAGTCTTCTAAATTAAAATCTTGTCCGCTTTGCAGTTTTTGAACTAAGTTTTCTGCCTGTTTTTGATCAACATGTTTTTCCATGTCTTCAATTAAAGATAAAATGTCTCCCATGCCCAAAATGCGAGAAGCTGCACGCTCTGGCGCAAAAACTTCTAAGGCATCTATTTTCTCTCCCACACCTATAAACTTAACAGGTTTTTGAGTGATAAATTTAATTGATAAAATAGCGCCGCCGCGTGAATCACCATCCATCTTTGTTAAAATCAGTCCAGTCAAAGGTAATCGGCTAGAAAAACTACGGGCTGTACGAGCTGCTTCTTGGCCCATCATGCCATCAGCTACAAACAACGTTTCTTGTGGTTTAAGTAATGCTTGCAAAGCTTCTACTTCTGCCATTAGGGGTTCATCAACATGTAAACGCCCTGCTGTATCTACCAACAACACATCAAAAACTTGGTTTTTAGCTTGTTGTAAGGCTAGGCTCGCAATTTGTTCAGGCGTAGACTCAGGGCTTGCAGGACAACATGCAACCCCAGCTTGTTCAGCTAAGATAGCTAACTGCTCCATAGCTGCTGGCCTATAAATATCCACACTCACCACTAATACACGTTTTTTATGTTTTTCTTTTAAAAGACGCGCTAATTTGATCGTAGAGGTCGTTTTACCAGACCCTTGCAAGCCTACGAGCAACATCACAACAGGTGCTGCTGCTTGTAAATTCAAAGCGACCGTTTCATCCCCTAAAAAGGAGACGAGCGCATCATTGACAACCTTGATCAACATTTTTGCAGGATCTAACCCTTTTTTAATTTCCATCCCGCGCGCACGATTTTGTAAATCGGCTAAAAATGCATCGACCACTTCATAAGCTACATCTGCTTCTAATAAGGCAACCCGGACCTCTTCCATGGTCTCGCGCATATTATCGTCAGTTAACTGACCCTTCCCCAACAGTTTTTGAAATGTCCGACCTAGTTTTTGACTTAAGCTTTCAAACATACCTTTGTCCTTAAACACGAAAAATTTGGAGGCAGGATAGCAAATTTTCCCCAACTATGCGAAGATTGCCCTCTATGACAGCACCGCTCTCGTTACATTATTTCTTCTCTTGCCTTACAGCTACCATCATTGTGTTCGCTGCTCTCCATAGCGCCTTGATCTTGTGGCAGGATAAGCGCCTAAAGCATCCAGAACTCTCTCATTGCCCCTTACCACTGCCCTCTATTGAACAAAGTGGACGACGTCTGTATTGGTTACTCATGCTAGGTTTAGCGGGTCTAACACTCTGCTTGCTCACAGCACCGGGATTTTTAGAGCCTCAACTAACTATTCGTTGGGGTACGAAGATTACTTTTTCTGTCATTGCGTGGGGGCTATTTTTTAAAATCTGGCTAGACTATCAAAAGGGCCGCTTAAAAATACTCAAAGCTGCCTGGCAGACCTGGACCGTATTACTAGTCCTTGGTATCATTTACTTGGTTTCTTTTATAACTTAGTTTCTGACTAGAAGGAGGTTTTTTGGATACCCCGGTTCCCTTGAGTCTATTAGTAAGTGGATTAGTACTCTTATTCTGCCTATCAGCGTTCTTCTCTGCCTCTGAAACATCCATGATGCTTTTAAACCGGTATAGATTACGTCATTTAGCTAAAAACAATAAACATGCACGTACCATCTTAACTTTGTGGGAAAAACCAGACCGTTTCCTGAGTATGATTTTATTTGGGAACACCTTCGCAAACTATGGTGTTGCGACCGTTGCCGCCATGATTGGCGCCCGTTATTTTGATGACATCACACTTTTTATATGGACAATTGGCGTTTCTTTATTTTTACTGATTATTTGTGAAAGCACGCCTAAAACGATTGCCACCGTTTACGCTGACAAAATGGCGTATGCCGCAGCAACTCCGTTAAAGTATTTTTCTTGGATCTTAGCCCCACTGGTGAATTTTAGTAATTTCTTCTCTAATGGCTTACTGCGTTGCTTTGGCGTACGCCCTCGAGCACTTCATTTAGACACCGTCTCCCGTGAAGAATTACGCGTGCTCGTAAGTGAAGCTGCAGCACGCATCCCCAATTCTCATAAAAGCATGTTATTAAGTATTTTAGATCTCGAACAAGCCAAAGTTGAAGATGTGATGATCCCAAGAACAGAAATCGCAGCCATTGACCTTCAAAGCCCATGGTCTACGATTGTCGCTCAACTCGTCCACTGCACACATACTGAATTACCTGTATATCATGAAGAGCTCGACAATATTATTGGCTTTCTAAAAATTAAAAATTTACTCCCCTTAATTGCCTCCGCCAGTTTTGATAAAAAACAACTATTGGCGCATTTGCAAGAAGGATACTTTGTTCCAGAAGGCACCCCGCTGACCATGCAGCTCTTACAATTTCAACAAGTACAACGTAAAGTCGCCTTGGTAGTAGATGAATATGGCGATATTCAAGGTTTATTAACCTTGACAGATATTCTAGAAGAGATCGTTGGCGAATTTGGTAATGAACCTACTCCCTTACAACAACGTGTTCATGTACAAGAGGATGGTAGTTTCTTGGTAGACGGAAGCATTCCCATTCGTGACCTGAATAAAATTATGGAATGGGTGCTGCCTACTACAGGGCCACGTACTTTAAGTGGACTGCTCATTGAACGATTAGAAGCGATCCCAGAAGTCGGCACCTGCTTATTAATTGAGAACTACCCATTAGAAGTAGTACAAGTACAAGATAATATGATTAAACGCATTCGTATTAGTCGCCCCTTGCTGAATCGTCCAGAAGGAGCGCCTAAAAATATGCCTGAGCCAACGGAAGAAGAAGATTAAAGACTCTCAGGTAAAAATCCACCTACCTGAAAGTTCCACAATTTTGCATAGTACCCATTTTTTGCTAAGAGCTCTGCATGTGTGCCATCTTCAACAATACGTCCACGTTGAAATACCAATATCCTGTCCATATTGAGTAACGTAGACAAACGATGGGCAATCACTAAAACAGTTTTATGTTGCATCAGATGCGCCAAGCTATCTTGAATCAAGCGTTCTGTTCCAGAATCCAATGCACTAGTCGCCTCATCTAAAATCAAAATCGGTGCATTTTTTAAAATAGCACGCGCAATCGCAATACGCTGTTTTTGACCGCCAGATAACTTAACCCCCCGTTCACCGGCTAAGGTTGCATACCCCTGTGGCAGTTGTGTAATAAATTCATGCGCATGTGCTAATTCTGAAGCACGATAGACAGCTTCATTATCTACCTCCCTATCACCATATTGTATGTTTTCTAGCAAGCTACGATTAAATAAGAGTGGCTCTTGTGGAATAACCGCGACTTGTTTACGCAAAGAGTCTTGTGTCACTTGCTTAATATCTTGACCATCAATCAAGATCCGACCTGATTTTAAATCATATAAGCGTAAAATCAGGTTTACAAAGGTTGTTTTACCACTTCCAGAGCAACCTACTAACCCGACCTTTTGTCCGCCCAATATTTTAACGGACTTATTAGTAAATAAAGGATCGTCCTCATCAAAATAGAAAGCAACTTTGTCAAACTCAATGACCCCATTCGTCACTTCCAACCTACTAGCATCTGGCACATCTACAACCTCATGTGCATGCCCCATGACACTTAAGCCCTGACTGCACTGTCCTGCTAATTCTGAGAAGCGAGAGAAATCATCGGATAAATACCAAATAGTTTCCGCAACCGCCAAACATAAAGTCAAGATAAGGGCAAAGTCGCCCACTGTCACAATTTGGCGTTGCCGTGCCCACACTAAAAAAGCCAAAGACAACCCCATCAACATTACAATAGACGTACCCTGCCAAAAACGGATCCATAACAAATAGCGGCGCATCTGTATATCTTTATTAATAACAAAATCTAAATCTTTCTTTAAACGTGCATCTTCATATGCTTGCCCCGAAAAAAGCCGTACATTCATAATGTTACCAAAGACATCTACTAATTTTCCGGTGGTTTGCGTGGTGGCTTGTGAAAAATCAAAAGAATATTTTCTGCCTTTCTTGCTCACCATAAAACTCAAGGCTAAAAAGAATATGGTCCACCCCATAAAGAAAACCGCCAATAACGGATGTACGGTCGCCATCGTAACGCTGACGCCAATCAAACCTAGACAAGGGGTTAAGAATCGATCAATCGATAAGGTTATCAATTCTTGGGCACCATTGGCTAAGTTTTGCAGTTTAGTCGCAAGAGCACCTGAAAACTGTTGCTGAAAATAATGATGAGCATGCCCTTGTAGATAGCGGTTTACTTCTAGGATAATTTTTTGTTTTAAGCGGGGGAAAAAATACATGCCGACTAAGTCATAAAAACAATAAGTCAGATTAATAAATGCTGTTGCAGCAACGTACAATGCTGCCGGTCCCAATAACAACATGGCAATATTGGTGTCAGAAGCCATTTCTACACGATCGAAAATCACTTTTACAACATAGGGTCTAAATGACAGATCTACTGCCCCTAAAACCGCCACCATAATTAAGCCAAACATCGGTAGTTTAAAAGCACGTAATTGGTGCATCAAAAAAGATGTTAAATTGATTTGAAATGGTACCTGAGCAGTGGTGTTGATTTCTCTACCCCCTAGGAATTAAGTTAAACAGCTAGTAAAATAGTATCTACAACGCCAGAGCAGCGCCTGAGCGTATTGTAAGAACTATCCCCAACTATGACAAGAGCTATCGCGTGCTCGTAGGCAATGCTGGTCCCCGTAAGGCAATTTTATTTTTATTGGCAACAGGAACGGGCGTAGGTGCGCGTTTTGCTTGAATTTTTGATTTGGATGGAGGCCGCTTTTTCTTAGCCGCAACAACATTCAGTTTCTTATTATACTGACGTTTTACCACTGTACTATTGACAGGGCTTGGTGCTCCAGACCAGTTTTTTTCAGGCAACCGCAAAAACATATCAAAAAACCGTAAGGCTGTTTGCCAAGAAAATCCTGTATCGGCATTTTGTAAGATCACAATACCAACTTTTTTATCTGGCATTACTGCCATAAAATTCATAAACCCTTTGAGCATCCCACCATGGTAAACTACTTTATGGTTTGCAAAATGCATAATTCTAAAACCCATCCCATAATAAGAACCATGAATTCTATCTCTAAAATGCCTATAACGTTGGTTTCCATCATGTGCAACAACATAAGGGCTGTGTAATTGCGCTAGATACTTAGGTTGGAGCAAACCTGGATATCCTCCAAGCTGCAATTGTAAAAATTTTGCCATGTCTCGAATGGAGGAATTCACACCACCAGCAGGTGCCACTGCATAATATCCTTGTGAGTGACTCCCCAACGCAGCCATACCATTTTTAGTACGTACATGTGGTTGTGCATAGTTATAAGTATTTAATAATCCTTCTAAGCTTGCAGAAGTATGATCCATATGCAAAGGCTGTAATAATCGGGTTTTTAAAGCTTGTTCAAAAGATTGCGCTGTTGTTTGTTGTACGACGTCCTTAATCAAACTAAACATCGCATTATGGTAGTCAAAACAGCGTCCTGGTGCACATAAGGCCTTCGTACTTTGCATTTTGCTTTTAATGTCTTTATAGGGCACATAACTTTCAATCATGTGATTAAAACCCGCCCTTGGTATTCCAGAGCTATGACTTAAAATATGCCTCAAACGCAAATCTGATGCATTAGGCGCACGCTCTAAATGAAACCCAGGTAAATATTGTGCAACCGGGTCGTCAAAATGCAACACCCCTTCTTGTGCTAACAATGCTGCCAAGGTCCCTGCAAACGGTTTAGATACGGATCCTAACTGAAAGACAGTATCTAAGTTTACAGGTTCACGCGTTTTTAAATTACGTACCCCAAAGCCTTCCATCCAAACCACTTGCCCTTGATAGACGATCGCCACTGCAGTGCCCGGGATATGACGACGTTTCACTTCTTGTGCAAAAAATGTGCGATACCGTGCTAAAACCGGATCGATAGCTTGCTGTGCTTTTTGTTCTGCAGTGAATGCAAAAATTGGTTGGCTAACCCAGAAGATTGCCGTCAATACCCAAAATTTTAGCTTCATAACTTAAACTTTTAATATCCTTATAGTATTAGTATATCGTTGAACTACGCTGAGAATCTAATCCTATCTGCATCTTTGCTTTACAAAAATCTCAACTGGTGTTAAATTTTTGTTGTTGTTTAACTAACCTCATAATAATAACTTAAGGTAACGTCATGATAATTCGCCATATTTGCACACTAGCACTCACACTATTAGCAACTCCTGTTTTTGCATTATGGTCTGATGCAGATCGTTGGAATGTACAAGCAAACATTGGTTTACAAGAAGGGAAAAGCTACGAACGCGTTTATGTAGGTGATGTACGCGTCAGCGAACTCACCTGGGACATCAAAAATATCCCAACAGGGATTATTACAGCAACCTATACCTATAATCCTTTTGTACGCTGGAATTTCCAATACTGGACGACGCTAGATAAAGGGCACAGCAAGATGGTAGATAGAGATTGGTTAGATGCAGATCGCAGACTACAAACCCATTACTCGATTGCCGAATATGCGCCGCTCAGAGCAGAAGGTGCAACTATTTCTATGGATTTACTTTTTAAAGAAACTGAAGCACAAACCTTGCTACTCAGTCATAACCATCAATGGTCTATCCATATGCCTGCCATACGCATTTTTGGAACACTTGGCATCAAAAGTGAGGACTATGATTGGAAAAGCTATGGGGGCTATGCAGTGTATCCTTCTGGCTACATACCTTTTCCCAAAAATGAACTCGGTATATCTTATCGCCAAGAACTAGATGCTCCATTTGTAGGGCTGACCTGCGAGATTACTCTACCCAAAGGCACCTTAACCTTACAAGGCACTGCTACGAATCAAACGGGAATAGAAGATTATGACATACATCATTCTCGCGCGATTGCCTATAATGACTCTTTTGAAAAAGTACGCTGGTATACGGCTAATATACAATATGCTTATCCACTCTTGAAAGATCTGACCCTGCATCTTGGCTATGGCATGGATTGGATCCCTAACCAACGCGGCGATATTTTTCTAATAGACCTTTCATCTGGAAGCGGTGCTTTTTTTGATAATGATGCCGGTATTGCACGCCGTTTGCACCACTATACAATTGGAATTAAAAAACAATTTTAATCCTTGCACCAGCGTTGAGTGTGGTCGTCATTTGCTGCTACACTCAACGTTCTTTCAATTTTTTTGAATACTACAATTATATGTCACATAACTTAAAATCTGCACTCTCTGCAGTGTGTTTATTCCTGTCTACGCCATTAGCCGCACACCATCCCGTATTAGACCCGCAATATTGGCAACTCCAAGCAGATATTAGTATTCAAGAAGGAAAAGTCTATGAACGTGTCTTTGATGGTAGCCATAAACTCAGCGAACTAGAATGGGATATTAAAGGTATTCCAGTAGGGACCTTAACAGCCTCGTATGCCTACAGTTCCATTGTCAACTGGCATTTTGCGTTGTGGTCTCGCCTCATGAATGAAGGCAATGGTCAAATCATCGATAGAGATTGGCTCAACTATACCTCTGCTACCCCCACCCATTTGTCTATCTCTAAGGCACCTATGACTCGAGCCCATGGCTATACTGTATCTGTGGACGCCATAATAAGCCATACACCAAACTATGATATAGAATTCGAAGGTTTCCCTTATAGTCTGCATATGGAAGCTGCCCAGCTGCGCGGTATAGTCGGTTATAAAACCAGTCTATACCGTTGGATCACCCATGGCGGTATACTCCATTATCCTGAAGGCTCCTTTACGATTCCTAATAATGTAGTAGACCTTTGGTATGAACAAAGACTACGTGCCCCCTTTGTCGGCCTTGCCTATACCTGCAAGCTAGATGCTGGTGCACTCACTCTACAAGCTACAGCGACTAGTTTTGCAACTGCGGACGATCTCGACAAGCATTATTCACGAGACCTTATTTTTGAAGGAGAGTTTCATCTAGCAGAATGGTATACCTTGGAGGCACACTACCTCTATCCACTGAGCGATAACTTAAATATCCATCTTGGATACGCTTTAGACTGGATGCCAACCCGTAGAGGTAATACTGCCATTCACGATCCAGACTTTACCGTAGAATTTGCAGATAGTGCTGGGATTGCACATAAAACCCATCATTATACTCTAGGATTGCATCAACAATTTTAAGGTGTAAAACTCAGAACAAAAGAGCATAGCTTTTTTCTCTGAAGTGATTACACTTTATAAGAATATTGATACTTTTTGCGCAAGGATGCGGACATGAAAAAGCTAGACAAATTACTTGTTTTGGCCTTATTAAATAGTAGCGGTGCGGCCTTTGCGGCAGTTCCCAGCTCAATTGATCCTGCGCGTTATGATTTTGAAATTCCAACGTTATTTCCAAAAGCATTACCCAGCACACCACAGCCTGCCCCTAAAGGCCCCACCCCTTATGCCGGACGTGAAAAAAAAACCCGTGTCAAACATGTAGCCCCTGAGATCTACTGTATTTTAGAGTCCGGTGAATTAGAGGCAGTAGCATCGCCTTATATTGGTAAAAAACTTTCTCTGGAGGCTTTTAAAGCATTGACGGGACAATTAGAACAAAATTCCTGTCATTTGCCTATTGAGACTACAGAAAATGGGTTACCGCCCCAAAAACCAAAATCTGAAGCTTTTACCTTGCGCCACTTTGAAGCACAAAGTACTAGTGCCTGTATTATGGCTTATGATAATGATATACAAAAATTTGCAACACCTTATATGGGCAAACTCGTCACTATGCGTGACATTCAGCGTCTAGCCCTAGAACTAGAAGCGTTTTATAAAGCACGGGGTTTTCCACTTTCTGAAGTCATTCTAGCAAGCGATCAAGTACGCCCTAAAGCAGGCAGCGTCACCTTAGAAACCCGCTCAGGCCATGTCAACAAAATTGTTGTGAAAGAAGGTCACCCTAAGCTCAAAGCCATGGTTGAAGATCAGTTCGCACCTTTAAAATGTTATAGCCCTCTGCAGCAACATCAATATGAACGCTATACCTGGTTAGCCCAAGATCTGCCCGGGATGCATCCTGAAAACAGTATTGAAGATAATACAGATAATCCGGGTCAATATACCTTCAGTAGTATTCCGCATCATGAAGCGTATAACGTAGAAGGTAGTTTTAACAACAGCGGATCGCGTTACCAAGGTCCTAAACAAGCACAATTAAAGATTAGCTTTAATACCTTATTTGGTCGTGACCAACTCACCTTTAAAATGGCAACCACACAGCCCCGCACACGTGATTTACGGTTCTTCTCCGGTAGTTATTTTAATATTTTGCATAATGAAAGCTTAAAAATACAAGCAGATGCCAAATTTAACCAAATTCAACCTGAAGGGGCCCTGGGACCTTTAGCTATTGAAGGAAAAGCCTATCAAGCAGATGCAAGCTTAAGTTATTATTTCTGGCGCAGCAGTCGTTATACTTTAGGCGTCAAAGGTGGGGGTTACTGGGTAAATGATGTAGTGGAAACATCCGCATTTGCACAACGTAACTATTATGATCGCATCCGTGCCCTTTATATTGAAGCACAAGAATTTTCCCATAAACCTAATGGAGATACTCATTTTCATGCCCATTTCAGAGGAACTTTTGGCCAAAGCTGTTTAGACCCCTCTCGTCCTGCAGACCTTCAATCTCGTCCTAATGCAAAACCACGCTTTGCAAAACTGAGTTTTGAAGTAGATTATTTAGAAACACTACCTGCAGATTTTAGCTTTAAAACCTATCTTACTGGTGCCTATGGTTTTTCACAGCTGTTAGTGTCTGAACAATTTGCTTTTGGCGGACCTAAAGTTGGTCAAGCCTTTGATATGGCAGAAATAACCGGTGACCGTGGTGCTGCCGCACGCTTTGAATTACGATATGATCTTGCTCCTACTAAAGTACAAAAAGTACAGCCATTTTTTGCTTACGATATTGGACGTGCTTTTAACATCGATCGCGTCAATTATCGTCCTAGTATTACCAGATCTTGCAAAACTGTCGGATTACGCTTACGGTACAATGAAAATTGGGATGGTCAAATCAGTTTTGCCTCCCCTGGGATTGGAAAAATTGACTCGACAGATTCAAGATCTAATCGTCTGTTATTTGCAATCTATGGGCGCTTCTAGTCGTCTAGTACTATTTTGCAATACTACGATTTGATAAGACTTTGAAATGATCGACATCACATCTTTGTATCTCTCCTTTTTGCTGAAAGCCAAGT
The DNA here is from genome assembly GCA_964524705.1 of uncultured Francisellaceae bacterium. GTDB lineage: Bacteria > Pseudomonadota > Gammaproteobacteria > Berkiellales > Berkiellaceae > CAZGDB01. The sequence goes on from CAZGDB010000002.1 coordinate 10,824, forward strand.
ATTTCATAAAAACCACTTGGCTTCCCGCTTCAGGTTACCAGTAAATAGGTTGGTACGCTCCCCTGAGACAATCAAGCCAGGCATTTCATTTCTCCTCTCATTCTATAACATGCTCAACAATCTCTTCTCTGGCTCTACAAGATTTTTTGCGTGCAACAACACCTACTGTAATCACACAGCTGCACTAAAATAGACTAAATTAAGAATAGGTGCGCATTATATCGTAAGGTGAGCATGCCAATACTTGTGACAACCACTAATATTACAGAATATCCACTTACACCACGCACCTATCCACCAGGCGCAATGGTAAGTATCGGAGATTTACACGCAAATATTCTAAAGGCTCTACATTTTTTACTTCAAGAAGGCGTTATCACATTACCGCAAGAAGATTTTGAACAGTTTGTAGCCTGTCATAAAAAATTTAGTATTGAACATGAACCTGAACTAACAGAAGAAGAACGTTATCAAACCATAATGCACATGTCTTCCATCCTCAAAAAAATTAAAAAAGGGACTGAAGACACTACCGTTAGATTCCTAGGAGACACACTTGCAGACAGAGGTGAAAATGATTATCTCATGTTTCAACTATACAAAATGCTGAATACCTTAAATATTAACTTTGAAGTTTTATATTCAAATCATGATGCTAAATTTATAGACATTTTTTATACTCTAATGACATCTGAACATGAAATACCAGAATATATATCTGCTAAAAAATTATTTGACCCGACATGTCCGGCAGCACAATATCGTTCCAGCAGCAATTTTTTTAATCTTGCTGCTTACGCACAAGTACATCACCAGCAAGATATACTCTCAGAAGCACAAGATGTTTTAAATGATATTTATATGCCCCACCTAAACATCATCAGCTGTGAAGTTTCTGAAAATTCTCCATTCACTGAGATTGCGACCCATGCGCCCAGTCAATTTGAGTCTGTTGAATTTCTAGCATTAATTTTACGTGAGCACTCTAACAGAGAAGAAGTAGAGTACGATGACACTACCTCTCAAGCCTTGCGCGAGAGTTGCGAGCTGATTAATAGTGCAATGCGCGACTTATTAAACAAATATCTCCTCACTACTGAACCTATTGACCCTGATTGGATTTATATTAATGGAGCAGATCACAGTCTGTATGATTTTGTTTGGGCACGTTATACAGCACAGCATTTACAACAACCCAGTCCTCAACTGTACCCCGAAAAACCTCTGTTCTTTTTACATGGACATGATCCGTACAGCTATTACATAAACAGCGCTAGTTTAGATGGCGTACTCGGCAAGGTCAATGCAGCGCAGTTTGACAGTGGTGAGTATCGTATACATCACTCACACGCCCCTATTACGCCTAGTTTACGTCCTCCCGGCTCTCCTGTGTTAAGTAGCACTGCTGTCAAACGTCAAAAACCTGATAGATCAGGAGCTGACTTTTCACCTCAGAAATCCCAAAAACCAGACGCTTAACACTAGGCAAAAAACCGCACCATACGCTACAATATGCCTTGATTTAAAAGGAGTCTGGCGTATGTCCCCTATTATTAATATTTCTGCTTATAAATTTATAAAGTTGTCGAACTTAGAAATACATCGCATACATCTTAAAGCGCGCGCTACAGAATTAGGCTTACGAGGGAGTATCTTACTCAGTACTGAGGGTATTAATCTGTTTTTAGCAGGACCGCAACCTAGTATTGTAGAAATGCAGCAGGAACTAACTGCTACTTTTAAGATCACCCGTTACAAAGAAAGCATCTCTGAGAAAATCCCTTTTAAGCGTTTACTGGTAAAAATCAAAAAAGAAATCATCGCAATGGATAAGATTATTGATGCTGATCTGCCACCTGCCCCCTATATTGCACCTGCTACTTTAAAACAGTGGTTAGATGAGGGGCGTGAGGTTGTATTATTAGATACACGTAATGATTATGAAGTACGTTTAGGAAAATTTAATAATGCGATTGAACTGAATTTACAACATTTTAGGAATTTCCCTAAAGCGGTAGAAGAACAATTAGCCCCTAACTATAAAAAAGCAACTGTTGTGACTTATTGTACTGGTGGGATTCGCTGTGAAAAGGCTGCCCTTGCCATGCAAGAAGCGGGGTTTGAAGATGTGTATCAATTAGAAGATGGGATTTTGGGGTACTTTGAAGCCTGTGGGGATGCCCATTATACCGGCGAATGTTTTGTGTTTGATCAACGGGTATCGGTAGACCCTGCTTTACAAGAAAGTGCCACAGCGCAATGTTTTGCATGCCGTATGCCAGTGACCCCGTTAGAACAACAAAGCCCTTGGTATCAAATTGGCGTTAGCTGTCCAACTTGTAAAAAGGCACGTAGAACTGTTAACACGGACCCCAGCTTAGCGGTATACTAAGGGTCTAAAATATCCACTTTGGAGTAAATTGTATGGGTTTAAAGCGTGTAACTTGTGGTACTGATATGCCACACGATGTAAATGTGGTGATTGAGATACCAGCACATAGCAAGCCAATTAAATATGAAGTTGATAAAGCTTCTGGTGCCTTATTTGTAGACCGTTTTATGGCTACTTCTATGCGTTATCCGTGTGATTATGGTTATATTCCACAGACCTTATCAGAAGACGGGGATCCTGTTGATGTGTTAGTTATCTGTCCAGTTCCATTAACTACAGGGTCTGTGATCCGGGTACGTCCTATTGGGATGTTGAAAATGGAAGATGAATCTGGGATTGATGCTAAGATCATTGCTGTGCCTATTACCAAGCTCACGCCTTTATACCGCACTATCCAAGAAGTTGAAGATCTGCCTAGCCAATTGTTAGACCAAATTGCCCATTTCTTCCAACACTATAAAGATTTGGAAAATGGTAAATGGGTCAAGATTGAAGGTTGGGTCGGTAGTGAACTGGCCAAACAAGAAATTCTACTTTCTGCACAACGTTATAACGCAAGCGAAGAAGAAATCGCATTTTAGCCTCTTTTAGCATACTGTCACGGGCACACGCTGTGCCCTGTGGCAACACAGCTCGTAGGGGATGGTTCCGGCAGCCAAGGCAATCTCCTCTACTGGCAATCCTGGCCCCCATAATGTCACTGTCTCACCTATTTCTACTGCCAAAGTGTCTGGTAATAAAACTGCCATCATATCCATGCTAACACGGCCCACTAGTGGCACCCGTTCCCCTGCAATCAGTACTGGCGTACCTGAGGGTACAGTTCTAGGATAACCATCAGCATAGCCTGCTGCAACGATACCAATACGAGTCTTTTTACCTATGGGTGCTTTCCAAGTGGCACCATACCCAACGGTACTACCGGGTGGAATTTCTTTAATGGCGATTAACTCAGATTCAAAAACCATGACTGGTTTTAAACCTAGGTCTGTGCCTGATTTATCTGCAAAAGGAGAAATACCGTACAGCAGAATTCCGGGTCGCACAAAATCATAATGTGCTGCTGGAAAGCGTAATAATGCCGCTGAATTAGCTAAGCTTTTAGGCAGTGTTAGGCCTTTGGTACACTGTTCAAAAACGGCGCATTGGGTCAAGGTGTCTGTAGCATTTAGATCGTCGGCACAGGGTAGATGCCCCCAGATCCCTAATACAGTTAACCACTGCGCTTTTTGTATACGTGGTAATAGCTTTAAAAAACTTTCCGGATTAAAGCCTAGGCGTCCCATGCCAACATCGATTTTAAACCATACTGAAATCGGCATTTGCAGTTCTAAAGCTTCTAGTGCTGCTAATTGAGACTCGTGATGTATGACAATAGAAAAACCGTGCGCAATAATTGCAGGCACTTCGGAAATTTTAAAAAAACCTTCGTTCAAGACAATCGGCGTGTGACACCCGGCAATTTTAAGTTGAAGCGCCTCATCAAAACTCGCTACCCCTAAGTAGTCTACATGGGGAGCTAGCGTTTCTGCCACCGCAAGTGCACCATGCCCATAGGCATCTGCTTTCACCATCGCGATGATACCGGAATTTTTCACATATTGACGTAATACGTTTACATTATGAAGTAAATTATCACCCAAAATACGCACTCGCAAAGGGCGTGCATTTTGGTTATGCCGCAACAAAGGAGTGCTCGCTAATAAAGTTTTCAAAGCGCGTATAAGAACCTAGGAAAGTCAGCTTCACCGTTCCAATAGGGCCATTACGCTGTTTTGCGATAATGATTTCAGCGGTACCTTTATCAGGGCTATCCTCATGATAGACTTCATCTCTATAAATAAAGGTGATCAAATCCGCATCCTGCTCAATAGCGCCAGATTCACGTAAATCTGACATTACGGGGCGCTTATTGGGGCGCTGTTCTAGGCTACGGTTTAACTGAGATAGCGCAATAATTGGAACATTTAATTCTTTTGCTAAAGCTTTTAATGAGCGTGAAATTTCTGAAATTTCTGCAGTACGGTTTTCCGTAGCACTTTGTACCCGCATTAACTGTAAGTAGTCCACCACGATCAACCCTAATGGGACTCCCTCTCGTGCAACACGTCTAGCACGTGCGCGCAATTCTATCGGGCTCAATGCTGGTGTTTCATCAATATAGAGATGCGCCTTTTTGAGCCAACCTACTGCATTAGCAACGCGCATCCAATCTTCATCATTGAGTTTACCATTACGTAAACGGGTTTGATCAATACGCCCCAATGACGCAATCATACGTGTGGCGAGTGCTTCACCAGACATTTCCATACTAAAAACTAATACACTCTTTCCACTACGAATCGCAGCATGTTCTGCAATATTCATTGCAAAAGAGGTTTTACCCATAGAAGGACGACCTGCAACGATCACGAGATCACTAGGTTGTAAGCCTGCAGTGAGACGATCGATTTCAGTAAAACCACTAGAAATACCCGTTAAAGGATTGCCATCTTGCATACGGGTTTCAATCAGATCTAATGCACGTCCCACAACATGACGAATAGCCTGTGGTCCTTGACCACGGGTAGTATGTTCTGCAATCGCTAAAACTTTACGTTCCATTTCATCTAGCAATTCAGCAGCACTACGACCTCCTGCGCCAAAAGCACCTTCAGACATCTGGGCAGATAAAGTAATCAGTGTGCGTAAAATAGAGCGCTCTTTAACGAGTTCTGCATAAGCAACAATATTTGCGGCAGTCGGGGTGTGTTGTGCAAGCTGTGAAAGCAACTCTAAGCGAATATCTTCGCCATATCCCCATTTCTGTAATACAGAAAAAACTGTTAAATAGTCGATAGGTTGTTCATCTGAAGTCAGCTGAACGATAGCTTTAAAAATAAGTTGGTGTGCTTTTAAGTAAAAATCAGAGTCCTGAAGCTTGTCGGCAATACGCTCCCAAGCTGCAGGATCTATGAATAACCCTCCCAAGACCGCCTGCTCTGCTTCCAGAGAGTGGGGAGGGGTTTTAGCAGATTCAGGGGCAGCGTGCACACCCATCTCCTACTTTAGTTTTGTGGTGAAACTCGTACTGTGATTGTAGCACAAATTTCAGGGTGTAACTGCAATTCAACCGCAAATTCCCCAGTCTCACGAATAGGGCCATTGGTTAAACGCACCATCTGACGCTTGAAAGAAAAACCTTGTTCTTCTAAAAGTTTCAAGATTTCAGTTACGCCCACAGAACCGTAAAGCTTGCCTTCTTCGGTGCAACGGGTAACTAACTGTAAAGTTACAGGCGCAACGCGTGCTAACAAAGCTTCCGCTTCTGCATGACGTTGTACTTCCTGAGCTTCTAATTTCTGTTTGTCCTGTTCAAATCTTTCAAGATTTTCGGCAGTTGCAAACACAGCCAGACCTTCTGGAATTAAATAATTGCGGGCAAAACCAGCGCTTACTTTTACAGGGACTCCCAAAGGAAGTCTTTTGATTTTTTGGATCGGAATGATTGTCATCATGCCCATAATGCGTTCCTCTTCATTCTTAAACTGCAAAACGTTTGTATCCACTGACCCGGCTGCCGAAGCTCAAACTGAGTATTAGAACGAACATTATAAAATGCATCTAATAGCCCAATAAAACTCGCCACCCATAACCCGAGGCCATGCGGTAGTAACAATAACAAATACAAAGTCCCTAAGCCATAAATACTTAAAGCACCTTGCTGTGTTGCATAATGCGCCGCTATCAATCCAAACAAAGACAGCACCACAACCGGCAACACAAAAAACGACTGCATCACCCCGACAGGATGATAGTAAAACTGTAGTACCGCTAAACCTGCCAACAGTACCGCAAATCCCCCATGCAATCTCAAATGGTGGAAAATCTCTTTAAACCCGCCCTTTTGTACACGCAAGGAAGAAAATCCATACGCTAACAATAAAGCAAAGACTCCCCGTAACCAAAACAACGACAAGACCCCATAGTTATATAAACGTATGATTTCCTGTACCAAAGGCTCACGCAACAACTCTTCCCGAGCTGCCACACCGATTGCCTTACTCTGCAATGCCTGGTTTATCCAAAACTCTATGCTCAGATAACCAGCAAAAGCTAAGGCTAATCCCAAGCCCGCATAAACTAAAATTCCTGACTCTAAACCTGCTTTCAAAGAGCCAAACCGGCGGACCATCCCTGCCATCACTGCCATTGCCAGCGTATAGCTAAACAATAACAATAAGTGTCCTGCCGCAGCTGTGCCCCCTAACCACCAAAATGCCCATAAACCGACGGCAATATGAGCACAAAGAACAGCCATAATTGCCGTACTTAATGGGCAAACCAGAATCAGATGTGCCAACAATGTCATATACAGCAATACGGTCAACGGATACCCCATGGACTGCGTAATGGCTAAAACACTCATTACGACAATAAATCCAATAGGATGATGAAAATCTTTCATCTTTAGCTTGCCCAAAACACACCTCCCTGTTGGTCGGGGCTAGCACCAAAAAAAACTAAAGTTTAGTGACGATCGCAATAAGGCAGTAATGCCAAAAAGCGCGCATACTTCACTTCTCGTTCTAAATGACGCTGAACAACACTACGTAACCCCGTAATACGACTTGGAACAATTCTTCCTTCAGACACATACTTCTTTAAAAAACGATGATTCTTATAATCAATAGATTCTTCAGAAATCTTCCCTGCGGTAAAAGGACATTGTCGCTTAGAACCGCCGTTATTGCTACGAACTGCCATGATTGCTCCCTTATTCTGTTTCTTCTACTTCGAATTCACGCCCTTCTTTAGGGGAACGCTCTTTCTCATCATCCGTCTTCAACATTGCAGACATTTCTGTGATTGCATGCTCTCTCACTAAAATAAGATTACGCAAAATAGTATCGTTGTAACGAAACGCATTTTTTAATTCTTGCATGGTTTCAGATGGGCACTCAATATTCAATAAAATATAATGTGCTTTATGTAGTTTTTGAATTGGGTAAGACAACGCACGACGGCCCCAATCTTCTGAACGGTGAATTTTTCCAGCAGCTTTCTCAATCGTAGCCTTGTAGCGATCTAGCATAACTGGGATTTGCTCGCTTTGGTCTGGATGAATAAGTAATACAATCTCGTAATGACGCATAAAAATATGCTCCTTATGGGTTTGCACTCACGTGCAAGGAGTTAAACAACTAAATTAATAAAATCTATATAGAACAAAAATCTTGGCCATTATAAGAAAGTTAAGCACCAGAAGCAACCACCAATACTACTGCCAAGATATTACAAAAAGTTAGATGATTTACTTTTTTATTTTGGATGCTGCATACGATAATGGTACAAGAAGATCCCCGTAGCCACAGACACATTCAAGCTTTGTCCTTTTCCTAATAAAGGAATATGGACCCTTTGGTCACATGTTTTACGCGTCAATTCGCGCAATCCTTCACCTTCGCGCCCTAAGACAAAAGCCACCCGTGCAGGTACTTTTAAGCCTACAAGATTCTCACTTTGTTCCAAATCCGTACCCCAGACCCAGATACGCGCCGCTTTCAATGCCTCTAAACTACGTGCAAGGTTTTTAACTACGACGATGTCTAAATGCTCTGTAGCTCCCGAGGCCGCCTTCAAAGTCGTTGCCGTGACAGTAGCGGATTTATCTTGTGGAACCAGGACAGCAGTCACCCCAAAGCCTTCTGCACTGCGCAAAATAGCCCCAAAATTTTGAGGATCCGTAATGCCATCCAACACCAAAACTACGCAGGCACGACCAGTATCTTCTTCCATCTTCTCAAACCATTCGTGCTCACTAATTTGTTCACGCGGAATAAAATCAAAAACAACCCCTTGATGCACCCCACCTTCAGCTAACTTATCTAAAGCAACCTTCTCTGATTGCTCAAAAGTCAATCCCACCGCCTTTAACTGCTGTGCAGCCAAAGCATGTTTTTCTGAAGGACTTTTTTGTTTTTGTAACCAGATCTGCTTAAATGCATGTGGTCGTGTCTGTAAAATTGCTTCAAATAAATGCCAACCATACCCTTTCATCTTTTTCTCTCTCTTCTCTGGGGACGCCCACGCGTTGTTCTTTTACGCTTAAATCGCTCAATAGATTCAAACGGTGCTTCTGCTAAAATAAAATCAATCTTATAGGTTTCTAAATCACAGCGCACAACACGCACTAATAATTTATCTCCTAAATGCCATTCTTGTCCGGTACGCTCACCCACTAATCTTAAACGACCTGGATCAAAGACATAATAATCATCCGCAAGTGCAGAAATATGCAGCAACCCTTCAGTATACACCTCTTCCAATTGTAGGAACAATCCAAAAGGCGTTACCCCTGTGACCACACCCCAAAAAGAATCCCCTAAATGCTGTTGCATATAGTGACACTTCAAGGCATTAGCAACTTCTCGAGAAGCTTCATCTGCCCTGCGTTCAGTAATAGAGCAATGTTGCCCTAAGGCTTCTAATGCTTCTACTGCAATACTCGGTGCTTTATGCTGCATCGCAGCCTTAATGGCACGATGAATCATCAAATCCGGATAACGGCGAATGGGTGAAGTAAAATGCACATACTCACTATAATTTAAACCAAAATGTTGATCATGCGCTGCGGTATAGATCGCCTGACTCATAGAGCGCAAAACTAAACTATTCACTAATCCACTTTCAGGACGATCTGCAAAATATTGTAAGACTTTTTGATAATCAAAAGGAGTGGGTTCTTCTTCTGTTTTCCACACATACCCTAAGCCCGCCAAGAAATTTTTCAATTCTGCTAATTTCTCTGGCGTCGGCCCTCTATGCACACGATACAACATCGGCATGCTATGTTTTTGTAAAAAACGTGCAGTACTCATGTTGGCTGCCAACATACATTCTTCAATAATCTGATGTGCAACATTGCGATGGGTCGGCAATAACTTTTCTACTTCGCCTTTAGCGTCAAACTGAAAAATAATTTCAACACTTTCAAAATCCATCGCGCCACGTTCTGAACGCGCTATTTTTAAAGACTCATACACCCCTTTTAAAGCCGCAATACGATTTTTTAAGTCAAAATGCACTGCTGGAAAAGTAGTAGGATCTTGAATGCCGGCCGCCACTTGCGTATAGGTTAAACGTGCCTTCGAACAAATCACCGCTGTATCAAATGCTGCACTTTCAATTTCCCCAACAGCAGAGATTTCCATTTTACAAATCATCGCTAAGCGACGCACATTGGGTTTTAAAGAACACAGTCCATTAGATAACACTTCAGGCAGCATCGGCACGACAAACCCAGGAAAATATACAGAAGTCCCACGCAATTTTGCAGATTTATCGACAACAGAACCTTCACGGACATAATAGCTCACATCGGCAATAGCGACCCATAAAGTATGCCCGCCATCAGCACGCGGTTCACAATAAACTGCATCATCAAAATCTTTAGCATCCACGCCATCAATCGTCACAAAATCTAAATGTTCTAAATTAGTACGATTCTCTTCTTCCCATGACCACAACGTGTTTTCATCATAATGTTTCAAAGAACGTATGACATCTTCAGACCATTCATGCGGTAAGTCTTGTTTAAAAATAGCGGTAAAAATCGCGACCTTTGCTACATTTGGATCTGTAACCACAGAAACTACATGCCCAGTTAAAACTTCTTCGCCAGGTTCCTTATCCAAAGCAACCACTACAATATCACCTTCATTGAGATCAGAATAATATTGATTTAAACGTACCATGGCTTGTGACGGATAACTTAAATTTGTTACAAATAATGCACTAGCAGTTTTTACCACTTTCCCCACAAACTGTGTCATCTGTGTTTGCATCGGAATGCTGTACTGTTCTGCCTTGCAAATAAGTTGCCCTTCTCGAACCATTGCTGCTAACCGGCGAGAGAGCCCTTCTTTAGCAGCAAAATCTTTACCGAAGTTCAGTTTTTTAACTAAAGCTTCCATCTTCACAGGCGCACCATGCTCGCTAATCATATGAGACAGAAATTCCCGACTAGGAATAGGTTGTGCGTATTTTTGCGCTTCACGCGCATAAAAAGGATCTTCAAAAGATTTGTTTTTGTTGTTTTTAGTACTTTTCTTAGGCTTCGATTTCATAAATAAAAAAATTCCGTTGACTTTTTGGGCTATCACAGCAAAAATAACACTCTTCTTGCCGAGATGGTGAAATTGGTAGACACGCAGGCTTCAGATGCCTGTGGGGGAGACCCCTTGGAGGTTCGAGTCCTCTTCTCGGCACCACCCTCCTCCCGAGCGACCCTTAGGTCATCTCAAGGTAGCCCCTTACGGCATACAGTATCACAACCCCCGCCAACATGGAAAACAATCCTACTTGTCTCAGAGTCCGATCTTCTAAATCAGCGATATTTTTTAAATGCCGGCGCCAACGGGGAGGATTTAAAAAGGGTAAAATCCCCTCTAGTACCATTACTAAGGCTAAAGCAGCCCATAAATCATCCCACGCCATCATACTACACCCCAAACAACTGAGTTAATAAACTTACTCTTTAGACCCCGCATTTTGGAAATAACGGAAGAACTGAGAATCTGGTTTTAAAATCAGTATATCATTTTGGTCTTTAAAGGTCATGCGCATGGCTTCCAAGCTACGTAAAAAGTTATAAAACTCAGGATCTTGGCCGGGCCCTTGCACATACAATCGTGCGGACTCTGCATCACCTTCACCCCGTAACTTCTTCGCCGTACGCTCAGCTTGTGCCACTGCAATCGTCGCATTTGCATCTGCTTTTGCACGAATCATTTCTGCTTTCGCCTGACCTCTGGCTCTATGCTCAGACGCAATACGTTCACGTTCTGTACGCATACGCTCATACACTGCTTCACTGACTTCTGTCGGTAAATCTATACGTTTTACACGCGTATCTACTACTTCAATCCCTAAGTTTTCAGCAGAACGATTCGCATCTCTTAACATCCCGCGCATTAATTCATCACGCTCACCACTCACCACTAATTGAATCGTTCGCAAGCCAAATTCTGCACGCACACCATCAACAATCTTTTCACGTAACAACTTTTCAGCTTTAAAGCGATCTCCACCGGTACGCGTAAAATACGTAATAAAATCCCGAACACGCCATTTCACGAACAAATCAACAATCACATCTTTCTTTTCAGAAGTCACAATCCGTGATGATTGAATCTCAATCGTCTGAATACGCGTGTCAAAATAACGCACCACATCAATAAAGGGGAGTTTAAAATGTAACCCCGGCGCATACACAACTGGTTGATGAGCGGAATTTTCAACCGCACGCCCTAAACGAATAATTATCGCACGTTGCGTTTCTTGAACCGTAAATAACCCAAAAATTAGCACAAAGATCACCGAAATGATCCCCACTATTAAACCCTGCTTATGCCGTAGTTCCATTATGAGGTCTCTCCTTTACTACGCGTTCTTTTTGGTCGCATCACTTCGCCAGAAGGCTCTTCTTGAGATTGCTCAGTCGCCACTCTGGTTGCTTCTACTTCGTCCGCATTCATCTTGCGTTCCGTCATAGGCGCTACATTTAATTTTTCAGAATTCACTGTAGAGCTGTTCATTAATTTATCTAAAGGCAAATAAATCAAATTTTGCCCACTGTTAGCATCAATTAAAACCTTAGAGGTATTACTTAAAATCTGCTGTACGGTTTCTAAATAAAGCCTATCCCTCATTAAGCGTTTGCTTTTTTGATATTGTGGCAACATCAATTCAAAGCGTTCCGATTCACCTTTGGCCAATAAAATTTGTTTCTGCTTATAGGCTTCGGCTTCTTCACGTAAACGCTGCGCCTTACCTTCTGCAATCTGAGTCACCCGTTGCACATAAGCTTCTGCTTGATTCTCAAAACGCACTTCATCCTCTTGAGCACGAATAGCATCATCAAACGCTGACTTTACGGGTTCAGGGGCTCTGGCAGGCTGCATCGCAACATCTGCAACCACCCAACCAGATTTATAACTAGTCAAATTCTCTTCAATTTGCTTTCGGATTTTCATCGCGATCGCAGTTCTACCACTTGTTAACACTTCTTCTAAAGTAGAATGCCCAATCACATACCGTAATGCACTCTCAGACACTTGCCCCAAACTGCCATGCGGATCCACAAGATTAAACAAATATTGGCTTGCATTCCCAATGTAATATTGCACCGCAATCTCTACTTCTACAATATTTTCATCTTTGGTTAACATAGAGCCACGCGGCATAATCGTATGCATCTGCTCCACATTAACAATTTTTACACGTTCAATTAAACGTGGATACCAATGTGGCCCAGCCCCGGCGGTACGCACATAACGTCCAAAACGGGTAATGACCGCTTGTTCTGCAGGTTCTACAATATAAATCCCACTTAAAACATACAACGCTAAAACAACACTGGCACCCCAACCAATTTTTTGTAATAAGCCACGTGTGACTCCTGGATTCGGGGCCCCACCAAAACCTGGAAACCCTGTTTTATTACCACCAAGCCAGCGCTCCAACTTTTTCTTAATGTCTTTTAACCATTGCTCTAAATCTGGGGGCTCATCACCTTTTCTATTCCACGGATCTTTATCTCCGTCGCGACCATTATCCTGCCAACTCATATATTCCCTCTTTGCGTTTTTACGGTCAGTTGATCAACTATATCTGGGTATTCCCGTACTACATTCTGCCATTTCGATGCAGGCAAAGAAAGCATTAAACACCAGCTCCCATCCTCTTGTATCGTTTCTTGTGTGACAGCTTCCATGCCATATAACTGGGCCCGTAATTTACCTAAAGTCGCCCCCAAGATTAAGGTACCTGTGATCCAAGCCTTTCCTAAACACTCTACTAAAGCTTCTTGAATCAAAGAGATCCCAGCACCAGTACGCGCAGAAGCCCATATAGCATGCGGTAACCCTGAAGCAGCTCTAAACAAGCGTGGGGTAGGAATATCTGTATTATCAATTTTGTTATAAACCAATAATTGTGGGATCTGCTGTGCGCCAATTTCTCGTAGAACCTCTTTAACCGCGGCCATTAAAGCAGGCTGATCTGGCGCACTACTATCCACTACATGTAATAACCAATCGGCTTCTTGTGTTTCTTGTAACGTCGCTTGGAAAGCCTCGACTAACTTATGTGGTAAATGGCGAATAAACCCGACTGTATCAGCAATCATCACCTTACCTACCCCCGGTAAAGTAATATGCCTTAAAGTAGGATCTAAAGTCGCAAAGAGCTGATCTGCAGCATACACATCCGCACCTGTTAAACGATTAAAAAGCGTGGATTTTCCTGCATTGGTATACCCCACAACCGCAATCGTTGGGATCGCCGCACGTTTGCGTGCTTTTTTATTTAATGCACGATGCTTAGCTAATTGACTCAGTTGTCGCTCAATTTTTGCAATCCGTACCCCAATTAAACGCCGATCTGTTTCCAGTTGCGTTTCACCAGGACCTCGTAACCCTATCCCACCTTTTTGACGATCTAAGGCCATCCAACCACGCACTAAACGGGTTTTCGTATATTGTAATTGTGCCAACTCCACCTGCAATTTACCTTCTGCAGTCCGCGCACGCTGTGCAAAAATATCTAAAATAATACCCGTACGCCCTACAACTGAACATTGCAATACACTTTCTAAATTACGTTCTTGAGCAGGTGTTAATTCATGATTAAATAAAACAAAAGTGGCGGAAAAATTCCGAACAGCTTCCTGAAGCTCTTCTAATTTTCCGCTTCCTATAAAATATTTTGCATCGGGAGATTTACGGGCTCCAGTTACTACATGTGCAGGAATAGTCCCTGTACTTTGCACCAAAGCGATAAACTCATCTAAAGGAGCATCGACATCATACGGGGGCTGTAGCGTCATCTGTACCAGAATCGCTACATCCCCTTCTTTTACATGATCCAAAAAATCCTACTCTTGGTCGTATAGTTCTACTGGAAAATCCATCTCGGAAGATAACATGCGTGTATTAGGCGCAGCAGAAGTCGTTGCCACATTACGTGCCGGCACAACTGTTGAAATCGCATGCTTATATACCATTTGACTAACATTGTTTTTCAAAAGGACTACAAATTGATCAAAAGATTCAATTAAACCTTGTAGCTTGATGCCGTTAACTAAATAAATAGAAACCGGAACCTTATCTTTACGCAATGCGTTCAAAAAAGGATCTTGTAATAATTGTCCCTTTGCCACTGTGGCTTTCCTTGTTGTAATCATAATCTTTTAGTCCCCTTCCGTAAGTTTTATTATTCAGCAATTTTAGATTGCAGCAGCGATTGTACATACTTTATAGGCAAGTCTGTCAACTCAACTTTGACACTATAACATGAATGCCATTGATTCATCCAAGTTAACTGTCGCTTAGCTAGCTGTCTTGTCGCAGCACATGCTGCAACATCCCGTTCCTGCTCCGTACAATGCCCTGCCAAATACGCCAAGATCTGTCTATATCCAACCGATCTCATCGCAGGTAGATTGTAATCAAACCCAGGCATCGCTTGCAAGGCCTCTACTTCAGCAATTAAACCTTCTGCTATCATCTTATGCCATCTCACACCAATGTTATGATGCAATACACTCCGATCTGCAGGCACTAAAGCAACATTAACCCAATCCCAATCTGAAAATTGTCGAGTTCTCTCTAAAAAAGTACTCATGGGGATACCCGTAGCTGTGAACACTTCTAAAGCACGCAAAATACGTTGTGTATCATTAGGATGTAGCACAGCAGCACGTCTTGGATCACACTGTTGTAATTGGATATAAAGTGCTGTCAGCCCCTCCTGCTCTAAACGCTGCTGTAATCGTGCACGAACTTCCACAGAAGTCGCCGGCATCTCAGACAAACCTTGTTGTAGAGCATGAAAATACAACATCGTGCCACCCACTAAAATAGGCGTTTTACCTTCTGCATGATACGCATTAATTTTAGCAGTCGCATCAGCCACAAAATCTTGTACAGAGTAAAAATCAGTAAAGGCTCGAATACTCACTAAATCATGTGGATATCTCGCTAAAGTTGCCGCATCTGGTTTGCTAGTCCCAATATCCATCCCACGATAAACCATCGCAGAATCTACACTGATTAAAGGACACCCCAGCGCCGCAGAGACTTCCATCGCAAGCTGTGTCTTACCCACCGCAGTAGGCCCAAAAAGCGCTATAACTGTTTTTTTATTATTATTAAGTTCCACGGCTTATTTTTATCATTCAAACTTGAGCTGCAATTCTAACAAACAGTTGTCTCAGAGGCTAGGGCTGCTAATTGGGTTCTTGTAACTAACACAATTCCAGGAACTGATTGCGCAATCGCCCGCTTTAAATATTCTTGTAATTTAGTCCTGTGCCACTGCATGAGCCCTCCAGCCTTCACATGCTCTAAGAGCTGCGCTAGCGCTGCACAAGGACCCGCTTTAGCTATTTGCCAAAAAGCTGCCCAGATATCCTGAAAATTAACTCCTTGTGCATGCGTTTGTAAACGGCACTGCTGCCCTAAAGCATGTGGGATGACTTGATAATAAAATCCAAAACGATTTAAAGCTGCTTGTGTTGCCTCTTCTGCCAAACACTGCTGCTCTTCTAAAGTCAAAACCTGACTTTCGGGAAATAATAAAGGATAGGTTGCCAGCTTACCTTCCTGAAGTAACGCCTGTTCTAAATTAGTCTGTAAAGCCCAACGTTCAAACATTGACCATGTCACTAAATACAGACGCTCATCCACCATCGTCAACCAAAAATCTTGCCACAAGACACCTTCCGTCATCTGTTGTGGAACAGTAGCTGCTACACTTGAACGAACCATGGATACGGTATCCATCATAACCGGTGCAGGCATCACAACACTAGACCTATCGACAGGCCGTATTTCCTCAAGCGGCGTAAAAGCGATAGGTGCGGAACATACCATAGGCATATCCGGCACAGCCGGTTCTGCTAAAACTGCTCGTAATTGTTCTGATACAAAGGTATGTACTGCACTAGCCTGACAAAACCGTACTTCATGTTTAGTAGGATGAACGTTAACGTCAACTTCTTCAGTAGGCAATTCTAAAAATAAGACACAGGCAGGATAATAGCCCATCTGAACAGCGCTTTGATAAACCTGGCGTAGGGCTTGCAATAACACCCTATCGCGTACGGGGCGACCATTTAAAAACCAATATTGCCAATCTGCCTGACGCCTGAGCCCCGTTTCTTTTGAAACCCATCCTTTTAAAGTCCATCCATCCTGTAAGGCTTCCAAATAACTAGCATTATCTACAAAATTTTTATTTAACAACTTCACTAATCGCTGAGGATATTGTTCCCAACTTACACTAGGCACTTGTAATAAATAACGCTGCTCAATTTTCAGAAAAAAACCAATTTCTGGATAGCGTAGCGCATACCGTATCATGGTTTCCACAATATGACTCAATTCAGTCTTGGTGCTCTTTAAAAAACGCCTCCTGACAGGGACATTAAAAAAACAATCTTCTATCCATACTGTTGTACCTGGCGCACGTGCAGTGGGGGTCATCACAGGTTCTGTTTCAGGGATCGCTTTCAGTTGCCAGGCAGTTTCTTCTCCTTGAGCTCTTGAAATCAATGTCACCTTAGCAATAGAGGCGATGCTCGCTAGGGCTTCGCCCCTAAACCCTAGAGTTTGAATTTTCCATAGTTCTTCAGCAGACTGTAATTTACTGGTAGCATGCGGCGCTATCGCCAATAACAAATCATCTGCGACTATCCCTCTGCCATTATCTTCAATGCATAACTGGGTTAATAAGGCATTTAAGGTAATTTCAATACGGGTCGCTCCCGCGTCAATACTATTTTCTACCAACTCTTTTACAATTGAAGCGGGTCGCTCAATAACTTCCCCTGCTGCAATCTGATTGGCTAATTGAGAGGAGAGTCGTTGGATCCGCTGCATTTATTTTCCTCATAAAGTGATGATAACAATGCCATATATTGATTACCTAACTCTGTAAAAGCCTGTACCTCTAAAATACGTTTTTCTTCTGCTGGAATCTGTAAAGCGATACTAAAATCTGCCACAGGTGTATATCGTCCACCTTTTTCTGGCCATTCTATCCCTAAAACACAGGTGCCTACCATCGCACGCAGATCTATCCCTTCCAAAGCACTAGGGGATTCTAATCTATATAGGTCTGCGTGTGCATAATATCCATTATCAGTCGTATAGGTTTCCACTAAAGTATAGGTAGGACTGCGAATCACACCTTGAACCCCTGCACCCTCTAAAAAAGCACGCATCCAAGTGGTTTTACCCACCCCTAAATCCCCTTGTAAATAAATAACACAGGGCTTAGTGCACACTTTTCCCACCAATCGCGCCCATTGTTCTAATTCATGTTGTGTGTCAAAAGCAAATATCAAGAGACTAACCATCCTTGTCTATAAATTTTTAATTCAGCAATAGATTCATACACATCAGCCAAAGCTAAATGTGTGTCATTCTTAGACACCTTTTCCAATACAGTCGGTTTCCACTGTTGTGCCAAAATCTTTACCGTGCTCACATCTAAATTGCGGTAATGAAAAAACCTTTCTAAAGTAGGCATATATTTATATAAAAAACGTCTATCTTGAGAAATCGTATTTCCACATAAGGGGCTAGTTCCAGCGGGTACATGTTGTCTTAAAAAAGCAAGGGTTTGTGATTCAGCTTCAGCCAGCGTAATTTTACTTTCTTTCACACGTTGTACTAAGCCAGACAACCCATGTTGTTTTTGGCACCACTCATTCATATTATCAAGAATGCTATCTGGATGATGAATGGCAAAATCCGGCCCTTCTGCAATAACCTTTAATTGCGTATCGGTTATGACCGTTGCAATCTCTAAAATGGTATCTGTAGTAGGATCTAAACCTGTCATTTCCAGATCTAACCAGACCCAATAAGCCGGTGCTGTTGCTTGTGATTTCATACTCACTCCACAATAAAATATTAGACAACTAACCTAATATAAAAATAACGATGTATAGGAGCTTATCCTATGCTAGCCTTGAGAGAATAGTATGAAGGGTAAAACATTATTATGGTAATAGAAATTTATTTTTATATGGCCTGCTGCTTCGGGTTTTTACTCGCATGGGGTATTGGGGCCAATGATGTAGCCAATGCAATGGGGACTTCTGTTGGTTCAGGTACCCTAACACTACGTCAAGCGCTCTTTATTGCCATTATTTTTGAATGCTTAGGGGCCTTACTGGCAGGTGGTGAAGTCACTCAGACTTTACGAAAAGGGCTGATAGATACGGAAGGGTTATGGAATAACCCAAGTGCCTACATTAATGGAATGTCAGCTGCATTACTAGCAAGTGCGGTCTGGTTAATGGTAGCCTCTTACTTTGGTTGGCCAGTCTCTACGACCCATACGATTGTGGGTGCTATTGTAGGTTTTGGTTGGATCATTGCAGGTCCTGAGCATTTAGCCTGGGGTCAAATAGGCACCATTGCCTTAAGTTGGGTGTGTTCTCCGCTGCTGGGTGGAATCATAGCCTATGGATTATTTTGGAGCATCCATAAGTTCATTCTCGATACCCCCCAACCTTTTATACGTGCCAGACGACTTATTCCCGTTTATATCTTTTTTATGGCAGCCATTCTCATCGGTACAGTGGCCATAAGTGGTTTAGAACACATAGGGGTCACGCTTTCAAGCCTAGAAAATGCCCAAGTGATTTTCAGTGGTGCGACGGTTGCGACGATCCTTGGTATTTTTTGGTTAAGGACCGTCCATTTTGATCCTAGTTTAGATATTCAATTTCATTTTACTAATGTGGAACGACTCTTTGGTATTTTGATGATTTTCACAGCTTGTAGCATGGCTTTTGCACATGGTTCTAACGATGTTGCCAATGCAATTGGACCATTAGCAGGCATAGTAGATGCTTTGGGGCATAAAAACTTTGCCTCCAGTAAAGTTCTCACCGTGCCTTTGTGGATCACACTCCTTGGGTGTGTCGGGCTCATTTGTGGATTACTGACCTTTGGTCATAAGGTGATGGCCACCATTGGTACTGGGATCACAGAGCTCACCCCTAGCCGTGGTTTTGCCGCGACTTTCGCGTGCGCGATTACGGTAGTATTAGCGTCGGGCACGGGGTTACCTATTTCCACCACCCATACGCTTGTGGGCGCTATATTAGGGATTGGGTTAGCCAGAGGAATTGGTGCTTTAGACTTAAGGCTGGTGAATAAAATTTTCCTTTCTTGGATCATTACGCTACCAGTTGGCGCTGGACTCTGTATTGGATTTTATGCAATATTAAGCAGCCTTGTACCTAACATACTCTAAAACACAATAGAGGCACCTATGAATTTAGCGCTACTGCCTGCAAACATACAAATGATGATCCATCGTTTTTCTACAAAAAAAAATGATGCTTCCGACATTACTACGCTTACCCAATATCTTGCAAGCACACCAAATCTTGCCACTGAACTTTTATATATAGCCTTACAGTGGGGCAACTTAGAGGTAGTCAAACTTTTAATTTTCCATCAGGCCAATGTCAATCACTGCAGCGGCCCCTATAATACCCCTGCACTGCATGTGGCCGTGAAATTTGGCGATATTGAAATCGTACGCTTATTATTACAAAACCGAGCCTCTACACAAAGTATAGATGCTACTCAAGATACAGCTTTACATCGGGCAGCAGCTCAAGGTCACCTGGCTATTGCTAAAGTATTATTGGCCAATGGTGCAGCAGTAGATGCGCCTAATCTTTTAGGTGAAGCACCATTACACTATGCCGTGCGATTTAAACATACCGAACTGGCAGAAACTCTGCTCAAAAAAGGAGCCAACGTCAATATGCAAACTACCAATGGGCGAAGTCCTTTGCATATTGCAGCCTCTCAGGGGCATCGACAACTCGTTCTACTGCTGCGTCATCATGGTGCAAATCTGCGCCTGTTAGATCACAACCAACAAACCCCAGAAGTTTGTGCTAAAACACTACATCCTGAGATTGCTGATTTAATTGCAATCCCAAAATCTCACATTTTAGGGTGTTTTTCATTTTTAAAAAAAACGGGCCCCACTGATACGCTCACAGATCCTTTCTTACAGACAAAGAAACTGGACTCACTCTAATGCTACCAGAACTGCCTTGGCTTATCCTGCATGATACGTCCTATGAACAACGTCAAAAAATCCTAAACACCTTTTTTTCCATCTTAATATCAGAAGAGTTCCTCACCAAAAATGAAGCAGACTGTTTAACTGCAATAGCAAAAACTCTTGCATCACCAGTAAAAGGGATGATTGTATATTTGATTGAAAATATGACATCTAAAACGCAAACCAGGTGGACATTAACAATACAATTATTATTAGAACGCACTCCTCCTTTTGAGAAACAAGATTATGCCTATTTTTTCAGAAAAGCTGCAAAAGTCACCGTGGTAGATTGCCTTCAAATATTAGTAGATCTCAAACTGCCTATTAATGCCTACCTGGGTAATGCGTCATTATTAGATCATGCAATCATGCAAAGAAACACAGCACTGGTGCAACGCTTATTGCACATCCCTGAAATAGCACTCAATAACCAAGAGCCCACCTGTGGTTTTACACCGTTACATTATGCAGTCCAAGCGAAACAATTAGCAATTATTCAATTGTTATTAGAAAAACATGTCAACATTCATCTCACTTCTACCTATGGCTGGACACCACTAGCGCTGGCTGTCAGAGCCAATGATGTTCCTATTGTTGTGCTTTTTAAGCAGTTTTATCCCTTACTTGTAGAAATGCCTATCGGGAAATTTGCTAAAAAAATTGCAGTTGAGCATGGATATAAAGAGATCGCAGATTTATTAACTGTGCGTGCAACCCACAAAAATGAACCTGGCACCTTACAAAAAATTAAAAACTTATTGTTTTCTCAAAAAAAGCATAATAACACTGGGTCCCACCCTGAAGAGACGAGCCGTTCCCCTCTTCTCACAGCAGCAGAGCGTGCAGAATTAGTTTAAAACTGCACGCATATACTTACGACGATATTGCATCGCCAAGCCGACTGCCTTGGATTGTAATTCCGGAGGCATACTTAAAATCAAAGTATCCATATCATCAGTTAAACCTTCGCGTACCTTTTCACCTGATAAACTCCACCAGGCATAGGCTTCAATAGGATCTTTCTCAACTCCATCCCCTAAATAATACATACGGCCAAGCTGGTATTGTGCCGGCACATGCCCACCTTTAGCTGCTAATTTAAACCAGTGTAAGGCTTCTTTCGGGTCTAGAGGGACGCCTGTGCCATTATAATACATAGAACCAATATTATATTGTGCTTGTGGGTAGGAGCGGGATGCACCCTTTCCATACCAACGCATCGCCAATAAAGGATCTTGCTTCATGCCTTCCCCTCTTAAAATAAGATCACCTAATAAAATTTGTGCTGGCAATACGCCATTGCTAGCAGCACGCTCTAACCATTCAATAGCTTTGTTGACATCTCGTTTAACGCCATATCCAAAATAATACAGTTGCCCAATATGATATCCCGCTAAATGTGGGTTAGGTTGCTTCATTGCCCGCTCAAAATACAACGTTGATTTTAAGAGATCTTGCGGTACATTAATGCCTTCTTTATATAAAACACTTAACACTAATAAAGCATACGGATCATTTTGTTCCGCTGCTTTTTCATACTGCGCTATGGCTTTTTTAACATCACGTGGCACGCCAAAACCGGTTAAGGAATCATCCCCTAATTGCACTCTGGCTTTTACAACATTTTGTTGAGCAGCTTTATTTAACCAACGATGCATTTCTGCAACATCAAACAATACACCTTTTTGTTGTCGATAGAGTTGTGCCAAACGCCATGCTGCATAAGGATAATTTTGTGTGACAGCTTCACGATACCAGTAAGCCGCTTTACCATAGTTCTGATCTACACCATCACCAAGTTCATAACGCACCCCTAACACATACGCAGCCCGCGCAGACAAACGCGCAGCTTGTTCAAATAAACTTGGTGCACGTGTGACATCAATTTCTTCACTCATACCCTCAGATACGAGTTCTGCTCTATCTAATAAAGCCTCTTGATAGCCCCCTAAGGCGGCTTGTTCAAAGAGTTTAATCGCTAATGCATAATCTCGTTTATCAGGATCGCCAGTCGTAAAGAGTTTTCCTAAATAATAAACACCCTCTGCATCACCATATTCTGCAGCTTTTCGATACCATTCTTTGGCTGCTTCAATATCTTGTTTATCTTTGCGCATTGAATAATTCAAATGCCCTAACATCAACATAGCAGGCACATCCCCTTGGGCAGCTGCCAAATCCAGCCAATGTTCAGCTTGCGCAAAATCTTGAATAAGGCCCTGCCCTGTTGCATAAGCGGTACCTAACGCAGTTTGTGCAACGGCTACATTCGCTTCGGCTGCATTACGAATATATTGGAGCCCACGCAGTTGTTTTTCAACATCGTCAGATGCTAATAAAATAATCCCTATACGTCCTTGCGCAGAAGGATGCCCGAGATCTGCAGCTTGTTGGTAAAACTCCATTGCTTTAACCTGATCTGTACTACGCCCAGAGTTATAATACAGTTCCCCTAAGGAATACACGTCCTCAGCAGTTTCAAAGTTCGGTGCTTCAGTCGTTGCACGAATAGGATTAGGCGCAACCGGTTCATCACGCAAGGCTACTTCTACTGCTGCACAGCCACTACATAAGAGACTTAATAAGACTAAAAGTTTTTTCATATATGATACAAAAGAGAAGCGTTATAACCATGACACTTTAATTGTGTCGCCTCTACTTTATAAGAATCTCCAAAGCTGGCAATAGGCACACGACCCATTAATTGATAACGGTAAGCTAAATCAAAACTTAAATTGTCATCCATCCGTACTTTTAATCCAACACCTGCTTGTACAATCAAAGAAATTTTACCTGCATACTTTTGTGTAAAAGTTTTTTGCTTATTTGACTCAATTACTTCTAAATTCGCTAAAGTTGCATTAGAAACTGTTAATCCAGAGACAAGATGTCTGCCAGCACCAATTCCCAGGACTATAAAAGGGCTAACTGGCATCGGAATAAAATCTAACGGTGCTGTTTGCATATCCACATTGAATAACACGGTGGCTGGACGAATCGAACCTGCTACTGTTGTGTTTTGATTTGCAATTGTAAATTGTGGTAAAGAAAAAGCTAATTTTCTATACAATTCATAACTCAGTTCAATACTGGTTGTAGGATCTATCGTATACCCAATAGCTAATGCACGATTGGTACTGGTATCCGAGAATTTTGGTTTTGTCGATAATTTTGTTCGTACAACCGTCAACCCTTTTTCAACCGTTCTAAACCCTGTAACAGACAACTGATTTCGCGCACCAACCATAGGACGTACATAGAAACCGCCCCCCAATTGACTTAAAGTAGAACGTTTTAAAAATGCTTTCTCTTGTGGTGTGATCTGACTCTTACCTGAAGTTGCCTCTACAAAATCCACATCTTGCGCATTACCGTAGTAAGCACCTGGATAATCAGATAACCCAACCGAGTCAACCGCCCAACAAAGTTTACTGCTCGTCATACACAGCGCAAGCAAAGCTAAGGTCCATGTCTTTTTCATATGTGCACTTATTGTGAGAACAATACCTATTGATAATCTTAAGGGTAAATGAATTTTTGTCACTATTCCAATCTAAAATAATTTTGTTTGTGGCATAACAAATTTTCAAACAAGCAAGCTACTTAATAAAAGTTGCGAAACTAAAATATCCTGTGCTACTATTATGAATTGCAGTATGTCTTACCAGTAGTACGTCTTTTCATCTTCCATCCACGCAAGGAGGCAATGATGGCTACTTTATGGGATGAACCTGTCATTCTTGATATACCTGAAATACCCGAAATCCTAGATGTTGAAACCGAAGTCGAACCCGATATAGAAGAAGCCGAGTTACAAGCCTTAGAAGCAGAACTTGAAACTGAAGTAATCACAGAAGAGGTAGAACGTAAAAGTCCTGCCCAAGAAGATGCCACGCAAATCTATTTACGTGAAATTGGCAGATATCCCCTTCTCTCTGCAGATCAAGAAAAGCATTATGGCACGCTCACACGCGCAGGTGAAAAATCTGCTCGTGACCATATGATCCGATGTAATTTACGCCTAGTGGTCAAAATCTCACGTCGTTACCTCAATCGTGGCTTAGCCCTTTTAGATCTTATAGAAGAAGGCAACCTAGGATTAATTCGTGCTGTAGAGAAATTCGATCCCGAACGTGGATTTCGCTTCTCTACTTATGCCACTTGGTGGATCCGACAAAACATTGAACGTGCCCTCATGAGTCAACCCATGACGATTAGAATCCCTATACACGTCTACAAAGAACTCAACACCTATCTCCGTAAAGCTAGAGAGATCGCACAGAAGATGGACCATGAACCTTCTGTTGAAGAACTCGCACGTGCGATGAATGTTGAAGTTTCCTACGTTAGTCAGTTAATGAAGCTAAATGTAAAAACGATTTCTGTAGACACGCCAATGGGGGAAGATAGTGATAAACCGTTGTTAGATGCCTTACCAGATAATGACGACCACAGACCCCACGATATTTTGGAAAAAAATAATTTACGCCACCATATCAACCTGTGCCTCAAAAAGCTTAACGAGAAACAACGCTCTATTGTCTGTCATCGTTTCGGCTTAAGAGGTTATGAAGAAGCTACCCTAGAAGATGTTGGGGAAGAAGTCGGATTAACTCGAGAACGTGTGCGACAAATTCAAGTTGAAACGCTCAAACTCCTCAAAACGATCTTAGAGGAAAAAGGGGTCTGTAAAGACGCACTATTTACCTAAGGCCCTATATTCTTTAGTGGTGCTAAGGCAAGACCCAATGCACCACTAACAGAATCCCACCGATAAATAATAAAATCCCCCCAACAGCCA
The DNA here is from genome assembly GCA_964524705.1 of uncultured Francisellaceae bacterium. Taxonomy (GTDB): domain Bacteria; phylum Pseudomonadota; class Gammaproteobacteria; order Berkiellales; family Berkiellaceae; genus CAZGDB01. The sequence continues at coordinate 36,164 of CAZGDB010000002.1, forward strand.
CTATAGCAAAAACCCAAAAATTTCCCTTTTCAAAGTCACGCGCCTGATTTTTACTTTTTTGTACGCCAAACATCGCGGCTAAAACACTTAAGATAACTTGCCATATGGACATGAAAGCGCCTCTTGCTGGTATAAGGAGTTGCGACTAGAATACTAGTTAATGGGGACTAGACCAAGGCCCACAAAAGGAGCACCTATGTCTCAAGAATTATTATCAAAGCTAGAAAGTAAAGTTCAACATGCAGTAGAGCTAATAGAGTTATTACGCTTACAAATTGAAGAGCTAGAAGAAGAAAATGCAGATCTTAAAGCTGAACAAGCAGAATGGCGTGAGGAACTCGCCGCGCTGTTACGTCGCTTTGATCATGTCTCTGTCCCTGAAAATTACTAACGCGCTAAAAGATATTGTAAACGGTGCCCAACACGCTGCGCGCAATTACCTAAGTCCCCGCTCATATCGATCACCTTATACAAGAAGATCGCCTCTATAGGCGGTAGCGTGGTTTCTATAGCAAAGATTTGTGCTTGTACCATACGTTGGATCTTATCCGCCTCTGCTTCTAAGGTATCTATCTGCTGCACCATTTTTTCAACCAAAGCAACTTCATGTCCCCTAAAACTAGATTCTAGTAATCCTTCTAATTCGCCTATCGCTTTACAGGCTTGACCTGCTGCCGCTACTACCGCTTTAATCAAAGCAGAATAACTTACATGCGACACTTCTGGAAAATATATTTTACGGCCTAGTACTACGCCAACTATATCTTTTGCAGTGTTAGCCAACTCATCTTGAATGGTCAGTAACTCTAATAAATCTGAACGCGACACAGGTAAAAAAAGATGATTAGGTAAGTGCAAACGTATTTCTTTTTTAATATTGTCTGCCTTGTCTTCTTGTGCAGCAATTCGCTGACCTATAGTTGCTGCCTCATCCCACTGTTTCCGTAACACAGCCTCCGTAAATGAAGGTAGTTGCTCCACTGCAGCAAAGGCCACACGCATGTGTTCTTCCATTGGTTTAAAGGGAGAAGCTGCAAAAATATTTAATAAGCTAGAAACCATACTGTCCTCACAAAACGATGTTATGCGGGCGACCCGAAATACGTTAAAATGGAAAATGCACAAAAATTTTACAGAAAATGACTCAAAATAAGTTTGATGTATTCCTAGGGCATTTGCAAGAAGCCCTGAATCTCTTTCATAAGCCGCTTCACAGCACCCCTTCTCCGGCAGAACAGCTACCGGAGGCTCGATTGTCAGAAGCAGACAGAGATCTGGCAATTCGTTTTATGCGTATTAATCATACCGGTGAAATCTGTGCACAAGCCCTCTATCAAGGCCAGGCCTTAGGGGCAAAAAATCCGAACCTTGCCAGTCAGTTACAACACGCACAACAAGAAGAAATCAATCATCTCGCTTGGTGCAAAACACGATTAGCAGAATTAGGCGGAAACAGTAGTTACTTCGATGGATTATGGTATATAGGGGCATACTGCTGTGGTGCACTCGCATCGTTTCACAGCGATGCCTTAAGCTTAGGCTTTTTAGCAGAAACTGAAAAACAAGTCGGGGCTCACCTGCAAGATCAGATGGCACGCCTTGCCCCACAAGATCTCAAAACACATGCTGTCCTATCTCAAATGTATCAAGAAGAAACCCAACATGCCACCACTGCCCTAGAACAAGGCGCAACCACCTTGCCAGAACCGCTCCAGCAAGGTATGCATACAGCTGCGACACTAATGAAAAAAATCGTCTGGTTTATTTAAACCTCCAAAATGAAAAACCCGGGAAAGTCCCGGGTTCTTCATAGGTTTGGTTGCTCAGTTCAACAAAAGCAGAATTACATCATTCCGCCCATGCCGCCCATACCACCCATTCCGCCCATACCACCCATTCCGCCAGCGCCTTCAGACTTATCGCTTGCTTTTTCAGTGATAACACAGGCCGTAGTTAAGATCATACTTGCCACGGAAGCTGCATTTTGCAATGCACTACGGGACACTTTAGTAGGATCCAAAATACCCATTTCGATCATATCGCCGAATTCACCAGTTGCAGCATTGAAACCGTAGTTTCCTTTCTTTTCTAAAATTTTATGTAAAATCACAGAAGGTTCGCCACCAGCATTCGCTACGATTTGACGTAAAGGTGCTTCTAACGCGCGAGCAATGATATTAATACCCACGGTTTGATCAGCATTGTCACCTTTGAGGTTCTTCAATACTTCAATCGCACGTACTAAGGCAACCCCACCACCAGGAACCACGCCTTCTTCTACCGCTGCACGCGTTGCATGCAAGGCATCTTCAATACGAGCTTTCTTTTCTTTCATTTCAACTTCAGAACCAGCACCGGCTTTCAACACACCAACACCGCCAGAAAGTTTTGCAATACGTTCTTGGAACTTTTCACGATCGTAGTCAGAGTTTGCATCTGCCTTCAAACGTTGAATGGATTCTACACGTGCCTTAATGTCAGTAGGATTACCAGAACCACCAACGATAGTCGTGGTTTCTTTGTTAACAACTACTTTCTTGGCTTGACCTAAGTGCTCTAAGCGTGCGCTTTCTAAAGAAAGACCTACTTCTTCAGCAATCACAGTAGCACCAGTCAATACAGCAATATCTTCCAACATTGCTTTACGACGGTCACCAAAACCAGGCGCCTTAACAGCAGCAACTTTAATAATCCCACGAATGGTGTTCACTACTAAGGTTGCTAATGCTTCACCATCTACATCTTCTGCGATTAACAACAAGGAACGTCCGGCTTTAGCCACAGCTTCCAAAGTTGGTAACAAATCACGGATACTGGAAATCTTCTTGTCTACTAACAAGATATAAGGGTTTTCCAATTCACAAGACATGCTTTGTTGGTTATTAATAAAGTAAGGGGATAAGTATCCACGGTCAAACTGCATACCTTCTACGATATCCAATTCGTCTTCTAGACCATTACCATTCTCAACCGTAATGACACCTTCTTTACCGACTTTTTCCATCGCAGTAGCAATTAACTTACCAATGGAAGTATCGGAGTTTGCAGAAATCGTACCGACCTGTTCAATCGCTTTAGTATCTTTGCAAGGAACGGAAATTGCACGTAAGTGTTCAACAGCCGCTTTCACTGCTTTGTCGATACCACGTTTGAGATCCATAGGATTCATACCGGCTGCCACAGCTTTATTACCTTCAGTAAAGATAGCATGTGCTAATACGGTTGCTGTGGTTGTACCATCACCTGCATCATCTGCAGTTTTGGAAGCGACATCTTTCACTAAACGAATGAAGATGTTGTGTTGTTTGTTATCAGACTCAACACTTTTCGCAACGGTCACACCATCTTTGGTGATTTCAGGGGAACCAAATGCAGTTTCAATCACAACATTACGACCACGTGGTCCTAAAGTTACTTTCACAGCATCCGTTAATAAATCCATCCCCGCTAAGGCTGAAGCAAAAGCTTCATGATGAAACTGGAATTCTTTTGCAGACATTTTCTATACTCCTAATTCGCTACTGTTCTATTACGCTTCAACCATGCCTAAGATATCTTCTTCACGCATGAACAAATACTCAGTATCTTCAATTTTTACTTTAGTGCCACTGTATTTACCAAATAACACCTTATCGCCAACTTTAACAGTAACCGGTAAACGTTCGCCGTTTTCTAAAGTCTTACCAGGACCGGTTTGTACAACCGTACCCCATTGTGGTGCTTCTTGTGCAGTTTCTGGCAGCACAATCCCACCTGAAGTGACTTCTAACTTCTCTTGTTTGACCAATACTCTGTCACTTAAGGGTTTCAACTTTGTGGGAGACACTTTGGTTGTCATGACTACTCTCCTATTTTCTCTATTTAGTTACTTAACTACTTTACATCCGCTTAGGGCTTTGTTTTCCCATAGCGCTATAGTGGGGTTTGTTTTGCATAATTCAAGACCTATCACCATTTTTTTTCTACAATTAAGACTAAACCTCAAATAAACGATGTAGGATAACCTCAAAAAGGGGTTCATTCTTGTAAAAATACAGGTAAGATCTGGACAAAGTCCGTTACTTCGGTCAAAATTTAAAAAGCCGGATAATTTTGTTAGTTTAATTTCAAAAAATAAGAGAAAACCCAATGGATATTCGTAAAATCAATAAACTGATCGAGCTTGTTAAAAAAACTGGTATTTCTGAACTGGAAATCCGCGAAGGTGAAAATACTGTCCGTATTGGTCTTTATAACCAACAACACAGTGCACCGGCCGCGCAAGTCCATACTATTCATGCAACGCCTACAGCACCTACCATTGCACCAGAATCCACTACGCCGGCAATTCCTACAGGCCATGCCGTCAAAGCGCCTTTAGTAGGCACTTTCTATAGTGCTGCCTCCCCGGATGCCAAACCTTTTGTCACCGTTGGCCAGAAAGTCACTGCTGGTGAAACTTTGTGTATTATTGAAGCGATGAAAATGCTCAATCAGATTGAAGCCGATAAATCCGGTGTGATTGCTGCTATTTTGGTAGAAAATGCACACCCTGTTGAATTTGGACAGCCTTTGTTCATTATTGAATAATAATTACAATCAATTAAAATAAAGGAATCAACGATGTTAGATAAAGTCGTTATCGCCAATCGCGGAGAAATTGCTTTACGCATTTTACGCGCCTGCCAAGAATTGGGAATCAAAACTGTTGCTGCACACTCAGAAGGCGATAGAACTTCCCTGCATGTGCGTTTAGCTGATGAAGCCGTCTGTATTGGGCCTGCCCATGCAACCGAAAGTTATCTGAATATTCCAGCAATTATTAGTGCAGCAGAAATCACTGACTCTGTTGCTATTCATCCAGGATATGGATTTTTAGCTGAGAATGCAGATTTTGCAGAACGCGTAGAACAAAGCGGCTTTATCTTTATTGGCCCTAAACCAGACACGATTCGCACCATGGGTGACAAAGTCTCGGCTATTCGTGCCATGAAAGCCTCCAAAGTGCCGTGTGTCCCTGGCTCTGAAGGGGTCCTTACTAGTGATGCCAGCCAAAATATCAAAATCGCTCGAGAACTAGGGTATCCTGTACTTATCAAAGCAGCAGGTGGCGGTGGTGGACGCGGGATGCGCGTGGTGCACAGTGAAGCTGCGTTAATCAATGCGATTGCACTCACCCAAGCAGAAGCGGAAGCTGCTTTTAAAAACCCTAATGTCTATATGGAAAAATATCTAACAGCACCGCGACATATTGAGATTCAAGTTTTAGCGGATGGCCAAGGGAATGCAGTACACTTAGGGGAACGTGATTGTTCCATGCAACGTCGCCACCAAAAAGTATTAGAAGAAGCAGGTGCACCAGGCATCACCCCTGAAATGCGAGAAGCCATTGGTAAAGTCTGTGTGGATGCGTGTATTGCGCTGAACTACCGTGGCGCCGGCACATTTGAATTTTTATATGAAGACGGTAAATTCTATTTTATTGAAATGAACACGCGTATTCAGGTAGAACATCCAGTCACTGAAATGATTACTGGGATCGATTTAGTAAAAGCACAATTGTGTATTGCAGCAGGCCAACGCCTACCTTTTACACAACAGGATATCCGTTTTCAAGGACATGCGATTGAATGCCGTATTAACGCTGAAGATCCTAAAACTTTTACCCCTTCCCCAGGAAAAATCACTTGGTTCCACGCACCCGGTGGACCTGGCATTCGATGGGATTCTCATATCTATAGTAGTTATCAGATTCCTCCTTTTTATGATTCCTTAATCGGTAAACTGATTGCCTATGGAAAAGACAGAGAAGAAGCCATTGCCCGCATGCGTGGTGCGCTAGATGAAATTGTGATAGAAGGTATTAAAACCAATATCCCTTTACATCAAGAGCTCATTCGAGATGCTAATTTTCATCGTGGTGGTACGCATATTCACTATCTCGAGGAAAAATTACGCGCATGATCTGGCACCAGCTTTCTCTCATTGCAAATCAAAAAGATGCAGATCCTATTGCTAATCTTTTAGAAGAGACAGAAGCCTTATCTGTCTCTTTTCTAGAAGCAGATCCCAATGCGCCTATTTATGAACCCGCCCCTGGTGAAATACAATTATGGCCAACCGTTAAAATCCTTGCGCTTTTTGACAGTGACCGTAATTTTGAATCTTTGGCACATCGGATCCAAACCCAATTTGGCTATACCTGTATTTTTTCGGAGTTTCCCGACCAAGTGTGGGAAAAATCTGGACAAGAATTTGAGCCTATGTGTTTTGGAGAACGTTTATGGGTCTGTAGTACCCATGCACCTATCCCAGGTCCGGGTGCAGTCTTGCGCTTAGATCCAGGGCTAGCTTTTGGTACTGGCACCCACCCCACGACAGCACTATGCCTGACACAACTTACTGAATTATCCTTAACTGACCAACCTGTATTAGATTATGGCTGTGGTTCAGGTATTTTAGGGATTGCGGCAATATTACTGGGTGCAAAAAATGTTACTGGCGTGGATTATGACCCGCAAGCCTTAACCAGTACCCGTAATAATGCTGAAAAAAATAATGTCAGCGATAAAATTCAAGCCTGTTTACCTGATAATTTAGTACGCGAAACTTATCCCATTATCGTCGCTAATATTTTAGCGCTACCCTTAATCAGCTTGGTACATACTTTTTTAGAGCATCTGACTACAGATGGTAAAATTATTCTCAGCGGTATTTTGCACACCCAACTGGATATGATTCAAGCAGCCTATCAACCTTATTTTGATATCTTAGCAGTACATCAAAAAGAAGAATGGCTCTGTATCGTGGCACAAAAAAGGACACTCCATGCAACCACTTAAAATTGGCGCACATACGATTGATGTTCCCTTAATTCTGGCACCAATGGCTGGAGTTACCGATCGACCTTTTAGACAGTTATGTAAATCTTTAGGTGCTGGACTTGCAGTTTCTGAAATGGTAGGAGCAGGCTCCTTATTACAAGGCAGTGAAAAAACTTGGAAACGTGCCTGTCATGCAGGTGAAACCCTACCATGCTCCGTGCAAATTGTAGGTTCTGACCCTAAACAAATGGCCCTGGCTGCTAAAATTAATGAAGATCAGGGTGCACAACTTATTGATATCAATATGGGCTGCCCTGCTAAAAAAGTGTGTAACACCCTAGCAGGCTCGGCATTACTCAAGGATGAACCCTTAGTAGGCCGAATCTTAGAAGCCGTGGTCAATGCGGTACAAATTCCAGTGACTTTAAAAATTCGTACAGGTTGGGATGTGTGCAACCGTAATGGTGTACAAATTGGGTTACTCGCACAATCTCTTGGCGTACAGGCCTTATCGGTTCATGGGCGCACACGTGCTTGTAAGTTTCAAGGCGAAGCAGAGTATGACACGATTGCTGCGATTAAAGCCGCTTTATCTATTCCTGTGATTGCCAATGGTGATATCACCACTCCTGAAAAGGCCAAACTAGTCTTAGAGCAAACCAAAGCGGACGGGTTAATGATCGGCAGGGGCGCACAAGGAAATCCGTGGATTTTTAAAGAAATCGCACATTATTTAGATACGGGTACACACTTAGCAAAACCAGATGCAGCAGAAATTAGAGATACTCTACTGGGCCATATGGAAGCACTCAGAGCCTTTTATGGAGACCATGCCCTACATATCGCCCGTAAGCACGTATCTTGGTATAGCAAAGGTCTCCCCCATGCTGCGCATTTTAGGGAAACCTTTAATCGTTTACAAGATATCGATGCCCAACTGCGCTTAATTGAGCAATTTTTTGATACACAACTAATTGCTGCCTAATACTATGCATTGCTCTGTGCTAACAACCGATCAAAAGGGCGTGCATTAAAACCATGTTTTGGTTGTAAGCCTACATAAGGATCATCATGTAGGCTACCATCGTTTGTCACATCTGCTTTTTTACCGCCCCAAACTTTAAACTGATCATTATAAGCTTTACGTGCAGCGGTTTGCTCAAAAGATTCAGAAAAAATCGTCGGCTTATACCATTTAATCTCACGATATAACGACACATCACGTGGGATGCGATGATCTTTATTGACAACAGACAGTGAACGAAATCCTTCCGGAATGCTTTTATAGGCACTTAAAACCCGAATTTCCCACGCACTCATTTTTACCGTAATACGCACCAACGGTGCATACACTAATACATACAGTGGTTTTAAAAATAAATACGCTAATTTTTTATACCAGGGAGCGCCTCTAAACTGCAAATGCGTAGGAACATCTGTAACTTGCGCAAAAGACCGATCGCTATGCACATAAACTGGTACTGGTTGTGTTCTCTTATGAAAATGCTCTGCCACCAAGACCGCAATCCCGCCACCTAAAGAATGCCCATTGAGCACTATTTTACGAGGATTAATACCCTGTTTTAACAATGATTCTACTTGTGCAATTCCATCCTTCACAAGATCATCATATCCTGAAGGACGCACCTTTTGACTATTGGCAACATGTCTAAAATCAAAACCAATCGCAACCCAACCTTCTTTTGCACGCTTGACTAAATCTTGATAATAACAAGCATGACGCGCTGCATTGCCGCAAAACTGGATCATGTATCCTACTGGATTTTGATGCTTACTATCACGATAAGACATAGTATCTAATACAACGCCATCAGCAGTTGTAACTTTTGACTGTGTCCGAATGACTCCATGTTGTGCTGCATACGCAACACTTACTTGCTCCCAATCGATATCTTTTCCCTGTGCATCTTGTATCGTAAACACTTTATCTTGTGCTGGTAACGCAATTCGAGATCCTAACTTACCAAACACCCAGCGTAAGGGTGTAAAATTTGGAAATACCCTATTCACAACGGTCACAACTTTTTCAAGCGCCACCCCTGAGAATACTAACAACCCAAAATATGCAACTGGTATCATCCCTATCTCCTCCTACACCTCTATTTTCAGCGTAGCAGAAAAAAAACTCCCCGCCAGTTTCAGGGTTATGACACTAACTTTTATCATGCAGCACTTGACTGTATGCGATTTTTTTTCAACAATGGAGGGATACTCGACATACCTGAATAGACTATTATGCTCGCTACAGAACACGGGTCGCTTAGAAACGCCGTAGAAAAATTATTAGAACGTTATTTTGATCAATTAGAGGGGACACCTGCTTCTGAATTGTATGACCTGGTACGCACAGAAGTAGAAATAGGTCTATTACGCACGGTATTACGCAAGACGCAAGGCAACCAAAGCCAAGCGGCTAACATGCTCGGCATTGCTCGGGGCACCTTACGTAAACTTATGAAAACCTATGCGTTAGCTTAATTTAATCACAAAATCTTTAGGCCAATATTGATGCAGTGCCGTATGTATTTCATTGACCGCCTTAGTAGCTGGTGAGGTAATCAGATACCCATCAAATTGCGTGGCTTCCTGACGCATAACAGACAAGAAATTCTTTAACACTGCCCAAAACGCAGGTGATGCTTGATCCGGAACTGTGGCGGGTGGTTTTATTTGATCTTTCAAAATCAGATACAACTCTTGTAACTTCTGAGCAATAAACGTATTTTGTTTATGATACCAATTAGAGGTTTCTCCAGAAAATCTTACAATACCAAACTGTATCGTACCCATAGAGCTCACAGAAAAAGCACGCTTATGATTTTTTGCAATACGTCGCATTAAAATATCTAGAATATGTTGTACCGGTGTTGGTTTTTCGCCCAAAACAGCGCCACTCTGCAAAGAAAAAAAATGTCCTGGCTGAATCTGATTTTTGCTATCAATGTTTTTACAAAGTTTTTCAAATTCTCCTACAATATCCAAAGATAATTTTAAAACAGTATCTAATGTCGCCTCTTCTTTATCAGCAGCCTCTCCCCGCAAATACCGAGACATACCTGCAGTTTCCTGCAAGGTTCTGGTACTAAAAGCATACAAATCGGAATCTTCCATAGGTTTTGCGTGCTTGTTTTTTTCGACAATTTTTAAAATTTTTGTTGCGGGTATTTTGTCTTCACTAAAATCAGTAGGCTCTGGAATTTCTGTCGCCACATCTTGCACTACCAAACCATCATGCAATATCATTGTATAAACCAACTTCCCGTCTTTTGCAGAAACATAAACATGATCCGTTTCTAAAATCAGCTCTTTTGAAAACAGACTACACTCCATTTCTTTTTTATAACCTGATAATTGATCTACCATTTTATTAACTTCTGACTCAATGCGCTTAATTGCACGAATAGCAATCAATTGCTTCTTTTCGGTTAAAGTTGGAGGACTTAAATCTTCGATATTAGCCAATACTAAATGATCATCCTTGTCTGTTAAACAAAGCCCTATAAAATCTTGTAATGTTTTTTGATTACGTAAAACACGTGAAAAACAGGCTTCTGAGGCAGGCTGAGCTGAGGATGCAGTTTGTGGAACATTATCACTGGCCGCTTTTGAACTTAAGATTTCAACGAGTTTCTCACAAGCAATTTGAAAATTTTCAGGAGTATTCGATGGCTTAATCAAGGTTAGTGGTCCAACAGAACGATAAATAACATTTTCACGCAACCCTTCTAAAACCATGTTTAACATTTGTACACAATACATAATTACTACTCCTTTATTTCTTATACGTTATAAAATCCATTCCAAACTTATTCTCACTATCTGCTGAGTGATGTTCTCGTGCTACTTCTCTCCATTCTTCCCAATTCACTTTTGGAAAAACCGTATCCCCTACAACAGTGGTATACACCTGCGTAATATAACAAGTCTTTGCCTGTTCCAATGCAACCCTGTACACCGCATTACCACCAATGGCAAACACCTTTGCCTGAGGTGCACATAAACTTAAGGCTTCCTCAAAAGTGCGTGCCATTTGCACATTAGGATATGCTTGCGTATTGCTAATCACAATATTTTGTCTTTTAGGTAAAGGTCGACCGATAGATTCATACGTCTTACGACCCATAATAACCGTATGCCCTGCCGTTACGGTTCTAAAATGTGTCATATCTCTGGGCAAATGCCAAGGCAAAGTTCCGTTGACCCCAATCACGCCATTTTGATCCATTGCAACAATAATGCACAGTTCCATCTTTATACTGCTATCGGTGCTTTAATCGTCGCATGATGTTCATAATTCAATAGCGTAAAATCTTCATATTTAAAATCTTCAATTTTTGTGATTTCTGGATTTAACACCATCTTTGGCAAAGCATAAGGTTTACGTGTTAACTGTTCTTTGGCTTGTTCAATATGATTCGTATACAAATGGACATCTCCAAAAGTATGTACAAAGTCCCCTAACTCTAAACCAGTCACCTGCGCAACCATCATCGTTAATAAAGCATAAGAAGCAATATTAAATGGCACTCCTAAGAAGATATCCGCACTACGCTGATACAATTGGCAGGATAACTTATTATTTTGTACATAAAACTGAAATAAAGTATGACACGGAGGCAACGCCATTTTATCCAGCTCACCCACATTCCAAGCACTGACAATCAATCTTCGGGAATTTGGATTTGTTTTGATTTCATTAATCACCCAAGCCAATTGATCAAAACATTGCCCATTGGCTTGACGCCAACTACGCCATTGCGCCCCATATACCGGACCCAACTCTCCATCTGCATTCGCCCATTCATCCCAAATTTTTACTTGGTTTTCTTGCAAATAGCGGACATTGGTGTTGCCCTGAATGAACCATAATAATTCATGAATCACTGCTTTCATATGTAACCGTTTGGTCGTCACACAGGGAAATCCTTGTGCTAAATCAAAACGAAGCTGATGTCCAAAACAGCTTAAAGTACCAGTTTGAGTGCGATCTTCTTTTAAACAACCGGTATGTAATACTTTATGTAACAGTTCAAGATAACTTTGCATGGCGACTACGCCTCCATAACCAGATCCCCACGCCTAATAACGGTAGTGAAAACCATTGTCCTAATGTCATGCCTGGTAAGCCTACAAAACCATGTTGAAAATCAGGCTCCCTAAAACATTCCCCAATAATACGTAAAATAGCATAGCCCATTGCGAACCATGCAGACACGCGCCCTTCCGCACGAGGATGACGCGTATAAAACCATAACCCAATGCCTAAGACAATCCCTTCTAATCCGGCTTCATACAGCTGTGAGGGATGTCTTGGAATACTATCCACATGTGGGAACACCATGCCCCAAGGCATGTCCGTAGGACGCCCCCATAACTGGCCTCCAATAAAATTACCGATACGCCCAAAGAATATCCCCACAGGGATAAAGGGCGCTATCAAATCCGTCATGCTTAAAAAAGATTTATGAAAATGTCTCCCAAATAGCCAAACTGCTAATAGCACGCCTACTAAGCCGCCATGGAAAGACATTCCTCCCTGCCAGATCTTAAAGATCCACAAGATATCGTTTTTCCACCAGGGAAAGCCATACAACAAGGCATAGCCTAAGCGCCCCCCTAGAATCACCCCTATTCCGACATAAAATAACAATTCTGAGCATTCAGTATGAGAGAGTTTTTTTTGCGCGAGCAACCAGCGCCAGCCCAGTATAAAGCTCACCACATAACACAGGCCGTACCAATAAATTTGTATAGGCCCCAGCTGCAAGGCAACAGGATCTATCTGAGGAAATACCAACATCTCACTATCCTCCTAAAGTCTTATAATGCCTCTGAATCTCTGTTATAAAACTTACTTTCAAATAACATCGGTGCAAACTCTAATAATGCACGTCGATAAACTTCCCTTTTAAAAGACACAATCTGATTCAATGGATACCAATAATTAACCCACTTCCAATCATCAAACTCAGGCTTCACCCCACTGGCAAACGAAAAATGAGTATCTGGGCCTACCATGCGCAATAAAAACCAACGCTGTTTTTGACCGATACAGACAGGATGCCCTTCGCGAATAAATCGCCTAGGCAACCGATAGCGTAACCAATCTTTGGTTTGTCCTAAGATTTCAACGTCTGCAGGCGATAAGCCCACCTCTTCATGTAGCTCACGAAACAAAGCCTCTTGTGCAGACTCCCCTCGCTTAATGCCCCCTTGTGGAAACTGCCACGCATCCTGAAACACCCTTTTAGCCCAAAAGACCTGATTTTGTGTGTTGAGAATTATCATTCCTACATTTAGGCGAAAGCCTTGCGGATCTATCATTCGCTTTCCCCAAAATTTATTGTGCTACTATTTTTTCACAACTGGGTACTATTTACCAGAAAATACGTAGGGTAATTTAAATGACTCACCGCTACATTTGTTGTTCAACTTGCTAGTTTTATAAACCTATCCCATAGCTTGACGCGCAAACATTTTTTTTAGCTGTGGAACTTGATTAACCCCACCTAAAATGGCACCCAACCCTGGTAAACCCGACATTCCAATCAAACTAGCAAAAGCATGTTGCATGCCTTGCAAACGAAGATAACAAGCCACTTCATAAGCACGCAAACCACCTCTATAAGATACTGTCCCTTGCTGTAATCCAGGCACTTGTTCCAATAAAGCAGCCACCGCCCCAAACCCTAAGTTCACGCCTAATCCCGCAATGGGTGGAACCACTTGTACCGTATCCCCTACACACCACACCCGTTCACAGCCATAACGTTCTAAGGTATGACTTTGAATAGGCGCAACCTCTAAAGTAGACATAGGTGTCACGCTTCCTAAAAGTCCTTGTGTTAAGGTTGCAAAATCTAACTGCTCTAAACTTACAGGTAAGGTTTTGTCTATGGAGTACACAAAAGAAACTTGATGCTGCTCTGCACAAGGCAACACTGCAAATGGTCCCATAGGATGAAAAATCTGATAGGCAAGATTATTGTGTGGCAGCTCAGTAGCCAATAAGCCCGTCATGGCTTGATGAGGACTGGCTACATAGCGTCGTTGTAACCCTAAAAAATCTATCAATGGTGTCTTTGGACCTTCTGCAACCACTAAAAAATCTGCAGTAAAAGTTTTATCTCCCACCACTAAATTAACCTGTTCTTGATACTCCTGCAAAACTACAGAAGTACACCCTGCTTTTACAAGGATACCACGTTCTTGCACCGCATCTTTTAACACCTGCAACAAAGCATCTACTGCAACCACCGCCCCTAACCGTTCTTCACCATAATCATAAGCTTGAAATGTCAATTTTTGATGTGGCTTATCATGCACCCAGACCTGCATTTGTTCATAGTTCCCTAAATGACACGCTAATGGAGTCCTCACCTCTAAAGAATCTAACAATGCTAAACTTTGAGGCGATAACGCTAAGGTCCGTAAAGAAGGACGAAACGGTAAATGCTGTCGTTCTAAGAGTGTCACTTTGCATCCTAGCCGATCTAAAGCTAATGCCGTTACCAGCCCAATCACTCCAGCACCTAATACAAGAACTTGCATATTATACGCCACTCCCTTTACCCCAATCTAACCATAAATGGCGTAATCCTGGAACCAGGTTCATCAAGCTTAAACCTGCTGCTAAACAACTTGGCCGTTCAGACCATTGTGCTAACTGCTGTACTTTTTTCCAGCTCTGTTCCCGATCTGCATTCACAGCAGTTTGATATGCTTGTAACGCAACAGCGGTAACCCCAAATTTTTCTAAACAATGTGCTAAATATGCCACTGTCCGTAAATTTAAATTTAAGCCTTGTGCCGCAATCGGTAACAACTGATGTGCAGCCGCCCCCACCCAGACTACAGTGTCATGTACCGAACGTGGCACAAAAGATGCTGTCACCTGAAAAGTATGAAAAGCAGACCATTGTTTAGGTTCATACCCCCACACCTTCTCAAACAAACTATTTTTTTGAGATAAATCTAAATTGTGCCAGGCTGCCACTTGTTGCTCACTGCCCGTTATCACAAAAGTCGCGCCTTGCAAATCTGGTAATAAAGCTAAAACACCTACTTCACTAAAACGCTGATATGCAGTAGCCCCTAAAGACACCGGCAATTGTAGTTGTGTTACTAAGCATGTTTTTACACCGCCAGTAATCGCTTTGATTTCTGGAAAACACTGACGCACAGCAGAGTTAGCACCATCTGCCCCCACCACAATCTTCGTTTCTACACAATGCGTATGCCCTGCTTTCTCATAGGAGACCCGCCAAGTATCATGTGGTGTTTTTTCTAATCCTAGAAATCTCGCCGGACGTTCCTGCTCAATAGTTGTATTAGATTGTAAAGTCTCATTAAATACTTTTTGTAAATCTGCTAAAGGCACTGCATAGCCTAAGGGACCTTGCTCTTGTAAATAAACCGGTAAAATGCCCCCTTGTACAGAAACCTCAATAGCATCTAAAGGCAGTGGTTGTAACTGTGGCCAGATCTCTAAACAAGACAATAACTGTTGTGTTCTCTGGGAGAGTGCTAGCACACGTGTATCTGTTACTAACGGCGCTTGTTGCGCTTCTAATAACAAAATTTTATAACGCTCTGCCAATAATAAAGCTAAAGTAGCCCCTACAGGGCCTGCGCCTATAATAATTAGATCATACTGCTTCATGATAAAAAGGTATCAAGATCTGCCAATTCCTTAGCTAATGCACCCGACAACACTTTACATCCTGTTTCAGTGACTAAAACATCATCTTCAATCCGCACGCCTATTCCCTGCCATGGTTCTGCTACTGGAGATAATACCGGATGAAAATACAAGCCTGGTTCTACGGTTAAAACCATTCCTGCCTCTAAAGGTCGCGGCTTATGGTCAGCAGTTTCATAAGCTCCTACATCATGCACATCTAAGCCTAACCAATGCCCAGAACCATGCATATAATATGGTTTATAACTGCCTTGTTCATAATGGGATTGTACCGATTGACGCGGCAGGATTTTCAAATCCATTAGCCCTTCTAATAAAGTCTCCACCACTACACGCTGTAAGGTTCCCCAATACGCACCAGGTTTAATTTCAGCAATCGCTTTTTTTTGCGCAGCCAAGACTAAATTATAAATATCCCTTTGTGGACCCGTCCATTTACCCCCAATCGGAAAAGTTCGGGTAATATCTGCCGCAAATCCATAATACTCTGCGCCTGCATCTACTAAGACCAACTCTTTGGGGTCTAATTTTTTCCGATTTTCAATATAATGCAAAATACAGGCATTGTTACCGCTACCCACAATCGGCGAATAGGCAATCTGACAATCATTGGCTATGAAAGTTTCGGTTAATAAAGCTTCTAACTGGTATTCATACTCACAATGGCGTGCATTGGTAAAGAGGCGTTCATGTGCTTTCACACTCACGGCAATCGCATGCTCTAAATATTTTATTTCTAAAGGGCTTTTATACACCCGCATTGCATGCATCAACGGGCCTAAATCAAAACGTTCTCGCACTCTATCTTGTTTTTTACGATCTCCACCGTGCCATAACACATCGATGGCTTTCTCTAAGTTTGCAGACTTTCCAAACTGATAATATAAGGCGTCTACCTCGGGCCACCAAGTTCCTAAATATTGTTCTAATGCTGCTAAGGGGTACGCTTTATCAATCCCTAATATTCCCGGAGCTGCCTCTGGCCCCATACGTAATCCAGTCCAAATTTCTGTTGCAGGATCTTTAGGGTGACAAAAGAGAATGGTTTCTAGCTCCCCTTGATGGGTACGTAGGATTAAAACTGCATCCGGTTCGGCAAAAGCCGTAAAATACCAAAAATCACTATCTTGTCTAAAGGGGTATTCCACATCATGGCTACGGGTAACTAAAGCCCCTGCAGTAATAATCGCAAGACTGTTTGATTTTAGTTGTGCAGCCAATTTCTGGCGATGTGCCTTGGCTTGTGCTATCCACTGTACGTCCATAACCCCCTCCTTTTGCACCAGTTTAGCATGAAAAGCATCGCTTTTAGCGCAAAATTGGCTTTGGTAATATGTATTTTAGAGCTATACTAATACACATATATAGTACTAAGACTATAGTCAGGTTCTCTTGAGCGAACAACGTATTGTTTTGTCATTATTGGACCGAGAGTTTCAAGTCTCCTGTCCAAGCGAAGTCGAAGCCACGCTCCGCGAGGCTGCAAGCTATTTAAATCAGCAATTAGAAACTGCACGATTACGCACACGCACCCAAACAAATGAACGCTTGCTCTTAATGACTGCGCTCAATATCGCCCATGAACTCATTTTGCTGCGCAGCGGTGATAATCTTGAGTTAGATTCCTTGAGTACACGTATTGCTCGTTTACAAGAAAAGTTAGAATCTGCTTTACAGGACCCGCTTCCCATCCGATAATGGACCTGCCCCTGTTAAGTATTTGTTTCTTGAGCCGATGTCTCTATCTTGGGAACCATAGCGAGAAGACGGTGTGCTTCTGCCTTTGGCAGAAACCTAAAGTCTTCCCAAGGTGCCCACCTGAACCCCCGGGTTCATTGAAACACTACTTGGCTAAGGGGCCTTGCCTATGCTAAAAAGCCAGTTACGTAAAGAATTTTTAAAAAAACGACACCTGCTAACTGCAGACACTATTGAAACGCATAGCCAACGGATTTGTACCTACATAGAACAACATCCAGCTTGGCAAACCGCCCAAACTATTGGTGCGTATATTCCTTTTAATGGCGAAGTAGATCTGCGACGACTCTTCCATACAACCTCTAAAACGATTGTTCTGCCTCGGATAGATCCGAACTTAACATTTTATAAGTTTGAAAACTTTGAAACCTTAGTCCCTCATCCTAGTTTTCAATTTTTACAACCGCCACACAATGCCGCAATTATTCCAGCAACCCAGATCGATATTTTTCTTATCCCCCTCATCGCTTTTAATGCCGAAGGATATCGTTTAGGATTTGGAAAAGGACATTATGATCAGTTTTTTCATAACACACCTTGTCAAGGCTTAAAAATCGGCCTAGCCTACAGTTGGCAGCAAGCAGATTTTCCGATTGATAGTTGGGATGTCCCCTTAGACCTTATTATTACTGAAA
>CAZGDB010000002.1:54091-121135 GCA_964524705.1 uncultured Francisellaceae bacterium
GCCTTTATTTTACCGGAACTGGGTGGAAGTACCATAAATGCCCAAACACAACAAAATCTTGAGAAAAAAAATGTGGGTTATAAAGCTTTAAGCTATGTCGAAGAAGGTATGGTATTAGGCATCGGCACAGGCTCTACAGTAGGCTATTTTATTGAAGCACTTAAAAGTCACCCTATTGCCTTAAAAGGTGTCATTTCAAGCTCTGTACAAACGACTGAGTTACTCAAACACCTGCCTTATCCTATTTTAGATCCGAATACAGCAGGCTTAGACCTCTATATCGATGGCGCGGATGAATGTAACGCTTTTGGGCAAATGATTAAAGGTGGTGGTGGCGCACATACTCAAGAAAAGATACTTGCCGCCTTAAGTCCAGAATTTATTTGTTTAATAGATCATACTAAATTTGTAACCCATCTCGGGAATTTTCCTTTAGCAATTGAAGTCTTACCAGCCGCGCGCAGTTATG
This sequence comes from uncultured Francisellaceae bacterium, assembly GCA_964524705.1. GTDB lineage: Bacteria > Pseudomonadota > Gammaproteobacteria > Berkiellales > Berkiellaceae > CAZGDB01. The sequence continues at coordinate 54,561 of CAZGDB010000002.1, forward strand.
TCGCACGCATGCTAGTAAAATTAGGAGGGCGCCCTCATTTAAGAGAGCACTTCCTCTCAGATCACAATAACCCCATTATCGATGTTCAGGGCTTAGATTTTAGTAAACCTATAGCATTAGAAGCTCAACTCAAACAAATTGTTGGCGTCGTAGAACATGGGCTATTTGCGGAACAACGCGCACATAAAATTTTAATCGGAAAAAATAACACTGTTGAATGCCTAATCCCGTAATAAAGTTTTATGCGTCATATACATCACTAAGCCTAAGCTTAAAAAATATACAGGCATGGGCAGTAATGTATCATTATGTAAAGCCCCCATCCCTAAAGTAACCAATGACACGATACAGTAATAAAAAAAACCAAATAAGCTAGAAGCTGTCCCTATACACCACTTATAATCGACTAAAGCCTGCGCCAAGGCATTTGAAGCCACAACTGTCATCCCAAACATATTGAGCATTTGACTGATTAATGTTGCACCTATCAACCATGGTACGGGTAAAGATGTATAGCTCAAGTGCCACCACATCATCGCACTTAACCCTATAGTACTCAGGATCAAAATCCTTAACCCATATTCGATAATTTTTTTAGCATCATATTGATGGCGCTGTAAATATTTTACCCAGCGCCCTCCTAAATACATGGCCAAGGCCAGAATGACAAAACTCTGACTATATTGCATTTCTGGAACGCCTAAGAACTCTCGTAGATAAAAAGGCCCTTCTGCAAAATAACTGAAAGAAATGCCATTGTATATTCCAACTAAAAGCCCACACCCTATAACATGCTTATTGGTTAACAAACTCAAAGCCACTGCACGCATAGACACACGCGTACGCTTTTCAGGATGATGGGTTTCTGGCAAAAACAAAAAAACTTGCATAAAAACAATAATGGCACACAGAATCAAAAATAAAAAAATGCTATGCCAATCTCCGTAACTAGCAATCACACCCCCAATCACCGGTCCAATAGCAGGAAAAATCGCAAGTGCCCCGCCAATGCTGGCATAGACTCGCCCTAATTCTGGCCCGTGAAACGCATCACGAGAAATCGCTTGCCCTAAAACACTTCCTATACTTCCACCAAAGGCTTGTATAAACCTGAAGCACATCAACAATGTGATCGTTGAGGAATAGTAACACCCTAGACTCCCACACATAAAAATCATCAATCCTGCCATAACACAGGGTTTGCGACCGATACGATCTGAGAGTTTTCCCCAAAACAAAATCCCTACTGCAAATCCTACTAAATATATCGTTAATGTATATTCAGCGAGTGTGTCAGATGTCTGAAAACTGTGTGCCATATCTGGTAATATAGGGGTGTATACCGTCTCTGCAAATTGTGGCAGTCCCACAATTAATAAAATCAGCCAAAGCGCTGGCAAGACGATATGTGTCATTTTTTTTCTCCAAAAACTATTTAACTAACCCGTTTGTCAGGCAAGCTGACTATCTGATGACAACGACCCGCCACATAAGGGTCGTGACTCACTAAAACTAATGCTGTTTTTTGTTCAGTATTGAGTTCAAATAACAGCTCTAACATGCTATCTCGCGTAAACCCATCTAAATTCCCCGTAGGCTCATCTGCAAACAAAATTTTCGGTCTAAAGGCATAGGCCCGTGCTAACGCAATGCGTTGTTGCTCACCCCCTGATAAACATTCAGGATAATCATTTTTACGATGCAATAACTCCATACGCTCTAAAATCTCAGCTGCACACTGTGTAGGATCTGACTGTTGAGCTAAACGTAATGGTAATATGACATTCTCCCATACAGTAAGATGCGGTAATAAATAAAAGTTTTGAAACACAAACCCTACTCTCCCTAACCGTAAAGTCGCTCGCTCTTCGATACTCAATCGATCTAAACGTTGATTCCATAACAAAACATGCCCTGATGTGGGCATTTCTAGTCCTGCTAAAATTGCCATTAATGTACTTTTACCCGAACCACTACGTCCTACGATAGCCACTGTCCGACCAAGCGGCACATCAAAAGAGATCTGCGGTAAAATCTGTGTTGTCCCTTGCACAGTACGCAACTCTTTCGTTACACTGCATACTTGTAGTGCATATGCAGGAGCTAAGTTGTTATCGCTTCGAGTTTGGGTCATTCAAATAGTCCTCTGCTTACTACTCTTTATTTTAGGAGGGCTCGGACTTCAATATTGGATCCGATCGCAATTTCATTTAGAAACCTTACCCCGTATTTATTTTCCGGCTTCTGAATGTCTACAACCCAAAGAAAGTTGTGCCACCCGGTTACCTACTGGTGAAGCTTTAGCCCTTAAAATTTTACCCACACCCTTACCCGTCTTAAGCCCTGTGGCAATTGAATTACGTCTACAAGCACTCAATGCCAGCAATGTTGAAATTCAGTTTTCTAACGCTGATAAAACATTAGAAGCTCACCATCTTAACTTAGCACTCCATGGGCCAGGCTATTATACAGGTCAAACTATTTTACCAACATATAACCAAGAATATACCTTATGGAAAGTAATGGTGAAAGTTAGCTGTGTAGATAGTGAATACTGGGCCCCTTTTGAGCTGGTTTTATATCACAATCAAAAAAATTACCGCTGGGAACATACGGGCGCCAGTTAATATTCAGTGACACTTTGATACAAGATATGATCAAATTTCCTCTTAACCCTCAAGCGTATCCGGTAAAAAAATTATCAAAAATTCCCGGTATCAGTATACGCACACTGCACTGGTATAATGCCATCAGATTACTAAAGCATGCCTATCCATACCAATCACTATCGCTATTATGAAGACGTGCAATTACTGCGACTACAGCAAATATTTTATACCCGCACCAAAGAAGCTTATATAAGATTAATAGCACTCTATACCGAACATGCTAATTTTAAGATTTTTTTTGATGCGTACTATCCAAAAATTATTGAATGTATTGGCGAAGAAATCAATAAACACCTACATCGTCAACGCTTTTGACCTGCCTCTTTATAGTTAAAGATACCCTACAGAAAGCCCTATTACTTCCCGTGACAATGGTATAACAGCTCCTGGCCCTATCTTGTTTCCTAATTTCTCTAATAAATGAAAATCTTTAGCTGCGGTTTTAGAAAGGGTCACTGTTTTTTTAAATTCCACTGGATATAAAGTATCCCCTGCTTCTATAATTAAATCGACTTGATTGTGAGCTGTATCACGATAATAATATAAATGCAGGGAACCCCCATTATGATAAACATCCAGCAACGATTTCACAGGCCCTGTATAAGCGTTAGCACCTGGAACCCACTCAGATGTAGTCTTAAATAACTACACGCTCCGCAAGACTTTCTGTGATTCCATCCATCAATCCAAACTTTTGCTTGGTACAATCTACTTGTATTTTAATATATCGCAATAATTCTGGTGCATACTGAATTTCATTAATCACCAGGGAGCAGAATAAATTTTCATAAACAATCCTGGATTTTTCTGTACTAAAGACCGTGCCTTTAAATCATCCAGCGTAACATAACAACGTTTTAGATCTGCTCACATCTCCAAAAGCGTCGTTGTTCCTACTTGCCGAGGTCCCGTCACTAAAAGGACAGTCCCCTTAATACTGATAATCTTTTTCGCCAAAGCGCGCTCATACACTTATTTATCTGTTTATATTAGACTCTAATTCCAACATAAACGCTCTTAAGCACATTCATTGCACCCCATGAATAAGTTATCTACCTTTTTTTTTTCACTAAAACCCTATAAAAAATGCAACTATTCTATGAATTCCCCCTCTAATCGAAAGGGGCTCCGTGTGATTATATAAGGAATGCTAAAAGGTGTATTTAATACAAAAAAATGTCTGGTCACGTCATCAAGCTACCTCACGACGGTTGTTAACTGCCGCATTTTTATCTTTAAGTGCATTAACCATTCCCGTAACTATCCGTGGGGAACCTACAGGAGGTAATGTCACACAAGGGCAAGCGACGATTCAATATCAAGGTGCCAATACCAATATTAATCAATCCACACAAAATGCCGCTATAGAGTGGCAAAATTTTAGTGTGGGGCCTGGCGAACATACTGCTTTTACAGTCCCTGATGCAAGTTCTATTACTTTAAACAGAGTCGTGGGAGGGAATGTCTCACAAATTTTAGGGCAACTCTCTTCTAATGGGCAATTATATTTAATAAACCCTACTGGAATCTTATTTGGGCCAAACAGCCGCGTAGATGTTGCAGGATTACTTGCCAGCACAGAAAATGGGGGCTCCATCACTCATCAAGGAATTATTAATTCCAGCGGAAATATTACGTTCGCTGCTCCCTTAGTCGACATTAGCGGACATATGACAGCAGGTGGAAAAATTGGTTTATATAGTGATGTGTATGGTAATGGATTATTACTCATCCATACACAATTATTAGATCCCACCTTTACGCATCATGGTACGGGCTATATCAATGTAGACGGACAACTCACTTCAAAAAATGTATCGATACATGGTGCTATTATCCATATTGGTGGCACCATTAATGTGTCAGGACAACAAAATAACGATGGTGGTGAGGCTATTGTTTTTTCTGAAAAAGAAACAATAGTTTCTGGCAGCATCTTAGCACGCGGCGGATCTATTGCAGGCAATGGTGGTTTTATTGAAACATCCAGTTATGGAGTACTGAATATTGCCGGTGCTTCTATAGACACTTCCGCAATACAGGGTCATACAGGACAATGGTTATTAGATCCACCTGATTACACTCTAGATCAAACAGTTGCAGACACCATCATGAATAACCTCAACAACACTAATGTAAGTATTGAAACGGCAACTACTGGAACAGGAAACGGTAATATTTTTATCAGTGCAGTACTCACTGTCCCCAATAGTGGAGGGAACACTTTAAGTTTAAATGCCTTTAACAATATTATTTTCACCGCCGGTTCTAAAATAACAACATCACTTGGTGCAACGCTTAACCTACGAGCTGACAGCACAGGAACCACTCAAGATACTGCAGGACAAGGAACAATTATCGGAGATAGTGGGCTTCATTTAGATGGCGCAGGACAAGTCAACCTCTATTATAGGCCTTATAGTAACAATGGTTCAGGAGTTTTAGATTATACTTTAAGCAATACATTTTTTAATGATTTTATTTACTCAGGGGATGAAGATCATGCCGGAACCTCAGTCACACGCTGGGAACTCATATCTAGCACCGCAGACGGCGAAAAATTTATGCAGGACACTAATTCAGGAGCTGTTAACCATAATATTTTCTTAACCCGTAATATTACTGCATGGTCTACGCCTATTGAATTATTCTCAGGAAAGATCGATGGAAATTTTAAAACGATTTCCAATGGAGTCTACACTAACGCTCCTTCAGGAATAAGCCTGAGCAATATAGGTTTATTTAGAGTTTTAGATTATGTAGAGATGCAAAATTTAACTTTAGACAACATACAATTAGATATCACAGGAGATGCCAGTTTACAAAACTTTGGAATACTAGCCGGCCTGATGACCGGAACAAGCCCTATAGGCAGTTACACCACTATACTCAACAATATTAATATCACCAATGCAAGCATTAATATTAATAGCCTACCCGGAGGAGTAGTGCAACATGTTGGTCTTGTTGCTGGTCAAACCACCTCTAGTACTACTTTGTTAAGCAACATTACTGTTCAAGGTAGCATTACAGACACACTCAATGGTGGAGATGGCAGTAATTATGTAGGTGGCGTCTTTGGATCAGCAAACTATGTTGCTTTTGACAACTTCTACATTCAAGACACGATTAGTAATGTGCTGATTTCTGCAAAAAATTATGTGGGCGGTGTCATTGGAGCTATTATTCAATCAGTGGGAGCCACGGTTAATCTAGATCGCGTTGATAATTTAGCAAATATAACTGGAGAACAATATGTAGGTGGAATTATAGGGTCTGCAGAAAAATCATATTCCCTCTACAACTTGAGAAATTTCGGAACTATTAACATCAAAACTGATACTTTTGGAACTAATATTGGTGGTCTGGTCGGTGAACTTCTAGGAGGAAACTTACAATATTCTACTAATTTTGGAAATATAACACGTGTTTTAGGAACCGATACAACGCTAAATGTAGGTGGAATTCTAGGATACGTAAACAATGGGTCTGTCAGATTTAATAATAATTATGGAAACATCAGTATTGAAACAAATGGGAGTGCTAATCTAGACGGCCATGTAGGGGGTATTATTGGTTATGCCATTAATAGCTATGTAGACAATGTCACAAACGCTGGTAACATTCTTCATAACAACACCGACAACACACAAACAGATTATTCAAATTCTCAAGGACTTGGCGGCATCATCGGTTTTGATATAGATACAGATCTCAACAATTCTCTGAATACTGGAAATATCAGTGGCATTAACACTATAAATATCGGAGGAATCATAGGATACTTTAGTTACAATAACTCTACGACTGTAACGGGTGTCAATTTTGGAAACATTAGTGGCGAAGATGGATTAGGCGGAATTGTTGGATACTTTACGACTAACAATTATTCCAGACTTGCAAATGTTGTTAATTTTGGAGACGTTACTTTAAATAGAGGATTTGTAGATCCTAATAACTATGCAGCCTCTATTGGTGGTATTGTCGGCTTCATGCACACTAACTATTTCACGCCCGTAGATGGGTTTGCCAATTATGGTAATCTCATTTTAAATCTCCCTGATACGGATGCTGGCTATGTATTTTTAGGGGGGGTTGCAGGCTCTGCTGATATTCTTAGCTTCCAATTTGCAGATCGTGGGATTGTTGCAACCACCGCACAACAAACCGGAAATGCTGCAAACAATACTTGGTACCGAGGAACAATTGTCGGGAGCGGGAGTTATGCACGTGATTCTACTAATCTCTATTATGACGATGTGAGATTAAATCTTACGCCTAGCAATGGCAATAATTTAGTAGATTTAAGCACCTTTTGGGGCGGTGTTTCTAAAAGTAGCGATTTAGATAACCCAGGGGCACTCGGGCTAAGTTTCAGTTCAGTTATCACGAGTAATGGAACCGGTGCCAGCACCTATGCCGTTCCTTATCCTATAGTTTTTTCAACCGTTACCGTAATGGACCTGTCCAACACTACTGTGCTCAATGATTTAGACGGTCAAACCTTACTCACCAGATCTGGTGCCTTTATTTCTACTATTCCTAATTTCTCTAGAATTATGTATAACGGCACCACTGCGCAAGCCTTTAGAATTGATGGAAGCACAGGAGTCGGCTTATTTATAGATGGCACTTGGGCAAAAGGCATGAAAGCCAGTGGTGGAGATACAGTTTATAGTGAATCTCAACCCAGCGTGTTATATGCTAATACTGTGTCTTTTCAAATGCAAACAAATCGTTATAACAATAGCAACCAAATTCCAGGCTTAAATGACTATTATGGCTATACTTTTGACAACATTATCTCTAGTGCTTTACATCCTACCTTAACCAGTTCAGCGACCAATATACGTTTTGGAAATGATGGCGCAAGCATCAATGATATTCGGATTGAAAATTTAAACTTAACCGGAACTGGAAAACTCTGGATTGATGATGATGGCACAGGAAATCATTTAATTGCCAAAACATGGAATGCAAGTAATTTAGATTTTGTTTTTAATCAAGATGATTCTGTGCTCTATTTAAAAGCGAACGGTTCTATCTCCTTGAAATCTATCAGTTTAGCAGGTCCCAGCAGTGCATCCACTGGAAATACCCTGTATTTTGAGCCACTCAATTTATTCAATACGATGTATAATACGGCACAATATCAAATCACCGCTATCAATGGCTTCACAACACCAGATGGATTTACAGCATCTACGCAACCTTTTGCAGGGTATACAGGAACCAGCAATTTACGGTGGATTAATGGCGAGACTTCAGATCTTGCCACTAATTTTATTCTCAATATGACCGGGACTACCTTACCCACAAATACCTCAATCACCCTGCCACAATTACACCTTATCTTTAATGGTGACTTTAATTCTGGAATTGTACTCACGACATTAGGTGGAACTTTAACCATAGACTCCCCTAATAATCTTTTTAACACCAGCAACTTTTCAAATGCTAGCTTTGCAACCAATTTGGGACTTTTAAAATTACTAGAATTTGTAAGCCCACCTACGCTACCGCCTACACCACCCACAACACCACCGGTTATAGTCTCTACTCCGCCAACACCTGTTGTTAGTAATGTGATCTCACTTATAAAGAGTTTAATTGATCAACTCGTACAAGCTATCATCTCCCCTGCTCAAACTACAATTGTACAAAGTACACCTCATGTCGATTTACTCACTAAAACTATATTTAGTTTTGCATTACCCCCAGCACCTACTAACATGTATAATCCGACTATTCTTTCCACCACTATTCCTGCTAATTTTGCCCCCCCCATCACCACGAATCTTCCAGTCACAACCCCTGCCAGTTTCTTACAAGAAATAGGGATTACCCTTGACACTATTAATGGAAACAATAGCGGGCTTGCGCATACGCTAATCGGCGCAAGTATTAACTGTGACACTACGACCGCCGGCCCTAATCAAGTATTTTTACAATGCACCACTGGAAAGTAAAAAATCATAATTATATAGATACTTGGTAATCTATACAGTATGCACTACGCTTAATAATAAACAATACAATTTGAAAGGCTATCATGTTCAATCCTCTCACTTACTCTGAAGATGTCCCACCTTGGCATCGACATGTACGCCCTATATTTCAAGGGGTTGAACCTTTGCATCTGTTATTAACAGGTCTAGTTGCTTTTAACCCTTCAGTTTTTCCTTATCTTGTAACGATAGGAAGCTTCTGTTTAAAAATTATTACAGGAATCCTACACCTCATTTGGGCCTTGAGCCCCTGGTCTTTTATTGCTATGGGCGTTTGTTTTGCAGGCTATCTAACATGGCAGGCCTATCATAATATGCCTGAACGACAATATAAACCAGATCCTATAACACCGTACATCGCCGCTCGCGTTGTAGAGGATCCGACTGCACAAGAAATAGGATATGCCTTCCTCATCAAAAGAGAACAAGAACGGCAGGCTACTGCTGAAGCACTAGCCCCGCCATCTGAAAGCAACAGTTCACTCACCGGAGACGCTTCGTCTTCACGCGCCCCGGTACCGAGCGGACATAGCTTCTAAGGATAAAGGCTTCAATTGCGCTGCACGCCCTGCAGTTCCAAAAGCTTCATAGCGATCAATACAAATTTTCTTCATCGCCGTTACAGTTTCTTTCAAATACTTTCGTGGATCGAACTCTCCAGGATGTGCTGCCATATATTGTCTAATCGCACCCGTTGAAGCTAAACGTAAATCTGTATCAATATTGATTTTACGAACCCCATGACGTATCCCTTCTTGAATTTCAGACACAGGCACACCATAAGTCTCAGCAATCTTTCCGCCATATTGATTAATAATAGCTAACCATTCTTGTGGTACAGAAGAGGAACCATGCATGACTAAATGGGTATTGGGAATACGACTATGAATTTCTTTAATACGCTCAATCGCTAAGACTTCTCCAGTAGGAGGACGTTTAAATTTATAGGCACCATGACTAGTTCCAATAGCAATAGCCAAAGCATCTACCTTCGTATCTGCTACAAAGCGTGCAGCTTCTTCAGGATCTGTCAAAAGCATTTCTCTGGATAACTTGCCAGCCGCCCCAGAACCATCTTCCTCAGCCGCCATTTGCGTTTCTAAAGAGCCTAAACATCCCAACTCACCTTCAACAGAAACCCCACAAGCATGTGCCAGTTCTACCACTTTTTTGGTTACAGTAACATTGTACTCATAATCAGCAGGAGTTTTCATATCTTCTTTCAAAGAACCATCCATCATTACTGATGAAAATCCTAATTGTATAGATCTTAAACACACCGCGGGTGAAGCCCCATGATCTTGATGCATACAAACAGGAATATGTGGAAACTCTTCCATAGCAGCAACAATTAAAGCACGCAAAAATGGCGCTCCCGCATATGCACGCGCACCTGCTGAAGCTTGCACAATCACAGGACTATTGGTCACATCTGCAGCTTCCATTATCGCCCGCATTTGTTCTAAGTTATTCACATTAAAAGCTGGCACCCCATAGGTATGCTCAGCCGCATGATCTAACAATTGTCGTAAAGTAATTAAAGACATTTTAAACTCCGTGTTCTTGTTGTGTCACTGTTACAATTTTCATACCATTGGTTCCCCCAAAGGTCCCCAAAATATCCCCTTTGGTCACGATGACCTTATCTTGCATTTTTAAAGCACCCTGCTTGACTAAAAACCGAATCGCTTCACGTACCACTTCAAAAGCAGTATGCATATTAATAGCAAATTCCATAGGATAGACGCCACGATATAAAGTCATCCGTCCACACGTATGATCATGCGGACTTAAACCAAAAATAGGAATATGCGAATCCACCCGCGACATCCATAAAGGCGTAGCTCCTGACTCAGTTAAAGCCAAAATCGCCTGAATATTCACATGATGTGCAGTAAACATGGTCGCTAAGGCAATCGCCTCATCCCACCTCTGACAACGTGCTTTTGCAGGAATGCCTCCATCTGCTACAATAGAAGATTCTGCCGCTAAACAAATATCATGCAAGGCAGCAACCGTTTCACTCGGATAAGCACCCGTAGCAGATTCAGCAGACAACATGACTGCATCCGTACCATCTAAAACAGCATTGGCGACATCAGAGACCTCAGCACGAGTGGGAATAGGCTGCGTAATCATAGACTCCATCATTTGGGTTGCAACAATTGCCGCTTTATCATGTTTACGCGCCATTTGAATAATTCTTTTTTGTGCCCCAGGTAAATTTGCAAACCCTAATTCTACCCCTAAGTCCCCCCTCGCCACCATTACTGCATCTGAAACTTCGACAATAGAACGTAATAAAGCGATAGATTCTCGTCGTTCAATTTTTGAAATAATTTTAGCAGTACACTGCAGCTGTTCTAAAGCTTTACGTAAGTCAATTACATCCTGTGCTGAGCCTACAAAAGATAAAGCAATATAATCTACACCAACCGTCGCAATTGCAGCTAAATCTTTTTGATCTTTGGAGGTAAAAGCCGGCGCGGCTAGCCCGCCTCCTTTACGATTCAACCCTTTAAAACTGCCTAAAGTGCCGGCTTGCACCACAGTACAAATCACCGCATGATCTTCCAGTTTTTTCACCTGCAAGCGAATTTTACCATCTTCTAACCATAACTCATCTCCTGGATATACTTGATGTATTAAAGGAGGAAAATCTAATCCAACAGCACTAGCCGTTCCTGCATGTTTATCTAAACGCAAATCCAAGGTAAAGGTTTGTCCCAATACCAAATCCACGCTTGCTTGCTTAAACCCTTGAATACGAATTTTTGGACCTTGCAGATCTGCAATAATCCCAACTTTTTTGCCTATTTTCTCTGAAACTTTTCTCACTTGATGGACACGCACAATATGAGAATCAACTGTTCCATGTGAAAAATTCAGCCGCACCAGATCTACACCTTTTTCAAACAAAGTTTGTAGTTTATCATCAGTATCACACGCAGGTCCTAGCGTAGCAATAATTTTCGTGCGTCGTCGAACGGCATGTGCCATATTATATCATCCTTGATTATGTACCGCACCCGCAGCTAAAGCGGCTAATGCTGGTAAAACTTTTCCTTCTATATACTCTAAAAACGCGCCTCCGGAAAGGCTAACATAAGAGAGTTTAACACCCGGCCCTAAGGTTTCTAAAGCGGCAACGGTATCGCCACCGCCTGCAACCGTAAAAGCTTGTGTGTTTCCTAATGCTTGAATCATGCGCTTAGTAGCATAACTAAACGGCGTAAATTCAAATGCTCCTAATGGTCCATTCCACAAAATAGTTTTTGCACGCAGGATACATTCAGCAATTAAAGCTTCTGTTTTTGGCCCTACATCAAAAATTTTATCTTCTGCTCCTACCTCTGTAATCATTTTTACATTGGCAACAGCCGTCTGAGTTAATTCAGTTGCCACTCGTACATCTACTGGCACAATAATTTGCTTATTGGCAGCAGCGGCTTTGGCTAATAAATCTTGGGCTATAGAAACCATGCTTGGCTCATATAAGGAAGCCCCCACCGGATATCCTTGGGCAGCCAAAAAAGTATTGGCAATACCGCCTCCCACAATTAATTGATCAACACGCATCAATACATTTTCTAAAACTGCCAATTTTGTAGATACTTTAGAGCCGCCGACAATCGCTACTCTAGGGGAATCTTGATATTCTAAGGCATGGTTCAGCGCATGAATTTCTTGCATTAATAAGGGGCCAGCACACGCACGCGCAGCATAAGTTGCCACTGCACAAACTGAAGCTTGTGCACGATGTGCAATAGAAAATGCATCTAGTACAAACACATCTGCTAATGCAGCCAATGCCTGCCCCAACATCGCATCATTACTTTCTTCCCCTATCTCAAAGCGAATATTTTCTAAAAATACCACCGCTCCCGCTGCAACAGATACCCCGTCTCTCCAATTACGCACTACAGGAACTGCTTGTCCTAAATGTTCTGCAACATAAGCCGCAATCGGTGCCAATGAATACTGTGCATCCCAAAGCCCTGGTTGAGGACGTCCTAAATGAGACATCACGATGACGTGTGCCCCTTGCGAAATCAGATATTTTAAAGTGGGCAAACTCTCTAGAATGCGTGTAGGGGAAGTAATGTGCCCGTCTTGCATGGGCACATTATAATCTGCACGCACTAACACACGTTTATGCCGAACATCAATCTCTTTTAACGTCAGCATTATTGCGCCGCCTGCATCGCTAAGGCAACATCAATCATACGATTAGAAAAACCCCACTCATTATCATACCAGGCCATCACCTTGACTAAAGTACCATCAATCACTCGAGTTTGTGTTGCATCAAAAACACAAGAAGCAGGATGATGATTAAAATCTATAGATACCAATGGTGCATCATTGTAAACCAAAATATCTTTCAATGGCCCGTGAGAGGCTGCTGCTTGTAATAAGGCGTTAATTTCTTTGACTGACGTCGCTTTTGCTGCTGTAAAAGTCAAATCTACTAAAGAAACATTCAAAGTCGGGACCCGGACTGCCAACCCATCTAATTTGCCATTTAAAGCCGGCAAGACTAAGCCTACTGCTTGTGCAGCGCCCGTTTTGGTCGGAATCAAAGAATGTGCTGCTGCTCGCGCTCTACGTAAATCACTGTGGGAGGAATCAACCAATACCTGATCATTCGTATAAGCATGGACAGTTGTCATCAATCCATTAATAATTCCAGGGGTAGTTTGCAAAGGTTGTACTAAAGGGGCTAAACAATTGGTGGTACAAGAAGCATTAGAAACAATAGTATCGCTAGCTTTTAAGGTCTGATGATTAACACCATAAACAATAGTTGCATCAACTGCATCACTAGCAGGGGCTGAAATCAATACTTTTTTAGCACCAGATGCTAAATGCAATCCCGCTTTTTCTTTGGTAGTAAAGTGTCCCGTACATTCCAAAACGATATCGACACCTGCCTCACCCCAAGGAATTTCTTTTGGGTCTCTGGAAGCAAACAAAGCAATTTCATCACCGTTAATAATGAATTTCTTTTCTGCCACAGTTACAGGAACTTTAAAAGGTCCATGCGTGCTGTCATAACGCGTTAAATGTGCATTCATTTGAGGATCACTCAAATCATTAATAGCCACCACCTGAATCTCTTCGCGACGATTCATTTCATACAACGCTCTTAAAATATTACGGCCTATACGTCCATACCCATTAATTCCAACTCTTAATGCCATCTTTGTTACCCCTTGTTTATTTTAAAATGTGTACAAATTTTTTGATAAATTGCCTCTTCTGTAAAATCTAATGCCGCATAGACTTCAGGCCCAGGCGCAGATTCTCCAAAACGATCGACCCCCACAACTAAGCCTTCTAAACCTGTCCAACGATACCAACTCATACTGGCGGCCGCTTCTATTGCGACTCGAACTGTATGTAACGGCAATACCTGATCTTGATACTCTTTGGTTTGTTGGCTAAATACTTCCATGCACGGCATAGAGACCACCCGTACTGCAACTGTAGAAGCCAAACGCTCCGCCACTTGTAAGGCTAAAGGTAATTCAGACCCTGTCGCGATCAAGACCATTCTCACCTCAGGAGCACTCTCCCACACAATATAGGCCCCTTTACTACGCTCTAAGCGTGAGGCTTGTGACATACATACTGGAATATCTTGCCGCGATAAAATCAAGCAGGTTGGTCCTTGATACTGCAACGCAGACCACCATGCCAATGCGGTTTCTACGACGTCCGCAGGACGCCAGACCTGTAATCCTGGCATGGCCCTTAAGCCTGGTAAATGCTCAATAGGTTGATGTGTCGGACCATCTTCACCCAAACCTATAGAATCATGCGTTAAAACAAAAATGGTGCGCACCCGCATCAATGCGGCCAAACGTACCGCATTACGCGCATAATCGATAAAAGTTAAAAAAGTCCCCACATAAGGAATAATACCGCCATATAATGCCAAGCCATTAGCAATAGCTGACATGCCAAATTCACGCACACCATAAGAAATATATTGACCTGTACGATCCAAAGGTGTCAATCCTTTGGCGCCGTCAAATAAGGTTAAATTAGAATGTGTCAGATCTGCAGATCCTCCCAACAATACAGGTACTCGTGGGCCTAAAAAATTCAAACACACTAAGGAGGCCTTCCGAGTAGCCATTTTCGTCGGTTTCACAGCTAACGTCGCAATCCAATCCTCAAACTCTGATACAACCGCTTTAGGTAACAACCCTTGCTGGCGTTCTATAAATTCTGCTGCCAAAGTAGGATACGCTTTTGCATACGCCTTAAATAAAGTATCCCATGCCGCGTTAACTGCATGCCCTTTATCAATCGCAGACCATGCCGTTTTGACCTCTTCTGGAATATCAAAAGGCGCATAAGGCCAATTAAAAACCGCACGCGCTTTTTCAATTTCTACCTGCCCTAAGGGAGCACCGTGACATTTTTCACTCCCTTGCAAAGTAGGTGCACCAAATCCAATAATTGTTTTACAAGCAATTAAACTAGGTCTTGTAATATCTGCCTTAGCGGCTTGTATTGCTGCTGCAATTGCAACCGGATCATGACCATCTACGGATTGCACCTGCCAACCATAGGCTTGAAACCGTAACGCGACATCTTCCGTAAACCACCCTTGTGTACTGCCATCAATAGAAATGCCGTTATCATCCCAAAAAGCAATCAATTTCCCTAATTGTTGTGTCCCTGCAAAAGAAGCAGCTTCATGCGTCACCCCTTCCATTAAACAACCATCGCCCATAAACACATACGTATAATGATCTACAATCTTAAACTCTGGCTGATTGAATCGTGCTGCCATATGCGTTTCTGCTAACGCAAATCCCACCGCATTCGCAAACCCTTGCCCTAAAGGCCCGGTAGTCGCTTCTACCCCTGGTGTGATGCCATACTCTGGATGTCCTGGTGTTTTGGAATGTAATTGCCTAAAGGCTTTCAAATCTGTAATGCTGAGGTCATACCCTGTTAAATATAATAATGCATAGAGCAACATACTGGCATGACCATTGGATAACACAAAACGATCACGATTAGACCACTGTGGATTTTTAGGATTATGTTTTAAAACTTCACCCCATAATACTTGAGCAAAATCAGCCATCCCTAAAGGCGCCCCTGGATGCCCAGAATTAGCGGCCTGCACCGCATCCATACTCAATACTCTTAAAGCATGCGCCTGCATTTGACGAGAGATCACGCCGACTCCTTAAATGGATAGTTGACTAAATTTATTGCAATTCTCAATGGCCTCATTATACTATGGGGTTAGTCTATTTTGCAGCGCTGATTTATGGCTATTCCCCGTCTTTTTGTACCACTGCCCTTAAATGTAGGACAAAACCTCCCCTTAGAGGCCACCCAAGCACATCATATTACAACAGTGTTACGCTTAATGCCGGGGGAATCTGTCATTCTCTTTAATGGTAAAGGGGGAGAATATCTCAGTAAAGTAATAAGTTTGAAACCTTGCATACTGGAAGTGACAACCCATCAACCCAATACCGCAGAACTCCCCGGCTACCTAGAATGGGCTCAAGGCTGGTGTCAGTTTGAAAAAATGGATTGGGTCGTACAAAAAGCCACAGAGATGGGTGCTCAAAAAATTGTTTTAGTAAAAACCCAAAAAGCTAAAATTAAAAATTTTGATAGTGATAAAAAAATTAACCATTGGCAAAAAATTATTGCGCATAGTGCCGCACAATGTGGACGTGCCCAATTGCCTGAGTTAGTGGTGATCTCAAAATTAGAACACTGGATCCAAACACCCTTCACTGGTCAATCCTATTTTGCTAGCCTGACTACGCACACCTTTGCCCCCACCATCCCACAAGGCACGGGAGTACGTTTTTTAATCGGCCCAGAAGGCGGTCTTAGTGATACTGAAGTAATACAACTGACGGATGCACAACTCACCCCCGTATCGCTGGGAGCACGTATTCTACGTACAGAAACGGCAGGAATCGTACTTGCGACCTTAATCTTACATCATCAAGGGCTCTGTTAAGCAAACAACTCCCAAAAATCTAAAACCAGGCAGGGATCTGCCCCCTCAAAGGTATAACCAATAATCGGAACCCCCACCATCGGAGTCATCATCGCTGTCACCGTTTTATGTTGTATTTTAATCACCTTAGCCACCCACAAACCATATTTCTGTTCACGGTGAGGCAAAATAATACACTCTTGAGAATGAGGGACCGGCAGTGCAGGTGTAAATAAAGTATAAAAATCACAGGCAACATCCGGTTCTTGAGAACCAATTTGTAATCCTGGCATCGTTGGAACCCCAAACCATGCCCCCTCAGCCTGAAAAAGCACTAATTCGGTGGTTTTTTCCATACCTCCTCCTGTGCCTGCCACGGACGCACCGGCTCCACAATTTGTGTAATTTGTACCAAAATTTGTGAAAAAGCTCCCAATTTTTGCAAAGACTCTTTGGACTGTTGTAATGCCCGCTCTAAATTTACTGCCTCCTCTTGAATCAACTTATGATGATTTTGATTCACTTGCTCAATATTTAATAAAGTCTTATGGTTTTTTTCTAACCACTGACTACTTTGGTGCATCAATTTTCCAGTTTCTTCTAATTGTTTTTGTAGTTTTTCAGCCCACTGTTTTTCTTGTTCTATTTTTTGTTCTACCTGCATGACTACAGACATAAAATTTTTACTGCTCCCCTGGAGATTCTGTAATCCCATTTGAATCTGTCGATCTAAGAACTCTAAATCAATCACCATTTTTTGGAGCTCTTCTAATAAAATAGAAACCCCTTTACCTTGCGATTCTAGCAACGTAGCTTGTATCGCGGTATTTAACACGGTAATCCTCACCTTTTCTAAAACCTGATGCAAACCGAAAGAATGATTTTGCAAAGCCTGCATTTGCGCATCATAAGTATGCACCTGCTGTAATCCTTCTGCAATCTGTTGCAATACCAGTGTTTTATGCAATCCAAACTGACCAATAGTTTGATGCACTCCACCTAACACCTGTTGTTGTTTTTTGTATACCGACATAACAGCATCCATGTTACCACTCACATCAGCAGGCAAACTTACATCCCACTTTTGTAAAACAACCATCTTTGTATAACAGAAATCTAACAACTGTCTTAAATTGTCTAATTGTAACCGTAGATTATACACATGCTCCGTACACGGAGATAATACTTGCATCAATTGCTGTAACGGTAATCGTACTGCACTTAAACTCGTATTCATTGCTTCCACTAAAGCACTAGTGCTACTGTCATTAACAACCAGAGTATGCTCTAATCTGCCTTGAGAAATTTTTTTAAGCTCTTCAATTAAACGTCGCATTCCCCGTCGTTGATCTTCACCGAGTCTATCTAACCATTCTGCACGCATACCTCTAATTCTACGCTGTTGCACCGTTAACACACTAAATAAAACCATAGAAAGCACACAAGACAACAAAAGAACACTGATTAAAAAATCAGAAGACGGAAAAGATTCTGGATACTGCGCAATCAAAACCATCAAACTTTCCATCATATTTTGATGCAGGAAAAAAAGATTCTGTAAAGATTTAGCTAAACTTAAAATCATCGCTTGATTTGCAGCTAAAAAATCCGCACCTTCTTGCACTGCAAGCATAGCAGCACTCAATTCATCAATATTACTCCCACGGAGTTGTAATGCTTTTGTTTGTTCTATAATTTTTTGTAAATTTTTCACTAAATCTGGAATAATATTGTTCTGTTGCGCACTATACATTAAAGTATTTTTAATGCCCTGAGAGACATTTTTTAATTGTTTAACCAACACATTAGCAGGCGTCCCTTCTGTTAAAGCTTCAGGAGCTTGCTCTACCACTGCAACAAGCGTCTGTAATCCTTTTTGCAAGGCACTCATATGTGTTTCTAAAGCGATCCATTGTGGTTTAGCTTGACCCAGCTGGGTTCGTTCGCTATCAAAAGCATGCCACCGATTATCAAATTCTACCATTTTCTGAACCCACACTTCCCGCTCTTGTATCGGAAACCACGTCAACCTAGTTGATTGAGATAATTTAATACTTAATGCCTTAAATGCTTGATATTCTGCATCAATATTGACATGTGGCTGATCTGTATTTTTTTGCAACAACATTTGTGTTTTGTTTTGTAAATCTAACAACATATCACGGGTATTATAACGATAGGCTTGCAAACAAAACTCCAATGCGCCCAATAGAATACTAACAACAATAGCCCCTGCAAATCCTATCCAAAAAATACGAAAATTCTTTTCAGACATCGTAATACTATTTTGTAATTCCGTTTGTGTATTTAAATACATAAATTTTTCACTACCTCATGACTTGCAAAATTGCACTCTGATTCATACTGAATCTTACAGGATGCGGGCAATATCCACCCCAACACCCCCGTTGGTGTTTGTTGTAACCAAACTTCAAAAGGCAGGCGCACCACCTGCCCTGGGTCCCAATCGATCAACCACACCAACTGACCTGACACAAATGTTATCCCCCGTAATGCAGGCGGACTCTTGGGTACTCTGACATAATTTATCACTTGCGTATATTGATAAAACCACCGCAGAGGAAGCACACGTCTTTGCTCTCCTAAGCTACAGACCACCCACCATTGTTTGGCATCTGGCATGAGGTCATCTCTCAATAAAAATAAGTTGCTCTTATTACTAAAATAGTGCTGAACAACAAGTTTCGCTAGGCTTTGGCTAAAATAACGGTACAATATAAATATTAGTTAGCAGGTAAAACTTATGTCAGAACATACGTCATTAAAAGGCCAAGTACTTATTGCGATGCCCAGCTTGCATGATCCTATTTTTTCAAAAACAGTGACATTACTCTGCGAGCATACTGCAGAGGGCGCAATGGGTATTGTCATCAATCAGCCTATGTCTGCTAACCTGCATCAGCTCTTTGAAGGATTAAATATTACACCAACGGCTGAGCTACCCACTACTCACCTCTATCAAGGGGGGCCGGTGTTTCCTGAACGTGGTTTTGTTTTGCATGAAAAAGGTGGGGACTGGCAACGTAGTATTGCGATTGCAGAAGAAGTCTATCTAACCACCTCTAAAGACCTACTAGAAGCGATTGCACAACAACACGGCCCCAAACACTATCTTGTCGCCTTAGGGTGTGCAGGCTGGGGTGCCGGGCAGTTAGAAAAAGAACTCGCAAATAACGCTTGGCTCTTTGGGGCTATGGATGCTGCCTTATTATTTAATATTCCCCACCAAGAACGCTGGCACTATGCTGCCAAGCACTTAGGGATCGATTTAGATCGCATATCTGATAGCATCGGACATGCTTGAACAGGGTTATTATATCGCCCTGGATTATGGGACCAAAAAAGTCGGAGTAGCCGTTGGGCAAAGCCTCACCTGCACCACGCAGCCACTGGCCCAAATCCCCACGGCCCAACTAGACAACCTGCAGCCGTTACTTGCACTCTTTAAGCAATGGGAAGCCAAAGCCTGTATCGTCGGCATGCCCTATGGTGCCCAAAAAGAAACTGTCGGCATCACCCAAACCGTAATAAACTTCGTAGAGCGCCTAAAAGCTGTCAGTCCTATTCCCGTGTTTATTATGGATGAACACCTCACTACTCGTACCGCCAAGCTATTAAGACAAGAGCTGTATCCTGCCACAGGTCGCAAAAAGAAGCGCACTCCACAATCCATTGATAGTATGGCTGCGGCCCTAATTTTAGAAAGTTGGTTTGCTGAAAACAAACAATGAGTTAAAAAAGGAACATAATATTAACGCCCGTCTTTCCCTTATGCTAAAAACCAGGTATCATGGCCGCGTTTACTGGAGAGATGTCCGAGTGGCTGAAGGAGCACGCCTGGAAAGTGTGTATACGTGTCAAAGCGTATCGAGGGTTCGAATCCCTCTCTCTCCACCAGATTGCAGCGCTCGAACTTTTTGAGCATCATTTTTTAAATTCCAAAATGACCTTCTTTTTATTCTCGCAAAATAAGTTTAAAAAAATAGCTTTTTATTGCGTCTTCGAGCTACTTCTGCTAAATTAGCAATAATCTCCCAGACACAAAATACTAAGCAATCAGAAACTCTATGTTACATAATATCCTATTGATAGAAGATACTAATCCACTTGATATTGCCCAAAAATTACGCCCTTTTAACGCCGTATATGCTACGAATGGTATTTATATGCCCCCCCCCGAAGTAGTCATACCAACCACCTTGGCTGGGTTTGAATATATTACCGATTTACCCACAACGCAGGCTGATAGTAGCGCGCTTGTAATTGCTGTAAACTCTAATATCAGTATGCAAACTATTAAAGAACAGAAGATACAAAATGCTCATTCTGCATCCGAAAAAGCCTCTATCTTCGCTTCTTTTAAAAATATAGAAGATCAAAAAATACGTGCCCTAAAAGTTGCAGAACCTGTGGCATTACAACACTCCAACTACACTATAGTCGTACTGTTTTATGATGAAGGAAGCTGCATAGACTTATATAAAACACTGAAAGAATCGCACGTCAAATTAAACACCCTCTTTAAGTATGGCTATGGACTCTCTCCACAAGGCCCCAAAATTGAAGGTTCTGAATATTTTAACACTACATTAGCTTTTCCTTTTGTAACCCCCAATACAACACCGGTGTGTGCAGATATCACACCTACTGCAGATCAACGCGATGTGGTCAAAGTCGTCTCTTTACATGAATCACTACCGAACATGCTAAAAAGTCCGTATTTATCCGCAGCAGGAGTATTGTTTCCAGTACATGAAGACTTACTTGCCTATAGTCAAACACAAGAGATCAAACGCCAATCGCGCCAGACACCTTATCCTCTGTGACTGTACACAACCCCAGCGCCAACCCGTTTTTTCACGGGTAAATTAGCTATCTACCAATCCTTTTTTCAGTTCGAAAAAAAATGTTTTTTTAATAACTACAATATCTGTGACACCAATAACACAAAAAAAATCCTGGACAATTAAACAAATATTTCATTGCACTACTAATAATCAACAAATGTCGATTAATACCCCCTCCTTTACCCCTGATCTGGCAAAAAGCCCCCAACTTGGGCATCCCATAGGGTTTTATAAAGACCTTGACGTGCTAATAAGACAGCATGACTCCCAGATTCTACAATTTTCCCTTGATCGAAGACCAAAATACTATCCATATGCAGCAAGGTCGATAAACGATGCGCCACCACCAAAGTGGTCTTTTGTTGCATCAACTGCCATAAACTGTCTTGTATATCCCGTTCTGTCAGAGAATCTAGCTGTGAAGTAGCCTCATCTAAAATCAAAATCGGTGCATTTTTTAAAATCGCTCTAGCAATAGCAATCCGTTGACGCTGCCCCCCAGATAACTTAACACCACGCTCCCCGACTAAGGAAGCATACCCATCCGGTAACGCACTAATAAATTCATGCGCATGGGCCTGCTGAGCCGCTGCTATTACTTCTGAATCCGAGGCGTCCAATCGTCCATACCTTATATTTTCCATCAAAGACCGATGGAATAAGCTAGGATCTTGAGGGATAAAACCTATCTGCTGACGTAAGGAATCCTGCGTCACTTCACGCACATCTTGCCCATCAATCAAAATCCTGCCAGCGGAAACATCATGCAGCCGTAAAATCAAGCTTACAAAAGTAGATTTCCCGCCACCAGAATATCCCACGAGCCCCACTTTTTGACCTGGTTCAATAACGATAGATTTGTTCTCAAACAGCGTTTCTGTACCTTGATAATTAAAATGCACCTTGTCAAAAACAATTTGTCCTTTTATCACCTGTAACAGCTTGGCATTTTTCTTATCTTGTATAATCGGAGCTTTATCAAAAATAGATAAAGCCTGATCTACAGTTCCCCAATTAACAATAAAATCTTTTAAAATAAAGGTAACCTGAAACAACCAATCAATCATCGCAAAATTCAACATAAAAACTAATACAAAATCCCCGGGAGAAATCTTATGCTCCTGACTCAAATATAACATCCCTGCAAGACAGCCAAACATATAGAGTGAACACACCATCCCCTGAACTGAAAAATAACGCCTCAAAAATAATTGCGTCCTTTTACTGGTTTCCACACCTGCATCTAAATATTGCGTCAATCTCTGCTGTTCATTTTTAAAAGCCGTAAATATTTTTACTGAAAACATATTACTTAAACAATCAACAAAATTCCCCCAAACGGTTGCATCCGCCTCAGCTTCAATGCTGCTCAACACAGAAGCCCTTCTTAATTGCACATACGCAAATAATATAAAAAATGAAACCCATACACTCATGGCAATTGCAAACCCATAATGAACCTGAGCTAATACAATCAAGCTACCCATAAACATAATACCGAGCTGAAACACTTCTAAAATTAAGGTCTGGAGCATGATAGGCGTTCTTTTAGCCACATCGCTTACTTTAGAAGATAAGCTACCAGATAAATGCTGTTGAAAAAAACTCCAAGGATAATTCCCAAACTGTTTTAATAAGGTTTGTGTGATCTGCCGTTTTATTTGCGGTACCATGCATGCAGCGCAAGTATCATGTAAAAACCATGCCCCTAATAGTCCTATCTGCATCGCAACATAAACATAAAAAAGAATCCATGGACTCTGCAGATCTTGAATACTAACGGCATCAATAATCATTTTAATCAAATAGGGTTTAACGTTCTTATCAACCCCCACAAAAACCATAGCCAACAACATTAAGCCTACGTACTTTTTGTAAGGCAGCGCACTTTCTAATATAAATTTTGCGACCCGCATAAACCCCTCTGTTCTACCACTCTATTACTCTTTTGGTTTATAACTGGCACTACTGCCCGCTAAAATGCCACCATCTAAGGTTATTTCAGTCCCAGTGACATAAGCAGACTCTGCAGAGGCTAGATATAAAACGGCATAAGCTACATCCATAGGCAGCCCCATATGACCCAGCGGGATACCTGCTGCAATATTTGCCTCCGCTTTTGCACGCAGCTTAAGATCTGTTCCTAACATAGCATCCCATAAAGGCGTTAATATAGCCGCTGGTTGCACAGCATTACAACGAATATTGTAACCTTGTTCTGCACAGTACAGTGCGACTGTTTTGGTGTGATTCCGGATTGCAGCTTTACTAGAGGCATAAGCTGCAGAACTAGGCATCCCCACAACGCCAGAGCGTGAGGACATGTTAATAATAGAGCCACCTTTTTGCTTCATGAGTTGAATGGCATATTTACAACCTAAAAAGATGCCATCCAAATTAATGCTATGAACATGATGCCAGCTCTCTAAGCTTGCATGTTCAGGATCTTGTGGACCTAAATTTTCACCAAAACCAAGAATGCCTGCATTATTAAATAAAATCTCTAAACCACCATAAGTTTGCTGCATCCAAGCAGCAAAAGCAGCCCATTCACTTTCCTTAGAAACATCTAAATGACGATATTCAGCTCCTAGCGTCCGTGCAAGCGCCTGACCTTCTGCATCTAAGATGTCTGTAATAATCACCTTAGCACCTTCTTGAACAAATAATTCTGCAGTGGCCGCACCAATCCCACGACTCGCCCCTGTAATTACCGCAACACGTCCTTGTATCCGCCCCATCATCACTCCTTTGTACTTTACAGGCTATGAGCATAACAAAAAATTCTCTCTATACCCTACTGCTTCCCTTCACCTAACCAAAGGTGTACCTTTTTATCAACTACAAGGATTATCTGTTTTTGAAAGTTAAAGGACTAAAAATATGGGCACTACCGATGCTTGGCAAATCACCCCGGCCACTCCAGAAGAAACAAAAACCCTAGATGACAAGATTTTTATCTTTAATCAACAACAAGTCCCTTTTACCCAAAATCCTACCCCCATCTTACTGAACTACGTGATTAAAGATCAGGGTGCGGTGATTGCAGGGATTGATGCCTTTCTCTATCATTGGAAAATTTTATTTATTGATGTGTTATTTGTAGAAGAAGCCTATAGAGGGCAAGATCTAGGGAGCGCCCTCCTTGCACATACTGAAAGTATCGCAACACAACTCGGCAGTACCCTGGCACATGTAGACACCTTTGACTTTCAAGCCAAAGATTTTTATCTCAAACAAGGATATACGATTTTTGGAACCCTAGAAGATTGCCCGCCCGGGCATGAAAGATATTACCTCAAAAAAGTCTTGCAGCCAGGATAAGGATTATCCTGACTGCTGGGCTCTCTTAAGCAATTTTTAATTTCTGAGAGCTGGAGTCTACAGCTGCCCCTAAAGCTTCCATCTTCCATTCTTTAAAGTTTGTATTATAAAAATCTTCCTCGCCAGGTTCTGCCTGATGGCCGTGAACAATACAAATAAACGTTGTGTTTTTCAAGACAGGATCTGTGTTTAACAACTTTGAAATCGCACTATAACTCTTAACATCCAAACCACTCAAGCTTTCATCCATAAACACCAGTTTAGGTTGATTCACTAAAACAGACAGCATCCGTATACGTTGCCCCTCTCCTCCACTCAACAATGTCGGCCATTCTGCTTCTTGCTCTAAGCAATCAATATGCTTCTTCTGATCGAACCGAAGCGCACGCATCCAGTTTTCTACTTGCTGCTTCAAACCTGGTGTTAGCTCTCGGGGAGCACACGGATAACAAATCGCTTCCCATAAAGTCGTCTTCAACGGAAAAGTTGCTTTTTGTGGCAAATACATCACTTCTTCACGCGCAAAAGGGATTTTAATAGAAACATCATTACCAAAAGGCCAAATGCCTGCTGTAATCCGCTGTAACGTCGTTTTACCCCCACCACTAGCGCCTGTAATCTTAATGCGTGATCCAATAGCAATAGATTTGCCCTCTATCACTTGATGTGTTTTCAAGTTTTTAGCATCCACCTGCGGTAAGTCATCAGACAATAACGCATGATGGTGGTGATTACATCCCTGCGAACAATCAGTACTTACTGTATTTTTTTTAACCGTAGGAATTTCCACTGTCACCCTAGAAAACAAAATTTCCTTTTTATTCTCTGCATGATAGGTAACGTTTTTGTGCTTTTCTTCCACCAGTTTTTCAGCTTCTAAAATCGCATGATCATACTGACTTAAGATTTCTAAACTCGGCCCGAGCTTTGAAAATTCAGGTGCAGAATTATAGAACCAAGAAAACATTGTTACCGTTAACTGAAAAGAATAAACTAATGTCATACCTAGACTATTAGAGATCTGTTTTGCGATTAAAGCTGGCGCCACTATACACATAGCCAATGCCATAGTGGATATAGAATTAATTGTTATAAAAAATTGTACAATAAATGCTTTATTCGCAAACCCTTGTGTAGCGTTATATTTTTCATGTAAAACTTTAAGCGCTCTCTGCAAATGAATACTTGTTGCACTTAACAATGAAATATTTTCTGCATGCTGTGTGCCATCATGCGTTTCATTTTTAAGATGCGCCTCATATTTCATCGCCGCAGCCCTTGCTGCTACTAAAGGTTTGCTTAACCAATGCAAGAGTACATTATAGACCGCTGCATAAAGGATTGCAAAAACCACCATGTATCTTGGGATCACAAACATTCTCCCAAAAAGAGAACCGGTTAAAGCCGGAGAGTTTTTCCACAAAATGTATAAATTAAAACCCCCTTGTGGAAACGTGCTCATAAAATCATTGAACAGTGTACTAAAACGAGTGGCTGCTTTTGGAGCGTCGCATACTTGCGCATGCGCAAACTCTACTTTATCTTTGGGTTCTTTTGTTTGCCCTAATGCCTGCACAACATAAGGGATGGCGGGTTGATAATACTTCTTCAATACCTCTTGCTGCTTATGATAGGCTAATGACTGTCCGAGCCATTCCACTAGTCTCCAGCTTGCCATTTGTAAAAACACATATTGCACCAGAGCAATACAAAAATCTTTGACCGCACTAAAAAACATGCCGTAGGTTAACCCAGAGGTCATAAAAACATCATATATCGCAGCCAGCGCAACATTATACTGCGGTAATATTAGAAGTACCGCGATATTCAAGCAAATAATTCCGAGCAAAGCTAAAGTGTGCTTTCTATAGGGGCCTTGGAAGGTAAAATATTGACCGTAAGCGGCGTTGAACTTTCTATACAAGTTAATCATCTTACTTTTTCTCTTCTGACTGCTGGACGTAAGGGGTCAGTATATCATAATTTAGTCAACTATCAACCGTTGTCTGGCTCATATAGGTTGCATAAATAATGCTTGGATATCTGCTTCTGTAAAAAGGGTATTTTTAGTGGCATTGCCCTCTAAAATTGCTTCGGCAAGCGCTCCTTTACGGGTTTGTAGAGCCACGATTTTTTCTTCTACAGTGCCTTCCGTAATGAGTTTATATACAAACACTGGTTTTTCCTGCCCTATTCGATGGGCTCGATCTGTAGCTTGTCGTTCCACCGCCGGGTTCCACCAAGGATCATAATGGATCACCGTATCTGCCTGTGTGAGGTTTAATCCTGTACCTCCAGCTTTTAAACTAATTAAAAACAAGGGGACGGCTCCACGCTGAAAGCTTTCTACCGGTGTTTTACGGTCCTGTGTTTGACCTGTTAAAATGACATACGGGATATTAGCTTCTCTGCACGCAATTTCAATTAACGCTAACATGCTCGCAAATTGTGAAAACAGTAAAATCTTACGCCCCTCTTCAATCATTTCACCTAAAATCTGCATCAGTTGTTCCATTTTTGCCGAACCTGCTGTGTGTGCAGACTCCGCTTTCAACAATCGTGGATCGCAACAAATTTGTCGCAACTTAAGTAATGCATCTAAAATGACAATTTGAGAACGGGCAAACCCTTGTTGTGCGATTTCTTTTTGAACTTTAGTATGCAAACTCACGCGAATCGTTTCATATAAATCACGTTGTTTTTTATCCATCACCGAACGTAAAATGATTTCAGTTTTAGGGGGTAATTCTAAGACCACTTGTGACTTTGTCCGCCTAAGGATAAAAGGCTTAATACGTCGCAGCAACAATGCCTTGGTGCTTTGATCTGCACGTTTTTCAATAGGATTGCGATAATTGCGTTTAAACTCTGTCGCATTCCCTAAAAAACCTGGCATTAAAAAATGAAATAAAGACCACAACTCTCCCAGATGATTTTCTAAAGGGGTGCCGCTCAAGCAAAAACGCTGTTTGGCTTTCAAGTTTTGTACTATAAGGGTAGTTTGTGCTTTGGCATTTTTAATCACCTGTGCTTCATCTAAAATAATCGTATGAAACATTTTTGGCTCTAGTACTGCTCTATCGCGATACAATAAGGGGTAAGTGGTTAACACCACATCCACAGTTTCAATTCTATCAAAAGTTTGACTTCTGTCTTTTCCATGTGAAACCACAAAAGAAAGACTAGGGGCAAATTTTTCAATTTCTTGTGCCCAGTTCACCATTAAGCTAGTGGGCGCCACAATCAATACAGGTTCCGTTAAGAGCCCCATATGTTTTTGCTGTAAAATATACGCTAGCGTTTGTACCGTTTTACCCAACCCCATGTCATCTGCTAAAATCCCTGACAATCCCTGTGTTTTTAAAAAATGCATCCAATTAAACCCTTCCTGCTGATAGGGGCGTAATGTTGCCTGTAACGTGATTGGGGCTGGCAATTGTGGAATAGATTGGACTTCACAGAGCTGCTTTGCGGCTTCTAAGAACTGTGTTTGCCCCATCCAACGCAAACTCGCATTTTTATTGGCATCACCCAATAAAGCAATATAGGCAATCTCATTTTTAGAAAGCTCTAGCTTCCCCTCTTCATTCAAGGGCTTATTATATAAATCTTGCAAGAAGGTAAAAAACAAAAGTGCCCGATCCAGTGGCAACCCTAAAATTTTATTACTCTCTAGCCGCACATAAAAGGGCTTAGCGTCATCTTGTGCCAACCGAGACTCTAGTGTTTTTAAAATATCTTTTTGATTCTTTAAGATTTGAATCAAAACAGGCAGCAAATTAACTTTTTCGCCTTGAATCATAACCCCGAGCTCAGCAGCAAACCAATTATTTTTCTCTTCTAAATTAAAATAATCCTCAGCAGCATCTGCTAAGATCATTTCCCCGCCCAATAAATCTTGACCCTGAAATACCCAGCCTTGATTTTCCAAGGCCGGCATATTTTGTGCAATCCAATCACACCATGCCGTTTTTTGTGTTTCTAAATTTGTTTTACCTAAGACCACCTCATGCGGAATAAAACCTTGTAATACTTGTGTCCCCCGAATAGGCTGCATCACTGCTTTTGCCTTCACCGCAATAGTTTCTAAAGCGCCCATTTCAGAGGGTCGATCTCTTGAATACTGAACCAACACATTATTCTCTATAATGCTCACGGGTTTCGTCATTTTCCAAAAATCAGGAACTTCAATGCCTTCATACTGCATCAAAGGCACCCCTACTAAATACTGCTCAGGCTCTGCATTCGCTTTATATATTCGTTTATACATTAAACGCAAGATCGGAAAAGGCGTAACGATACGTTTTGTTTTTTTTTCAAAAGTCGGCGGAGACGGAAAATAAACAGACTGCCCTAACCGTTTCGCCACCATATTCAAATGTAAAATAGGCAGAGGCACGGCATTTAAATATTTATTTAATACTCTCGGCGTCCACTTGGACGTCACCACCCCTAATTGAAAGGTTTCAGGACGAAAATACCACACCGGATCTGTTTTAAAAAACCAATATCCGGGGATTGTTGGCTTTAATTTATAATTCCCTTCAGCATCAGGAGTCCATGCAAAATCTATTTCACACACATCTCCACGCGACAACTGTGGCCCTTGGGCAGATTCTAAATAAAAAGCCTGTTCTTCTAAAATACGCTCTAAAGCATAAGCACCAGCGGGGCCCTCTAACTTAAAATTCTGGTATTGCCTTCTCAAGGATTCATGATCTCCCTCTAAGAGATCGTAAATTGCTAAATGCCGCTCTATATGCTCTGCCTTAGACCGCGCAATATATGGCCAATAAATCGCTTTAGCAGCCCCGAACTCACCATTTTTTAAAAGATTGACTTCTGCAACCGTAATCGTTGGCACTTGCCCTTCTTCTGCTTCCTCTAACAAGTAAATAATTTTTTTGTTAATTAATTGTGTAGCCGGGGTTACTACCCCCGCTGACCGAGTTAAAGACCAGGGCAAAGGCAACGTCACTTCTGCTTTCTTATCTTGTGCCTCTAATGCACACCATAGTAATGCAGCCACATGTTTACAATTATATCGAATCGGACAAGAACAAAAACCTGCAACCGTATTCTCTCCATAACCAATCTGTACCGTGTATACTTGCGTGCCCTGCACTTTTCCCTGAATATTTTTTCTAATAGGATCATGTTCAAAAGTCAGAACTTTACCCGAAGTTGCATAAGCATGTGCTCGGTCTATATACGCCGGTGAAAAATTCGCTTCTATGAGTTCCGCACGCAGCGACATCTCTGACCTACCACACTATTTATGCCATCGTGTAATGTACTACACCCCCCCTCTAAACACCACTAGTAAGCAAGCTTTCATAAGTCATCGCCAGCACCCTCGTCTATACTAAAACCAGATATGCCTTCACCTGTGGAACCTTATGATCTGGCCTATTTTACTTTTACTATTTCCCACTTTTGGAGCAACCACCCCCATGGATTACAAAAACCTGCCCGATAGTTACTGGAAAACACATTTAAAACCTGAGGTCTACAATATTTGCAGACTCAAAGGCACTGAACCCGCACATTCTGGCTCCTATGACAAACTCTATACCAAAGGCACCTATAACTGCGCTTGCTGTGGCGGAGACTACCCCTTATTTAGTTCAGAAACTAAATTTAATTCAGGCACTGGCTGGCCTAGTTTTTGGGCCCCTGTCGATCTAACACATGTCACCCTACAAATTGATAAAAGTGGTGTTACTGGCTTTTTCTTTCCTCGCACCGAAGTACTTTGTGGACGATGTGGAAGCCATTTAGGACATGTATTTGATGATGGCCCGAAGGAACACACGGGCAAACGCTATTGTATGAATTCACTGGCCCTACAGTTTGAACCCGCGAAGGAATAATCATGCACTATTTAAAATTCTTGTTATTATTTCTATGTGGTACTTTAGGCTATATTACTCCCGCTTATGCAGAGGCTAACAATATGACTCCACAAACTGCAATTTTTGCAATGGGTTGTTTTTGGTGTGGCGAATCTGAATTTACGCACACCAGTGCAAAAACGCCACTCCCAGGCATTTTATCATTAGAAGTAGGATATACTGGCGGCACATCCATGCACCCCACCTATCCCTCTCATGAAGGTCATCAAGAAGCCGTTAAAATTGTATTTGACCCTACAATCATTAGCTATGACAAATTACTTGATATTTTTTGGCATAATGTTGATCCTTTAGACCCTAATGGACAATTTTGTGATCAAGGGCCAACATATACTTCCAGTATTTTTTACAGCACGCCAGAGCAAAAAACAAAAGCTGAACAGACTAAAAAAAATTGGGAAAAAGTTTTAAATGCAACTATTGTCACCGTCATCAGACCAGCGAGTACATTTCATACAGCAGAAGAATATCATCAAAATTATGCGCTTAAAAACCCAGTACGTTACCACTACTATCGTTGGAACTGTGGCCGTGATGCACGCTTAAAAGCACTTTGGGGTCGTCCCACGCATGAAGACTAAAACCATACTGAAGTGTGACTTTTGTGTCATTGGTGCAGGAGCAGCAGGACTATCCTTTGCATCCGGCGCCGCACAACTAGGGGCTAAAGTTGTTTTAGTAGAATCTCATAAA
This sequence comes from uncultured Francisellaceae bacterium, assembly GCA_964524705.1. GTDB lineage: Bacteria > Pseudomonadota > Gammaproteobacteria > Berkiellales > Berkiellaceae > CAZGDB01. The sequence continues at coordinate 86,028 of CAZGDB010000002.1, forward strand.
ATGGGAGGAGATTGCCTCAATACCGGCTGTGTACCTTCTAAAGCACTCCTAGCTGCAGCAAGACTCCGCCACACGCTTCGTAAATGGTCCCAACCAGATCATATAATCAATTTTAAAAGTGTAATGCACCATGTAGAATCGGTAATTACCACCATAGCACCCCATGATTCCATTGAACGCTTTGCGGGTTTAGGGGTTCAGGTTCTCTCAGAAAATGGCACCTTTGTTAATCCAAAAGAATTTGAAACAGAAACAACAAAAATTAAAGCGAAATGTTTTATTATTGCCACTGGCAGTAAACCCTTTATCCCCCAGATCCCTGGACTAGACCAAGTCCCCTATTACACCAATGAAAATATCTTTACGCTTACTGCCTTGCCAGAAAAATTAGTCATTATTGGTGGTGGCCCTATTGGTATTGAAATGGCACAAGCCTTTCATAATTTAGGCAGTCATGTCACGGTTTTAGAAGCCGGGACCATTTTGCCCAAGGATGATCCTGAAATCACCACTCTACTTAAAAAAAATCTAAGCCACTCTGGTATTCTTTTATATGAACAGCTAAAAATCATTCAAATTGAATCAGATCATATTCGTTATACGTCCAATGATGGAAGGTCTGAAGCAGTCTCATATACCCACTTACTCATTGCTACCGGCCGTAGACCTCGAATTGAAAATTTAAATTTAAGTGCCGCAAAGGTTCAACATACCCCTCAAGGAATTGTCGTCAATCCCCAACTAAAAACAAGTAATTCTCGTATTTATGCAATAGGTGATTGTATTGGAGGGTACCTATTTACCCACGTTGCTGGTTATCACGCACAAATTGCACTGCGTAATAGTATTTTTGGCTTAGGCACACGAATAAAAACTGCCTATATTCCATGGGTTACCTATACAGATCTGGAGCTGGCACATGTCGGGGCCACTGAAACACACTTAAAAAAAGAAAATATACGCTATCAAGCCGTTACTATCCCCTTCCACGACAATGACAGAGCACAAGCTGAACGTAATACAGAAGGCTGTATCAAAGCCTTACTTTCTCCCAAAGGCCGTATTTTAGGGGTGACCATTTTAGGAGAACAAGCAGGAGAACTCATTTATCCTTGGGTGTTAGCACTCAATAATAATCTTTCTATAAGTGCAATTGCAAAAACCATGGCACCTTATCCTACAATGATGGAACTCAACAATCGTATTGCCGGTGCTTTTTATGGCCCTAAGCTCTTTAAACCTTGGATCAAAAAACTTGTATATCTTTTACTATTAAGGTATTCCACATGAAAACTATTCTTCCTCTAGTACTCTTATTCATATTAGGTTTAACAGCTTATTTTACTAAAGCTTATGAATATTTAGATCCTAATTATTTTATGAGTATTCACCAAGAACTGACACAATATACACAAGACCATTGGTGGTTTTCTATTGGTGCTTATGTACTCATTTATATAACCGTAGTCACGGTTTCTATTCCAGGCGCCACACTATTATCAGTTATTGGTGGATTTTTATTTGGAAATTTACTAGGCACCTTGCTCGTAGTGCCTGCTGCAACTATAGGGGCTACCCTACTCTTTCTGTGTCTTAGAATAGCCACGAATGCTTTATCCTCACTAAAATTAAAATACAACATTGCACAACTCCGCAAAGATTTAGAACAAGATTCTTTCTTTTATTTGCTCACTTTAAGGTTAATTCCGTTATTCCCTTTTGTAGCGATTAATATTGCCGCAGCTGCAGTACAACTGCCCTTAAAAACATTTTTCTGGGGAACCTTTTTTGGGATTATTCCTGGTTCCTTTGTTTATGTATCTTTAGGTAATGCCTTACGCACCCTCATCACCCAACCCCATTTTACGTTATCCTTAGCCCTAGATCTGAATATTCTTATTGCACTCACTGGCTTGGGACTGTTAGCATTACTGCCTGTGGTCTATCGACACTGGAAATCTAGCCAAACCTAAGGTTTACAGTGTGATACGGACTCCAACCATGCTCTTGCTGCTTTTATGGTTGGATCTTTTTCATCATCAAAAATATCTTCTAAATTATCCTCGGTTTTTTCATCGACCTCAAGATTTAAGGGAACCAACTGTCCACTAGGGCTATACACGCGCGTTGTCATTAATAAAAAAACACTGCCGTCTTCCCATAAAGGAACACCTTCATTCGCCGATAATGCGCCAGCAGTAGCCTCTCCAAACAAGCGAGCTTGTTTAATATTTTCTTTCAAGCTCAAGGCTGTAACCTCACCTGCGCTAGCCGTCATAAAGTTAGTTAAAATCGCAACAGGCAGATCTCTTTTTATAGATTGTTCTTCACCCTTATATTTTTTCGTATAATACGCATTCCCTAACGCATTGCCATCCTCTGATAAAAACACACCATTCTCTGTAGGGGAATATCCAAATAATTTACCAGGTGACAAAACACCACCTAAAGTCAATAACATGGAATGCATATCACCACCAGTATTAAAACGCAGATCGACAATCAACCCACACGCCTCTTGAATTTTTGCATCCTTTAAAGCCTGTCGCCCTTCTCTGACTGTACGTTCAAAAACAGCATCTGGAAACGCCTCAGTTGCTGGCACATAAAGATAGGAAATTTTATTATTATAAACGTGACCATGAAATTTTTCCGTATAATCCCAAACTCTTTGTTTCAAGGCCGATGGTGCATCAGTCCATTTTTGGACTTTTTCATCCACTATTTTTTCTTGTGTAGTTGTTACGAGATGAACATCTTTAAACTGTAGGAGACTATGAGAATCCAACGCATAGAGTTTTGGAATATAAACCTCATTAGCAACATGTAGCGCCAAATTTAAATCCTTTGTGTCGCCAATCTGTTTCAACCCATTACGCTCTAATGCTTTCCAATCTAACTTTTTTGTAAAAGGAGAACCCAACTGCCCTATTTGCAATAAACTAAGATATAAATCACGCCCATCAATAGAAAAACTCACGCTCTTTAACATCTGATCTATATGTACAGTATCCGTCACAATAGCCACATACTTCACTGGTTTTCCCGTCAACTCCGTAAAAGGTTGCGTATGCTGTAAGATCGCCGCTGTACGCCGTTCATCAATCTGAAGCGCGCATCCTGGATAAGGGGATTGAAAAAAAGACACTTTGGAAGGGTCGACATTATCTACAATATCTCCCTCCACCAAAAAAGAAAAATCTTGACACATTTTTTGCAGCGTGTGTTCACCAAAAACAGGCCCGACTAATATTTTAACTTCCGGATCTTTTGAACTTGCATAAGCCGTAAAAGTCGTCCCTATATCCTCTAACACAAATCCAGCATCCTGTTTAATCGCAACTCGCCCTCCATGGGAGATTGCAGCAGTGGTAATAATGGATTCAGGCTTGGCATGTAAAAAACCACTCATTTTAAGCATTCCGATGCTGAGAACAACCCCTAACACAGCAAGAAAATAATATAAGGATTTTTTAAACATGGTGATACCCCAGAGGCATTATTTTTCACAATCATACAGGAACACGAAATATCTGTCTATTTACAGTATCAAACCGTGTGATCTCGCATTTACAATGGGCTTGCGTTTTTTAAGATTGCTGCCGGTGACGCACCACTAAAATCCTGCTTCGCCTGTAAAACACGACCTATAGTTGTTACCCAACATAACACACTATAGGTATATGCAAGGACAGCAACGTATTCTGGAAATAAACACAATAAAAACAACAACACCATCGTTTCTGTACCCTCACAAATCCCCCCTAAATAATACAAGGATTTATGACCCCGAGCGGTAGTTTTCCAATTGCGTTTGGCTGCCATAATGGCATAACCCAAAAAAGAAGTAATAGGGCCTATAAAACTAAATAATAAAAATGCCAAAGGCAAACTTTGTGTCGAATCTCGTAATAAACAAGCAAAAACAATACCTGCATAAATCGTAAAATCACAGACCAGATCTAACACTCCTCCAAAATCACTCATGGATCCATGGCGCGCAATAGCACCATCTACACCATCTAAAACCCGATTAAAAAGTAAGGCGATCACCCCTAGAGTCGTATACCCCATTACAATACACCACATTGCACACAATCCAATAAAAAAACCAACCAGCGTAACCCCGTTCGGAGTCCAGCCCCAATGCCTACACTGTGCGCCAATCTGATTGAGCAGTGGGTCTACATAAACACGTAGATAAGGATCTAACATAACACCTTCCTTTACAAATTCTTATGTGATAATCGTGATGCATTAACTATAACTGATACCGAACTCAACCCCATGGCCACACTCGCCACTATGGGGGTGACCAGAATATGAAAAAAAGGATACAACACTCCTGCGGCAACAGGAATTGCCAATCCATTATAAATAAATGCTAAAAAAAGGTTCTGTTGAATATTACGCCTGGTTTCCTGACTTAACTGTCGAGCCTTTAATATACCCGTTAAATCTCCTGACATTAAAGTAACACCCGCACTTTCCATCGCAACTGCAGTGCCACTCCCTAAGGCTATACCTACATTTGCCTGCGCTAAAGCAGGCGCATCATTGACACCATCCCCTACCATCGCAACTTTCTTACCTTGTGCCTGTAACTCACAAATAATCTCATATTTACGATTCGGTAATGCTGCTGCTTCTACTTTTGTAATTCCTAAACTTTTCGCGATATAGGCCGCAGTTGCTGGTGCATCCCCTGTCACCATTACAACCTCAATCCCCTGCTGCTGTAATTGTTGAATCACCCCAAAAGTAGTTGCGCGAATAGGATCTGCAATCACAATTAACGCAGCCAATCTTTTTTGAATCGCTAAAAAAACGACCGTTTGCCCTTTTTTTTGATATCCTTCTAACTGTTCAGTTATTCTGCTTAAATCAACCCCTAACTGCTGCATTAAGCTTGCATTTCCCAAAGCTAAACTATGTTGCTGAATATCGGCTCGAACCCCTTGGCCCGGAATAGAAATAAAATTAGTACAAGGTAATAAATTTAAATTTTTATCACGTGCTGCTTGTACAATAGCCATCCCCAACGGATGTTCACTCTGTTGTTCTAAACTTGCCGCCAACTGTAATAATTGTGTCATATTTTGAGTTGCATCAAAAAAATTAAAAGCTTGAATCCGTGGTTGTCCTTCTGTTAACGTGCCTGTTTTATCCACAATAATGGTATCAATGGTTGCTAACTGTTCTAAAGCTTCTGCTTCTCGAATCAAGACCCCTGCACGTGCCCCACGGCCCGTTGCGACCATAATAGATAAAGGCGTTGCTAATCCTAAGGCACAAGGACACGCTACGATTAACACAGACACCCCAATAAATAACATATGTTGCAACTGTGGTTCAGGCCCCCATACTCCCCACATCACAGCACTGAGCAAAGCCACAAGCACCACCATTGGAACAAAATATGCCGACACCCGATCTGCTAATCCTTGAATCGGTGCTCGCGTCTGTTGTGCTTTCAATACCAAGCTAACAATCTGGGCAAATACAGTATCTAGTCCTATTTTTTGAGCTTGGAACACTAAACTACCCTGCATATTCAGGCTGCCCGCCAAAAGACGGTCCCCAGGCCCTTTACTCACTGGCATGGATTCACCAGTAATACAGGCTTGATCTAAATTACTTTTACCATCCAACACTACACCATCTACTGGCACCGTTTCTCCGGGCTTCACGCGTAGCTGATCTCCAACCTTTACCTCAGAGACTAAAAGGTCTTGTTCCTGGCCATTACTATCCACTTTATGCGCATGCTTGGGAAACAGTTCTAATAACCCTTGTAGGGCACTATTTGTGCGCACCCGCGCTGCTAGTTCAATCACTTGTCCTAATAACACCAAGGTAGTAATCATGGCGGCTGATTCAAAATATAATAAACTGGCTTCAGGATGTAAGTAAGCCATGACGATACTAAATCCATAAGCGGTGCCTACCCCCAACCCAATCAAGGTAAACATATTCAGTTGTAAAGTCAGCAGAGAACGATAAGCTTTCTTCCACAACGGCCACCCCGCCCCCACAACGGCTATAGTTGCAAATAGTCCTTGCAGCACTACAAATAATACAGGAGGCAATAAGCTCTCCCACAGCTCCGCTAAAACCAGTAGTGCTGAAAATATAGCAGCAATCCCAAACCGTACCTTCAATGCCCATAATTCTGCATCCATCGGTCTTCCGACTGCCACTAAATCCATCCCACAAATAGGACAGGCTCCTGATAAGGGTTGTTGAATTTCAGGATGCATCGGACATCCATATTGACCTATCAGCGGTGACGCATTGGTGCCTTGCATAAAGATTCCTGTTGGCATTCTCAATATGTACCTCTTAGTATAGAAGGATTCCCTCACCACATCCGTTACACATCATGTCATCTAGCAAACCAAAATCTGAACTGCTTTCCCTGATGAATGTAGGCAAAGCGGTTTATGCAGATCTCGCACTACTCAATATTAATACCTGTGCCGTGCTTGCCAAACAAAATCCTGATGTACTGTATTTACGATTACAAAAAATCACCGGAAAAAAACAAGACCCTTGTGTATGGGATGTATTTGCGGCGATCATCCATGAAGCGCAAACTGGACAAAAAACACCCTGGTGGGATTGGACAACAGTACGCAAGAAACGACAAGCTGCAGGAAGTTTCTTAAAGTAGGCTAAATAGTTTTCAGTCGTATCGCCAACAGCCGCATGGGTGCTTCTGTACCTTCTACAATTGGTAAAGGCAACGCGAAAATATAGTTCCCTATCTCAGGTAGCGTACTGGCATTAGCGATATTTTCAACAATATACTTGCCTGCCCCTAGTATTTTTTCATGAACAATAAAACCGAGATCTGGCCGATCTGGAGAAAGTGTATCAATCCCTAAGCCCGCAATATTTCGTACTAAGAGGAGTTCTGCCGCATCCTCTGCAATACAAGGAAAGATATGTTGATTACGATATTGTTCAGGCGTATGCCAATATTGATCCCAACCCGTATGAAACACAACAAAGGTCCCTGCAACTATTTGCCCCCATTGTGCTTCCCAAGCATGCACATCTGCAGCCGTAATTTTATACTCCGCATGTGCTTTATCTGCCACACTGATTTTGATACAAGGTACAATTAAGTCAGTAACCTTTAAATCAGCAATACTGGCCCCCCCTGCAATACAATGCGAAGGTGCATCCATATGGGTACCAATTCCTGCATGCATTTTAATTTGTTGTACTCGAAATTTCACAGGTGTCTTACAGTCTGCATAATCCAGCTTAATGCTATGTGCAAAACCACACCCGCCATTCCAAGAGGCAATATCAGGACTTAAGGGATGAGTTAAATCAATAATATCAAAAGGGATACTCATGTGTTGATTGGCTCACTCAAAACAACTGTTATATGCTTTCTAGCCTATACCCTATTGGAAAAAAAATCATGATCCGTACTATTACCCCTCAAACTTTAGCAGCATGGCTGAAAACTGAAAAAATCTGCGTTATTGATGTGCGTGAACCTGATGAATATCACACGGAACATATGACAGAATCTCAACTTATTCCTTTGGGGCAGATTACCGTCAATAAATTACCGACCCAAAGTGGTCCTATCGTCATACATTGTCAGCGTGGGAAGCGTAGTGCACAAGCGTGTGAAAAGCTCTTAACAGAAAATCCTAATTTAGAGCTGTATTCCTTAGAAGGCGGTATAAATGCATGGCATGATGCCGGGTTATATACCAAATGTGGAACTGCTCCTGGTACAACTGGTATATCTTTAGATCGACAAGTTCAGATCACAACGGGTAGTCTGATTCTACTGGGAATAGGCTTAGGGTTTTTGCTCCATCCTGGATTTTTTGGGTTAGCAGGCATTATCGGTGCGGGGTTACTTTTTTCGGGATTGTCTGGTAGTTGTTATCTAAAACAAGGCTTAAGTCATCTTCCTTGGAATAAAAAGAGTGGTCTCACATGTCCTTAGTGATACAGCATTTTTTTGACGCAGTAACTGCTACCTTCACCTATGTGATTTGGGATAGTGTGACGCATAAAAGTGCCATTATTGATTCTGTATTAGATTACAATCCTGATAGTGGACATACGCAAACTAAAGCCATTGCCGCTGTTTTAGCTTATTTGAAAAAAGAACAGCTAACCGTAGAATGGATTTTAGAAACACATATCCATGCAGATCATCTCACTGCAGCCCAACATCTTAAAAAAATGACGGGGGGCAAAATTGGCATTAACAGTAATATTACGAAAATTTTGAACTATTGGGTGCCTATTTTTAATACCGGAGCAGACACCCCACTCACTGGGGAACAATTTGATCGACATTTTGCAGATGGTGAGACCTTTAGCCTTGGCACCCTTACTATTCAAGTCTTACATACGCCAGGGCATACCCCTGCCTGCTTAAGTTATGTAGTAGAAGATGCAGCTTTTGTAGGCGATACGCTCTTTATGCCTGATGTTGGGACTGCACGTGCTGATTTTCCGGGTGCCAGTGCCCAGCAACAATATCATTCCATACAGCGTCTATTGGCATTACCGGATAACACACGTATTTTTGTAGGTCACGATTATCCTCCCAATGGACGCGAGCCGATGGCTTTTGCAACGGTTGCGATGCATAAAAAAGAAAATATTTTAATTAATAGTACCGTCACTGAAACGGACTATATTAGAACGCGCACGAATAAAGACCAAGGCAAAGCCGTCCCTCATCTTTTATTGCCTGCCTTACAGGTCAATATGCGCGCGGGCACCTTTGGACGCTTTGAAGAGAATCAACTACAATATATTAAAATTCCCGTGAATAAAATTTAAGTTTTACTAGGAGACCTACTGTGAATACTACTGCCTCCCCTAAACAAGACAGTGCCTCTATTGCACAGTTGCTGAGAGTCCTCCTAGCAAATACCTATGCCCTCTATTTAAAAACCCAAGGGTATCATTGGAATGTAGAAGATAAAGAATTTTCTATGTTGCACAGCTTATTTGAAAAAGAATACACCGCTTTAACAGAAGCAGTCGATAAAACGGCAGAACGTATTCGTACATTAGGCCATTATGCACCAGCATCATTTACTGAATATCAAGCTTTAAGTAAAATTCCAGATGGGCATGCCCCTACTCCAGCTTCAGATATGATTCGTGGACTCTGTGCAGACCATAGCACTATTATCACGTTGATTCATGAAATGCTAAAGGTTCTACATACTACCTCTGATGAAGGGACCACTAGCTTTTTAAATGACAGATTACAGGAACATGAAAAAACTTTGTGGATCTTAAATAGCCATTTATCTTAAAGACTGTTAAACTATTGCCCATTAAAAACGGTTGCTACGCAAGCAAAATGTCTATTCAAAATGTGGTCTTTGATATTGGAAATGTATTGGTCCATTGGGATCCGCAAGCGGTGGTCCGCACATATTTTGGTTCTACAGTAGATGTGGTTGACTACACAACGCGTATCTTTAGTGGAACTTCTGACTTTTGGCGTAGCCTGAATCTGGGACACTATACTGAAGCGCAAGCCATTCGGCACTATCACCAAGATTTTGAACTCACGATCCCAGAGCTCACAGAGCTCGTACATGCAGCCTATCGATCTTTAGTGCCACTTCCAGAGAGTGTGGCCTTATTAGAAGCCGTTCATGAAGCTCAGATCCCTTTATATTCCATTACGGACAACGTGCATGAAATTATGGCCTACCTGAAAACAACTTGTCCTTTTTTAAGTTATTTTAAAGATATTGTAGTTTCTGCTGACCTTGGGATCTTAAAACCCAATCCTAAAATCTATCAAACCCTTTTAAAGAAAAACAGTTTGACTCCTGCAGCTACTGTTTTTATTGATGATTTAGCGCCTAATGTTATTGGTGCACAAAAAATAGGGATGCATGGGATACAGTTCCAAAAAGCAGCAGATTGCCGTCTGGCATTACAGGCTTTAGGGTTATCATTTTAAGTAACTAACCTACTTTAAGGATCTATTGACGCCCGGTAGCCACCAGCTACAATTAAGAACAACACCATACCTATTTTAAGCAGGGCATTATGTTTTGGTCTACCATTTTACTCCCGATTATCCTTATTCTTCTTTATAAAACCTTCTTTATTGTGTCACAACAGCATCCCTGCATTATTGAACGATTAGGGCGTTTTGTGCGGGTAGCCTCTCCTGGGTTAAATTTCAAAATTCCTTTTATTGAAACCATTGCAGGCGAAGTGAACTTACGCGTACGCCAACTTGATGTCGAGGTTGAGACCAAAACCTTAGATGATGTCTTTTTACAAATTGTAGCTTCTGTACAATACCGTATTTTACCTAATAAAGTATCATCGGCATTCTATGTTTTAGATAATGCAGAAGGACAGATTCAATCTTTTGTTTTTGATGTCATTCGTGCACGCGTACCTATGATTAAGCTTGATGATGTCTTTTCTAAAAAAGACGAAATCGCCGATGCTGTTAAAACAGAACTCCAAGAAGTGATGAATGAGTTTGGGTATGACATTATCAAAGCTTTAGTGACTGACATTAATCCAAATGCAAAAGTAAAGTCAGCGATGAATGAGATCAATGAAGCCCAACGTTTACGAATCGCTGCCAATGAACGTGGGGAAGCTGAAAAAATCCTCAAAGTAAAACAAGCAGAAGCTGAATCTCAAAGTAAGATTTTACAAGGACAAGGGGTTGCAGGACAACGACGTGCAATCTTAGAAGGGCTCAAAGCTTCCTTAGATGATTTACAAAAAAATATTCCTGGCACAGATGTCATGAGCTTAGTCTTAATGGTGCAATACTTTGACACCCTTAAAGAAATGAGCATGCATGGTAATTTGAATACTATTTTATTACCGCATTCTCCCAGTGGGCTGCAAGATTTATATCAGCAGATCCGCACTGCGATTATTACGGGCAATCAGGTCAGCGAGATTCATAAAAAATAAAATTTATTCTTCCGCAAACCACTAAAAAATAGCGCGAATACACGTATTGCAGCATGCTCAAAAATAAGGCATGCTGCTCACATAATTATAAAAAATAACCTGTATGCCAAAGCCCATTATCAATGCATACGCAACCTATGCGACCCCTACCTATCCGACTAACTCTCTGACAGTTTCCTATCAGGGAAAGCACTATAGTAACCTCGTCACCACAGAAGTCCCTGGCGAAGACATTCATCAAAACCTATTTGCGGCACGCTATGGGCTAAAAACAGGTTTTGCAGGTGCTGCAAAAACTACCAAAGAGACGCTTAAAAAGGCCAATATTGTCACTGCATCCTTAGGTATCCTCTATACAGAAATCGATCAAGAAGAAGGTGAAATAGAATCTTTTGAGTTTGCACATAAAGGAATTTATACGCCCGCAAAAATAGACAAACCTGTACTTCTCAATGCCAGTTATTTTTTTAAAGAAGCGGAGAATTATGCCGCAGAAGGTGTTCCAAAAAATAAAAGTTTAAGAAACACAGATTTTAACATGCATTTAAAAAATAATATTGCGCGTTACAATGAGATTAAACAACCACATATCAAAACGCACTTAAACACCAAAAACATTCGAAACATTGATACCCACGCAGAAACCTCACAAATGCATGAAGCTTTTCACCATTCAGAACAAGCACTGATGTATTATTTAAGCAGCGAAGATGGCATTCAATTCTGTAAAAAATTCATTACTAGTTTAAAGCCAGCTTTTGTTTCTGGTGTTGTTTTGGACTTGTATTCAGACCGTTGTTTGTGTGCCAACTGTGCTACTGGGATGATTGGTTTTCAACACACCCAATGTGAAGGATTTGCAAAAAAATTAGCATCCGCTTTAGAAGAAAAAAACATAGACACTTACCGTAAAGGTCTTTCCGTGCATACCCGCATTAGTGCAAACAGCAAAGTAGAAGCAACGCAAGCGCCTGAAACACCGAACACTCCCTCCCCTATCATCAAACGTACGGATAAACATGTATTATTAGAAATGCAAAATAACATCTATACACCCGCAATGATGGCGCAAGGATTAGAAAATTTTAAAGGTGAATATTTTAGTAGCCGTGCTTTATCGGGCAATAAAACACAACGTGCCTTACTGTATAAGCCCACGGGCGCTAGGCATAATACTTGACTTTCTACCTTGGATCTTCATAATGGAAGGTCTAACCCTTAATTTTTAGCCCTTCTTTCTACAGGAGCCTGCATGTCTGGTAAAATTGGTTTTTGGTCGGTATTTGCATTAGTCACCGGCAGCCAAATTGGATCTGGCATTTTTATGCTTCCTGGTAATCTCGCGCCTTATGGCGGGCTCAGCATTGCAGGGTGGGGATTAGCTAGCTTCGGCGCCCTCTTATTAGCTTTGGTCTTTGCTCAGTTATGTTCTCAACTTCCAAAAACCGGTGGGCCTCACGCTTATGTACAAGCAGCCTTTGGGCCTCATGCCGCATTCTTTACAGGTTGGACCTATTGGGTTATTTCCTGGGTCAGTACCACCGCTGTGATCACAGCCAGTGTCGGATATCTGATGGTATTTTTTGATGCGCCTACGCCTGCCTTTCAAATTAGTTTAGAAATTCTACTGTTACTCAGCATCACTGCCTTAAATCTCAAAGGCGTACAAACTGCGGGGCATGCAGAGTTCTTTTTGACCTTAATCAAAATCATTCCGCTCTTTTTGTTGCCCTGTATTGCATTATGGTTTATAGATTTTAATAATTTTCAACTCACGCCGAATACCAGTAATCCTTTGACCGTGGCTCAAATCTTAAATCGAACAGCGCTGCTAACCTTATGGGGCTTTATCGGTTTAGAGTCTGCTACCACCCCAGCAGGTGCTATTGAGAACCCTGGTAAGACGATCCCACGTGCTGTGATCAGCGGAACAATTTGTGTGGCTATTTTATATTTACTCAATATCGTTGGCATCATGGGGGTTGTCCCCGGAAGTACGCTCATGCATAGTGCAGCCCCTTATATGGAAGCCACGCGCTTATTATTTGGGGGAAACTGGCATATAGTCATCTCTGTGATTGCCGCGATTATTTGTATTGGCACGCTTAATGCCTGGACTCTCGCCAGTGGACAAATTGCGTTAGGAATTGCTGAAGATGGTTTAATGCCAAAAGCCTTTTCTAAAAAGAATACCGACGGGGCGCCTTTTGTAGGATTATTAGTCAGCTGCGCAGGGCTCATTCCTTTATTATTGCTTACCTATCAAGAAAATATTGCGCATCAACTCTTATTAATTATAGATTTTTCTGTAACCGCATTTTTGTTTGTTTATTTAATCTGTTGCGCTGCATTTTTAAAGCTTGCCTATCAGAACCGTCAACTCAAAAAATATTATGGTGCTTGGCTTGTAGGAATCGGTGCCAGTGCTTTTTGCCTTTGGATTTTATCTCAGACAGAACCTAAAATTTTAGGGATCTCAAGCCTATTCATTATTAGCGGTTTGCCACTCTATCTTTTTCAAAACAAACATTTTAGTCGCACCTAAAGCTTTTAACATTAAAGCGCGACTGTGATATGGGTTCAGTCCTGCTAATAAAATAAATATGGCTCCCATACCTACCGTACCTTTTGCGAAAAACCGCAATACTAAAGACAGCCCTTCCGTAGGATCGCTATTCCACACGAACATACCAAAAATAAGGATTGCAGCTAACATAAGAAGTTTGCAAAAGTCATAACACCAACGTCTGTCTAAAACGATATACCCTTTATAGCAAGCTACCCCTAGCAATAAGAAACTATTCACCCAAGCAGAAGCAACTGTCGCCCAGGCAATCCCTACATAAGTATGAATAGTATAAAACCAAACATAGTTAAAACTTAAGTTAACAGTCAATCCCACTAAAGCCAATTGAAAAGGTGTTTTAGTATCATAGTGTGCATTAAAAAATGGTGTTAATACTTTGTTCATCACAAAGGCAGGCAATGCCAGAGAAAAGATAGCCAAAATCAACGTTGTTTCAGCAGTATCTGCTGCACTAAATTTACCACGCTGTAACGTTAAAGCAACGAGCTCATACGCCATACTATACATTAACGCTGCAAGCGGAATAATCACCACTAAAGTTGCAGAAATAATACCAGCTGAGCGCGCTTGCTCTCTATTTTGAGATAAATAAGGTAATAATGCAGTGCCTAAAGCAGTACCGATTAATGCTAAAGGCAATTGTACAAGCCTATCTGCATAATACATCAACGACACCGCGGATTCGAAAAAAGTCGCTATAATGGTGCCGCACCATAAATTGATTTGAATCAAACTAGCGCCCAAAATCCCCGGCAACATATTTTTTAAAAACAAACGTACTTCAGGGGATAATTTTGGCCAGACAAATTGAAACCTAAACTGACGTTGTCTACAGCCATAATACAGCAGTGCCATTTGAAATAATCCAGAAATAACAATCCCTAGACACAAGAACACCCCTACTTCTGGGTGATGCCTAAAATACAACCCAAACCCAATTAAAAATAAATTTAAAAACACCGGTGCAATCGCTGCTAAAGCAAAACGATGCTCACTGGCTAAAATCCCTGCCCATAAGGACCCTAAGGACATGCAAATCAAATAGGGAAAGGCTACTCGACTACAAAGTACGGTCCGTTCAAAAACAGCGGAGCCTTGCTCAAATCCTGGTGCCCACCACCCCACTAAAGTCGGCATATAAGCCTCTGCCACCCCTACCAAGACTATCAGTATCAATAAAAGTAGGGTAAAAACCTGGTTCGCATAATGCTGTGCTTTTGCCTTATCTGCTTGCGCCGTGCGGCTTAAAATCGGCACAAAGGAGGCAGAAAAAGCTCCTTCTGCTAAAAAGCTCCTAAAAACATTACTAATTCTAAAAGCCACATGAAAGGCATTCGCCATCGGCCCCGCGCCAATCACCGCCGCCAAAACCATTTCGCGTACAAACCCTGACACGCGCGACAATAAAGTCATCAAACTAATGATTGCAGAAGAGCGCCAAAGGGCGCGCGCAGGATGTACAGGAGGTTCCACAGGCTACTTTTACTCTAGAAGATCAACTCTACTTAGTATACTAGATTTCAGGCTTAAAACAGAATGTCATACTCCTTACAAATTGAGTGAATTAGATAACATCTTTAAGTCCAGCGCTTGTGAAAAGAGCCATGAGATGCTTATAATCAGGTGCATCACAACCTTTCAAAATCGAAGATCTTATGCAACTCACCAGCACTGCTTTTATAGATGGCGGCCTTATCCCTAAACTTTATACGTGTAATGGTTCGGATTATTCTCCGCCCTTAACCTGGCAGGATGTTCCGGTTGGCACTAAAAGTTTTGTGCTGATTTGTGACGATCCTGATGCACCGGTGGGAATGTGGGATCATTGGTTGTTGTACAATATTCCTGCAACCATTATGTCGTTACCTGAACAAATGCAGACTCCACCCGCAGGTGCTTTGGAAGGCCTCAATAGTTGGGGGAAGACGGGTTATGGTGGGCCTTGTCCACCAGATAAAGAACACCGTTATTTTTTCAAGCTATATGCCTTAGATACGCTGTTACAGTTCCCTAGTCCACCTGTAAAAACAGTATTAGAGCAGGCACTCGAAGGACATATCTTAGCGCATGCGACCTTAATGGGGCGTTATGACCAGCCTCGATAAAAAAACCAAAAAACAAGTTAAATGCGTTACTTTTTATTCATTGAAAGTTTGCTAATTAACTTATATAGTCTGCAAAAGTAATCATTATGGTCTACGGATGCGACAACTACTCGTCCGTTTTAAAACGGTGTATGGCAGCTATTTTGGATTTGCAGGGGATAAAAAATATCACACCCTTGCGGTTGCCGCTATTATTGCATGTCAGATCGGAATGATGTTCGCCATCCCCATGCTCACCCTAGGATTAGGTGGCGTCCTGAGCGCCTTTACCACCGCTGAGCTCACCTACGCACTTTATTTTTCCGCGATTGCAAGGTGTTTTGTAGCAGCAGGGATTTATGCAACCGGGCAAGCCTTAACCACCGCAATAACAAACTGGTTAAGTTGGTCCCTCGGTGCAAATAAACAACGTGATTTAGTCGAGCGTTACACAAAAGAATCTGTCGCTCTCCTCGTGAAAGAATGGTATGTCTCCAACAAAAATGATAGCGCTCCGAAAGATACAAAACTTAAAAAAGAAAAAATAACTGCTGCCTCTATAGATGCAGGCTCTGTGCTCCCAAAAAACCCTGCTACAAAATTTATTTCATTAGCTACTTCCTTCTTAGGTGCCTTATTACAAGGAGTAATTGCCATTATTACACTGTGGACACTTTCCCCGATCGTTGTCATAGCTGCCATGGTCTATGCGTTGCTATATAACACCGTGATTTCATTCTTTAAAGAGAAACTCAAAACAGCCAAAAAACAAACATCTGCTGAAGAAGACAATCTACAAAATGAAACTGCCCATTTATGTGCCCATGCAAAAGAAATTACTATTTTTGGGGCGAATGAATTTCATAAAAATAGTATTGTAAAGGTTATTCATAATCAACAAAAAGCACTCAAGGATTTTTTAAATAACCTCTTTAAAGTGCGCTTTGTAAAAGCCTTTCATGAACAGTCTATGGAGGCTGTTGGCTTACTGGCTGCAGCACCTGGCATTATTGCAAAAACCATTACTGCCACCCAAGCCTTTATGGTGATTAAGTTTTTTGCTGCCGTGATAGAGTTGCTCACTTGGCCTGCCCGAAAAGTAGAAGAACTCGCGAAATTAGAGCCCAGCCTAAATAAATTATATGATTTTGAAAGCGCCTTAGCTGTCTGTGAATCAAAAAACTTAGAGCAACAGCAGACTATTCACAACAAGACCGGGGCTGAGATATCAGTAAAAACAAATCTTTATATTCCCAGTGAGGGAACTCAAAAATTACTGCGTGCGATTGATATTAAAATTGAACCTGGGTTTAAAATGATAGAAGTGCAAGGTAAAAATGGATGTGGAAAAAGCACGTTGCAGCGGATCATGACTGCTGCGTGGCATGTTCTAGATGAAAAGACCAATATTAGCTTCCCATCTGAAAAAACTGAACGTGTCAGTTTACCTCAGGCTATCATATTTCCCCTGACCAATACTTTATGGGACAACATTTGTTATCCACTTGAAAATGTAGAAAAAACTCAAAAATTAAAAGAAACTCTCCTTCAATGGATGAGGCGCTTTAAACTCGATGATGCTCATATCAATAAAATTACCGAAAGCACGGCAGACGAGGCAACCGCATGCACCTATAGTGGCGGGGAGAAACAGATTTTTAGATTACTTTCTTTATTAGTGAAAAAGTCTGTTTTAGCTTCACAAGGAAAAAAACTTGAGTTCGTCTTTATGGATGAAGCCTTCAGTGCTTTAGATGCTAAAAAAAGAAAGGTTGTACAAGCTTTTCTAAAAACAGAATTTCCAGACACTACTTTTTTATGTATTCACCATGAAGAAACACCTCCTGCTCCTAATGCCGATTCCGGGAGTGATACAGATGCAACGGAAACTTTTTATACACATCGTTTAGTCTTTTCAGAAGACAGCACGGACAGCCCCCAACTCACAGTATTACAACCGATAACCGCTCCAAAAGCAGCCTAAAGCTTAGTTGAAAAACTAAATAATTAGATGGTGAAAAAATTGCTGCACTCCCTCACTTCTTATAGAATAGGCACTTTCCGGACCCCTTCCGTGAGGCGCCTGTTTTCAATACCACCGTTATCAAGCACTATCTTTGGGTATATCTAGATAAAAAGTACTTTTTCATTTTTTGTTTCTTTTTAACCAATGCCATTCCCCAGTTACTCATTGGGTCTACCTTTGCCTATTATTTGGCGCAAGAAGGCATAAAGGTACAACAAATCGCTTTATTTGCTTTATGCACGCTCCCTTCAGCCTTACGCATTATTTGGTCTTTTATGGTAGATGCGGTACCTCTGCCATTTTTAAGTACTGCATTAGGACAACGGCGTGCATGGTTGCTGACCAGTCAATTATTAGTGATATTACTCCTTTTTCTCTTAAGTCTACAAATGTCTCCTTTAGATTTAACCTATATGGGACTACTGTGTACGGGATTATCTTTTGCCGCTACCATACAACACATTTGTAGTTTGAGTTATCAAGTTGAGGAGCTGCGAGATAAGCAATTTGGAGTTGCAGAGTCTATTGGGATTTTAGGCTATAGAATAGGCATGTTATTAGCAGGCGCTGGAGCGTTTTATTTATCCGCATTTTGGGATTGGGATCAGATTTATCAAAGCCTAGCCTGCTTCTCGATCTTGGGCCCCATTTGTACCTTAGTAATAGATCCGCCGGCTCAGCCGAGTGTGCCACCCCCACTCCACAATTGGTTACAAACCCATATTGTTGCACCCATTCAAAACTTTAAAAAACAACCTAAGTATTTCACAATTCTATTAGTCCTGTTTTTATATTGTAGTGGTGACCATTTAATCGTCAAACTTCAAAATGTGTATTTTTCAGAACTCGGGTTTAGTGCAATTGAAATTGCTAATGCCATTAAACTATTTGGGATGGGAATGACTATTAGCAGTAGTTTAATCGCTGGACTTTTATTGTACCGATATTCTTTAAAGCGTTGTCTCTGGGGAATAGGTTTTTTACATGCACTCTCTTTTTTAAGTTTCATTATGCTCTATCACCAGCCCACCTTACCGCTGTTGTATTTGGTTAGTGCACTAGAACATTTTACCGGTGGTATGCATATTACCTGTATTTTTACCTTACAATTGCGATATTGTAATCCACAATATGCTGCAACGCATTTAGGCATTTTAGGCAGTTGCTTTACCCTAAATAGAATTCTCTGTGCCAGCAGTGCTGGTTGGATTGTGACACAATATGGATGGCCAATGCTATTTAGCGTAGCTTGTCTCATCAGTTTAGTCTCCCTGTATTGGGTTGCTAAACTTCCTGAACCTAAGACTAGGAACTAACACGATGCAAAAATCTACTACTGAACGATTCATGGCGCTTTTTGGGACAGCTTTTGAATATTATGATTTTGTGCTTTTTGCATTTATGAGTTTATACATTTCGAGTCATTTTTTTCCAGATACAGATCTGCAGGCAAGTCTCCTCAAAAGCTGGATGGTCTTTGGATTAGGATATATTGCACGTCCCATTGGTGCACTCTTTTTTGGGTTCTACGCAACGCTACGAGGAACAGCAGCTGCGTTGGTCCTACAAATGTTCGGTATGGCCTTAACGACATTAGGGATAGCTTTATTACCAACTTTTGCCACTATTGGAATCACCGCTTCAATCTTATTAGTCACTTTTAGACTTGTACAAGGTTTTTGTTATGGAGCAGAACTACCTACAGCCATGGTTTTTCTCAGTGAAAATGCCACTTTACCACAATGGCCACTGATGGTCAGTTGGTTAATGAGCAGCGCAACCATTGGTGCTGTTTTGGCCAGCAGTCTCACCTATATCTTGCCTTTATGCTTTACTGAACCCCAACTACACGCCTATGGCTGGCGCGTTCCTTTTCTATTGGGTGCTGGTTTGGCGTTGGTAGCCTATCAGCTGCGTAAAAAACATCTTCATAAACATGAACGTACGATGGTTAGTTCTGAATGGTCTAGCTTAAAAAGTTATTGGTATTTCGTAATTCCCTGCACAGGCGTTCTATGTCTTATCACTACCTGTATTATTATGCCGTTATATTTTCCCACCTTTTTTAAGGTTTATCATAACATTTCAGGTTCAACTATTGCCTTAGCCACTACCTATAGCCTGCTCTACTCGATTTTTTTTACGCCGCTGTGTGGTTTACTCACTCGTTACATTGCCCCCCGCATACTGTTAGCAGGTGCTTTTTTAGGAACTTTTGCACTCTACGGTGGACCTTACTGGACACAGCCTATTACACATACTCTAGAAACATTGACCCTCTTTTTCATCGCACATCAAACCTTATTATCGCTGTATTTGGTCACACTATTTCCCTATGTGCTACATTGGTTACCCAAAGCGCACCGCACCCTACTCTTAGCGCTGAGTTACAATCTGGCCTTTGTTATTTCCAGTTTTTTTCCTTCATTAGCGACTTGGCTGATACAAGACACCTCAGATCCTACACAGATTAATAAAATCATCCTCAGTGTAGCCTGTTTTAGCCTACTGCTGTTTATTGGGATCTGGCCAAGATCTGCTAAAAAATGATAGAATCGTACGCATACTCATACAGTTAATTAGCTTAATAAGGGCAACTCTCAATGGCTGCAAGTAATATGGAACAACTGGTCGCACTGTGTAAACGGCGCGCTTTTATTTTTCCTTCCTGTCAAATCTATGGTGGTCTACAAGGGTTGTATGATTACGGTCCATTAGGTGTTGAACTCAAACAAAACCTCAAACAAGCTTGGTGGCGTGATATGGTGCATGCGCGAGATGATATGGAAGGCTTGGATAGCTCCATTTTATTACACAGAGCAGTCTTACAGCACTCAGGGCATGAAGCAACCTTTACAGACCCATTGGTAGATTGCCGTAAGTGCAAAAGCCGTTGGCGTGCAGACTTTTTAAAAGAAGGTGCTTGCCCACAGTGTGATTCTAAAGATTTAACCGACCCACGTCCTTTTAACCTGATGTTTAAAACTCAAGTGGGTCCTGTCGCAGATGATAGTGCTATTGCCTATTTACGTCCTGAAACTGCGCAAGGAATTTTTATCAACTTTAGAAATATCGTGGATTCTCTGTCTCCTAAGTTACCCTTTGGCGTTGCTCAAATCGGAAAAGCCTTCCGTAATGAAACTACGCCCCGTACTTTTATCTTTAGAGTACGTGAATTTGAACAACTGGAAATTGAGTTTTTTGTACGTCCTGGTGAAGATGATGCCTGGCACCAATATTGGGTAGATTTACGTTACCAATGGTGGTTACACCAAGGTTTATCTCCTGAACGTTTAGAACGTTATCAACAACCTACTAAAGAACTAGCACACTATGCTAAAGCAACGGTTGACTTGCTCTATCATTTCCCACATGGGGTAGAAGAGCTAGAAGGGATTGCCAATCGTACGGATTATGATTTAGCCTCGCATACTAAATGTCAGGGTGACTTTACGCTTTCTGCCAAAGTAGAACCCAACACTGATAGTACTGCTAAATTAAACTATCAAGACTTAGAAAACAAAACCAGTTTTATTCCCTTTGTCATTGAACCCTCCGCTGGTGTCGATCGCGGTGTTTTAGCCATCCTTGCAGAAGCCTATGATGAAGAAACTTTAGAAAATGGGCAAACTCGTGTGCTGCTTAGACTAAAACCCCATTTAGCACCTATTAAAGTCGCCGTAACGCCACTGGCTAAAAACAAACCTGAACTCGTAGCGTTGGCACAAAAAATCACCAAACAACTCCGTGCCAGTGGTATTGGTCGTATTGCCTTAGAAAACACCGGTAACATCGGTAAAGCCTATCGTCGTCATGATGAAATCGGAACACCGGTATGTGTGACTGTGGACTATGAAAGTATTGATAGTACGCTTGAGACTTACAATACTGTCACCGTCCGTGATAGAGACACTTTAGCGCAAGTTCGTATCCCTGTAGATAGATTAGTGAGCTATATCCAAGAAACTTACCGTACTCAACCTTTTGAAGTTCCAGATCATGCAGGCACTTCAGATCTGACAGTATCGTAAGCCCACCACTGGGATTGACTCAATAAGAGACTCTCAACATTACCGCCTTTGCCTTGTGCAAAGGCGGCTTTTGCAAAAGCAGTTTCCCAATTTTCCGCAAATATCACCATCTCACCCGTAGAGCGCATTTGAGGCCCTAACTCTGGACTTAACCCAGGGATTTTATGCGTACTAAATACAGGTATTTTTAAGGTAACAAAATGCTGTGGTTCTGGATAAATACTATTGAGTTCTCCCTCATAAAAACTTGCCAAAGATTCACCGAGTAAGGTGCGTACTGCCCATTCTACCATCGGCGCACCTGTGACTTTTGCCAAATAAGGCAATGTACGACTAGCACGAGGATTCAGTTCTAAAACCCACCAGCCTTCAGCATTCCAAACCATTTGTAAATTAAAACACCCTTTTAATTGCGCAGCATGCACTAACTGTTGCACAATCGGATACAAACGCTGCTTAGCCTCCCTATTCAAGGTGGCACAAGGATATTGTGCAACTGAATCTCCAGAGTGAACCCCAGGTGGTTCTATTTGTTCTAAAATACCCAAGATAACAAAATCTACTCCATCCGCAATTACATCGATATCATATTCTGTTCCCACACAATATCGATCTAACAATACTGGCTTACCTTCTAAAGCATATTGGTCCCAAAAATGTACTAACTCTTGTGCGGAATGTATATGTCCCATTCCCTGTCCACCGATCACATAGGAAGGTCTTGCAAACAAAGGATATTCATTCACGGCTAAAGCTGCCTCTAAACTATAAACGGTTTGACCTTTAGGATGTGGGATACCTTGTTCACTCAGAAAAACCCGAAATGCTTCCCTGTCTTCCATCACTTCTAAAGTAGATAACGGTAAACCTAATAAAGGCATTTGATATTCTGTCAATTGACGGGCTAAATTCAAACCCAATTGCCCTGCAAAACACACCATTACACCTTGGGGTTGTTCACGTTCATAAATTGCCCTTAAGGTTTCAATCGCAAAAGATTCAAAATACAAACGATGAGCAACACCCACATCTGTAGAAACGGTTTCTGGGTTATTGTTCACAAAAATAGGTTCATACCCTAATCGCTTTAAAGCATTGAGCGCTTGTACGGCACTGTAATCAAACTCTATCCCTTGCCCAATTTTAATGGGCCCACTGCCTAATACTAAAATCCGTGACTTGGATACACAGGTGCGCATTAAAGCATCCCCGGATTGAGAGGTGCCATAATAATAAGGTGTAGCGGCTTCGAATTCTGCCGCACAACTATCAATACACCGAAAATCCGTAATAGCAGGAGCGCCATTAGTAATAAAATCTGCCAATTGATGTAAAAACCAAGGGGTAATACTGGTCAAGCCTGCAATTTCAGCGACGCTGATGCCACGTTTTAATGCTTCTATAATCGCCCAAATACGGCGTGGACTGTGCTTTGTTACTGCCTGAAGTAACACTTCCGTAGACAAAGTGGCCCAATGCCGCGTATCACTCAAACTTTCAGGATACACACCCTGCAACGCTGTTGTTAAAGCTTGCATAAAGGTCGTCCCCAACCCTAAAACCTCACCCGTAGCCTGCATTTGTGTGCTCAACGTCGGTTCTGGTAAATGAAATTGTAAAAACGCAAAACAAGGCACTTTCACCACACAGTAATCCAAAGCTGGCTCGAAAAAAGCACAGGTGCTTTGGGTCATGGGGTTCGGTAAATCTAATAAGCGCTGCCCTAAGGCTAAATGTGTCGCAATACGTGCAATCGGATATCCCGTTGCTTTAGAGGCTAAAGCAGAAGAGCGACTCACGCGTGGATTCACCTCAATAATACGGTATTCACCTGCATTTGAGACTGCAAATTGAATATTACAGCCACCTTGAATTTGTAAGGCACTGATAATCTTAAAAGCAGACTGCCTTAAGCGTTGATATAAGGGGTCAGGTAAAGTTTGGCAAGGCGCCACAACAATAGAATCTCCCGTATGAACACCAACTGGGTCAAAATTTTCCATACTGCAGACCACAATACAATGATCTGAAATATCTCTCACCACCTCAAACTCAATTTCTTTCCAGCCCAACAAACTTTCTTCTAATAATACTTGTTGAACTAAAGATGCTGCCAAACCACGTGACACTATAGTTTCTAGCTCTGCCATCGTATGTGCCACACCACCCCCAGTACCCCCCAGGGTATACGCAGGCCGCACCACACACGGAAAATGTAATTCTGTCTGTAAAATAGCTTTGGCTTCTTCTATGGAAAACACTGAAAACGAACGCGCCATGGGTTCTTCTAAAGTATCCATTAACGCACAAAACAGTTGCCTATCTTCAGATTTTGCAATCGCCTCTAAAGGTGTCCCTAGTACTTTAATGCCTACCGCCTCTAAAAAACCTTCTTCATGTAACGTAAATGCCAAATTTAAAGCAGTTTGACCACCTAAAGAACAAAGTAAAGCTTGCGGTTGTTCTTTTAAAATTATTTTTTTTACCACTTCAGGATGTAAGGCTTCAAAATAAATTTCATCCGCAATACTTGCATCGGTCATCACCGTTGCAGGATTAGGATTCAATAAAATCACTCTTATTCCCGCTTCTTTTAAAACTTGACAAGCTTGCGTGCCAGAATAGTCAAACTCCGCACCCTGCCCAATAACTATAGGCCCAGAACCCAGTACTAAGACACTCTTTACAAACATACCACTACCTGTTCCTTATTGGGGACCAATGCTAAAAATGTATCCAAAATATAGGCCCCTTCTAAAGGCCCAGGACCTGCTTCAGGGTGAAACTGTACCCCGATTGCGGAATAACCCGTATGTACAATCCCCGCAATACTTTGATCGTGCCAATGTTGATGGGTGACCTGAACCCCATCTGCAGGCTCGCCGACTAATCCATAACCATGATTTTGAGAAGTTAAAATGCCTTTTTGTAACATCAGATCGTAGACCGGATGATTACTGCCACGGTGCCCAAATTTTAATTTTTGTAAGGAAAAGCCTAACATTAATCCTAAAATCTGAAACCCTAAACAAATTCCTAAAATAGGCAATTGACCTAAAAATACGCGATAAGGCAGCCATAGTTCATTCGCCACCCTAGGATCTCCAGGACCATTTGAAAACACTAAGGCATCCGGTTGCTCTGCCCAAATCTGTTCTACAGATGCCCCACAAGGCAGCACACTCACGACACAATTTCTATCGACAAAAGCCTGTATGATATTTTTTTTGCACCCAAAATCTATTACTACAATTCGTTTAGGGCCAGCGCCTACTTGATACGGTTTAACTGTCGTCACGTCTTGCCAGACATGCTGCATCTGCTGTCTATACTGAGCCTGCTCCTCTGCTAAAGCAGGTACCGCTGCCAACCCCAAATGCACTAAACCTACGCCTTCCTGGCGCATTTTAAGCACCAGCGCGCGTGTATCCATCCCTGTTAGTACAGGAATATCCCACTGTGCCAAATATTCAAAGAAACTGCGATCTGCACTCGTAGGAATCTCCGCCTGTAATATTAATCCTGCTATCCATGGCCGCGTGGACTGATACACACTGGCATCCATCCCATAGTTTCCAACATGTGGCATGGTACAGACCAATATTTGCCCCGCAAAAGACGGATCTGTAACCATCTCTGGATACCCAAGCATATTGGTAGAAAAGACCAGTTCACCTACAACCTTCCTGGGTTGACCCACCCATTGGCCTACATAAGTTGTACCATCACTGAAAGTAAGATAGCCGGCTTTTTGCATATATAGTCACACGTCTTCAAAGTGTGTGGAATAACACGATTTTAAAGTTGGGTCAAAATTTACGTTATTAGCTTATTTTCTAGCTAAATCAGGGAACTTTATGCTGAACCTACCGTCCAACTAGGAGCCACACGATAGTATAAGAGATGAAAGGTATGTCTGGTAACACTAAGTCTACGCCCAATTCACTCGCATCACTCGCAGACGCCCCCCCGATTGCACCCGGGCGCGGTAGTGTGCTTCAGCAACCCCTCCCTAAGCTCTTTATGTGGTATGAACTCACCCCTGAACGTGAAAAAAAACTCATTGCTGAAGGCAAAGTAGATTACATTAATTATAACACCCATATGTGGGATGAACTCACCCCTGAACGTGAAAAAAAATTCATTGATGAACGTAAAGTAGCTTACGTTGATTACCCCGGAAAAAATGACCCCAACAATCCCTATGCCTATATGCGCGCGGGTATTCCGCCTGAACAAGCAAAACGTCTGATGGAAAGATCTAAAACTGGCCAAGCTTTAATCACCCGAGCACCCAGAGAAGCCGGTGGCGGTACGATGAATACCGATAGTATGCGCTTACCCGATGGTGTGCCTAAAACAAATTTTTCCAGTAAAGCTGGTAATGTCACTGTCAAATCCACAAAAGTAGGCCCCGCTAAAAATATGTTTAGGGCAAATGTGGCACAAGGCACACTGGATGCTAATGACACCGCCCGTATGCATGCTTTTTTATATCGTGAACTATTAAGCAATCATGGTAACACCACCGATAACATGCAAAAAATGAATGTCACAAAAGAGGACATTTTACACAGCGTGATGACCGGAGAGGATTTTAAAAAATTTATTTTCGCGCACGCCGATTTACCTTCGCCATTAAAAGAAAAAATTAGTACAATCGAAAAACAAACACCCGACCCGGGGAGACAAAAAGAATTATTTAAAAAATTAGAAAATGATCCTCAATTGAAAGGCATCGTTACCAATCCTGAAAACCCGTTACATAATAGTTTTGTCTCCTCTGCAGTTTTACAATATAAACGCATTCCTGTTATGCAATGTGAAAATCGTGTTGAAGACATTATGCGTAACATTGCTGCAGGATTTTACACCATCGAGAAATTTGAAAATGGAAAACTCACCATCTCAACACCAGAAGAAAAAGGTATTCAATATCAAGTCGACCTCAGCACTCTCGCTGCCGCCGCACCCAATCCACCACTGGTTGCAATGGATGTTGCACATGCCGCACTGTATTCAGACCCTAATGGTCCACTCGGAGAACATGCTGCAACAATCGCACCATTATTAGGTAATATTTATTATTCCAATGTAAAGTTAGAAGTTAAAGAAAAAAATGATGCTACGTTTAAACCCTTAATGGTCGCTGCTGACGAAGTAGTCACCGGATATAAAAAAGAAAATGGAAAAATAGTAGAAGTAAGAGAAACCTGTGCGATGAAAGGTGATATCGATCGTTTTAGCGCTGGCATGCCTAAAACACCATTTGTCGAAGGTAGCAACACGCCCGTAAACACTTTTTTAAGTGCAACAAATATCGACAGTTTACTTACAAAAACACGAGCGATGTTTGATAAAATATATGAAATACATAACAGCAAAGATAAATCAGGTTATGACCCAGAACATGTAGCCTTGTCAAAACAATATATGAGCGAAATAGAAAAAGCTTTATTACTACTACCTAAAAACGCAAACCTGCCCGATGAAAAACGTGCAACCTTACTCAAAGATCAACAAAATTCAGTAGTATGGAAAGGCATGCTCGGAAAATCCGATTTGGCCGGATTAACTTCACTGGCTGGTGCCGCCAGCCCACATGAATTTTTTACAGGAGTATTAGATAATTTTTGCTCTAGTTGTGACCCTAATAATAATTTCAACACACACTACAACCATGGGATGGAATTACGCAACCCTAAAAAACCTTCCAACCTGAATGCAGCTTATGTTATTTTTTTAGATGGTCAAAACCATTACTGCCCTGACGAAAAGAGCATGACACAAACCTTAGTCACTGCTATTCAAAAAAAACTAGAACCAGGCGAGCTTCCTTTTTTTGAAAAAACCCGCATAGAGTTAGACCCTCGCTGGGCATTTACTGTCTATGATACAAATTATGCAGGCACGCCTGAACAAAAAACAGCAGGGACCTTATATGAAGATAAAGATCAAACTGTAAAAAACTGGCAAACTATTTTTAGCTCTAAAATAGAATTTCACACCTCAGAAATACAAAAAGCCCAAGCTGAAATTCCTCCGAATACTGCACATATTAAAGTACAAGAAGGCCATCTACTTGAAATGCAAACCAAAATGAAAGACCAAATTGCACACTATAAAAACAACTATAGCGGCATTGAGGACAAAATATTGCTCAGTGATAAAAAAATGGATGATATCCTTCGTAAGGGATCTTCTACGACTCAACAAATCCCCCTTAAACTATTAGAAGAACATGCAGAGCTTCTCAACCAACAAAACGAATTAAACCGCTTACACGCTCATGAGAAAGGATGGAATGCAATCCTCGATAAAATCACGGAGGGTTTAAAATTACCTCCTGTTGATCCCAGCCCTCCTATTGCCCCCATCATCAGTATGGATGAACTGATACGCACTATAGATACAGAAAAAAACGAGTTTATATTCCCTGGAATGGAAGATATGATGGGGCTTGCTAACACAATCACCCATAATCAAGCCCGCACCATGGAAGAACGTCACACATGGAAACCTCCAGTGGAGCCACCCCCAATTAAACACAAAGAAACAGGCTGTCCCCCTCCTTCAAACCGACATGAAGAGAGTGCTGTTACACAAAAAGCCTCTACTCCAACAACGACTGTAGATATAGCGCCCGTTACACAAACTGCGCAATCTGAAGACCCCTCTACTAATAAACGTTCATTTTCTCGACCTTAATCACACAATCTAAGCTATACTATCCTCATAGGAACCGTAGAAAAAAGGTGTACTTATGTCAATTCCAGACGCTATCAACCACTTAACTTTATTGAAAAGTGATATGCTTGAAAAAAACAGGGAGAACACCGAGAGCGTATTTAACGTTTTACCCCTCATTCAATTTTGTCAGACTTATGATAAGTTTACTCAGGACGATTTTACAAAAATGTTAAAAGAGGAAAAGAACGATAACTGCGAGGAATCAGGGGCCTACAGAGCAGCGCTCGATGCGCTAGAGAAAGCAGTAGCAACGCTTTCTGACGAGACTACCAAAGCGCGATTGCTCCACCTCATTCAACAAGCATCCCTCGATACAATCGATCTTAACCAAACCAGCGATTCAGCTCACAAGTCTCATCCCTAAAAATATAGTTAGCAACCCAAACACTTAATATCCCCTTCCCCTGTGCTAGCAGGGGATTAGCTTTTCGTTCTACAATAGACAACTTTTTGTTTATTATGATGTGAGCCCCACATGCTTCCTACTATTGGTTTTATCGGCTCTGGCAATATGGCGCGTGCCATGATTACTGGATTATGCACAGCAGGTTATCCTACCACGCAATTATGGGCATCGGCCCCCCATGAAGAACATTTAACAGGTTTAGATATTCAAACTACAACAGATAACCTCAAGCTCATTGCAGCCGTAGATGTTGTGATTTTATGTGTTAAACCTCAGATCTTGCCTACACTTTGCCCCACCCTTGTTGCCACACTGGCAGATAAAAAACCTGTGATAATAAGTGTTGCAGCGGGTGTTCGTATTGCAAGTTTAGCTAAACTTCTAAACTATCATGGTCCTATTATTCGTGCCATGCCTAACTTGCCTGCCGCAGTGAATTTAGGATTTACCGGTTTATATCAAGCTGCATCAGATACTGCCTCACAGGCTATATCTACCAAGTTATTTAGCATGCTAGGTCAAATTACATGGGTTGCCCAAGAATCTGATTTAGATAAAATCACTGCGATTACCGCCTCAGGCCCTGGCTTTATGTATGCCTGGCTACATTCTTGGTGTCAGGCTGTTGAAAAAATGGGCTTCGATCCTGCCACTGCTAAACAAATGGTCTTACAAACAGCCCTCGGCGCCAGTACCCTTGGCTTACAATTTGATGGTCCACTAACTGAACTGCAAGCACAAGTCACCTCTAAAGGAGGCACCACTGCTGCTGGCTTAGCTGCCCTTTCCAAATATCCGCTAGACGCGTTATCCTATGATACACTAAGACACGCCTGGGAACGGGCACAGGTACTGGCACAAGAAGTGCAACAACAGGTGTAGGTAAAGATATGTGGCAAGAACCGCTAGAACAAGCGCTCCTCTTTTTAGTGGATTCAGTACTGGATTTTTATATCCTGTTATTGTTCCTGCGTTTTTGGTTACAAGTCATCCGAGCGGATTTTTACAACCCCTTATGTCAATTTGTGATTAAGCTCACACAGCCACCTGTGACGATTTTGCGTAGGATCTTACCTGGCTATGCCGGTTTAGATGCTTCCTCATTAGTCTTGGCGTTTGTATTAGAAGGTTTAAAGTTCTTTCTACTCCTCCTGATAGATCAGCAACAATTTGCTAACCCCATAGGATTACTAGTCATTAGCCTGGTTTCTTTACTCAAACTCTGGGTACAAATCTTTTTTTATGCCATTTTACTGCAAGTGATTGCCAGTTGGTTTCACCCCAACCCGTATCATCCGTTATTTGTGATCTTACAACGCATCACGCATCCTTTATTGAGTCCCATACAACGACGCTTTCCACCCATCCAAGGTTTTGACTTAAGTCCTCTGCCAGCCATGATCTTATTACAGCTGGCACAAATTATCTTTATCACTCCCTTATTCAAATTTGGTTTACATTTACTATGACAAAAATAACTACTTATACCGGCCAAGATACCCGCTTTGTATTACCGCATATTGATTTGGCAGCTAAAATCTGGGGCAATCCTAAAAAACCGAGCATTCTCGCGTTACATGGTTGGCTGGATAATGCAGCGAGTTTTGATAACCTCGCCCCTTATCTATCAGAAGATTTTCATTTTGTGGCCTTAGACTTAGCAGGACACGGTTACTCTGCACACCGTCCCCCTAACAACTTTTTTGCGATGGTAGATTATATTTACGATCTGTATCACCTCCTGCATACGTGGGAACCCGTCCTGCTCTTAGGACACTCCCTGGGTGGTGCGATTAGCTTACTGTTCACTAGCACCTTCCCTGAGAAGGTACGTGGCCTGATGACCATAGATTCACTGGGTCCTTTTAACAGTGAACCCAAAGATACAACCCAATACTTAAAACGTTCTATAGAACAACAAGCGTATTTGCCTTTAAAACAATTACCGGTCTATGCAGATCTAGAAGCTGCCATCGCAGCCAGACAACGGGTCAGCACCCTTTCTCCTGAATCCGTACGTGCCCTAGTCACCCGTGGTTCGATTCAAGGAGAAGATGGCAAAGTGCGCTGGCGCACCGACCCACGGCTGCTACATGCCATTAATCAACCCCTGACTGAGGCACAAATTTTGGCAGTATTAAGTCAAATCACAACGCCTACTGCACTCGTCTTACCCCATGAAGGCTTTGATTTTGGGGATGCCTTGATGAAAAAACGCCAAGCAACCATCCCAGGTTTAACCACGTTTGAAATGCCCGGACACCATCATGTTCATATGGATAATCCTGAAGCTGTTGCAAACCATATTCATACTTTTTTCAAAGCGTTGTTATAATTCAATCATGCAGTACCCGATTCATTTAAATACCCCGCTCCATCGTGTTTTTAATGCGCCTATTCCTTTGGCGCTTTATATTCATTTTCCCTGGTGTGTCCGTAAATGCCCTTATTGTGATTTTAATAGTCACCAATCTCCAGATGCTTTACCAGAAGATGCTTATGTCCAAGCACTGATTCAGGATTTAACCCTACATCTGCCTCAAATTTGGGGACGCCCGATACACAGTATTTTTATGGGAGGCGGAACACCCAGTTTATTTTCTCCTCGCGCATTAGAACAGCTCTTTAGTCAGCTGTTCAGTTTGCTAAACCTCTCTCCTCAAATTGAGATCACTCTGGAGGCCAATCCTGGGCGTTCCGATTTTGAAAAATTTAAAGGATATCGCGAATTAGGGATTAATCGTTTATCTATTGGTATTCAAAGTTTTGAAGATACACATCTGGCGACTTTAGGAAGGATCCATGACTCTAATGCTGCACGTGCCGCGATTCATGCTGCACAAGAAGCAGGCTTTGATAATTTTAATCTGGATTTGATGTTTGGGTTACCCGGACAAAGTGTGGCACAAGGTTTACAAGACCTACAAACCGCCCTGTCCTTTAATCCTACCCATTTATCTTGGTATGAGCTCACCCTAGAACCCAATACCCCGTTTTATCATAAACCCCCCGTCTTACCAACAGAACCCATTATGGAAAACCTCTTTGAAGAAGGTCAAAGCTACCTTCACTCTCAAGGTTTTAGACCCTATGAGGTCTCAGCCTATACAGCTAATAAACCCTCTCGACATAATCTGAACTATTGGCAATTCGGAGATTACTTAGGTATTGGCGCAGGCGCACATAGCAAAATTACAGATGTAAATACGCGTCAGATAACTCGTATCGTCAAACATAAACATCCTAAAGCCTATTTACAAGCCCAAGCCACTGAACAATTTATTCAAGAAAGCACACAAGTCCCAGATAAAGATTTACCTTTTGAATTTATGCTCAACCTTTTACGCTTAGAAAAAGGCTTTGATAAACAACTCTTCCTCGAAAGAACAGGCTTGCCCTGGACGGTACTAACAGTACCTCTTGCTCAAGCAACGGACCGTGGATTAATCTTAGAAACGGCAGACACACTCAGTTTAACGGAGTTAGGCCGACGTTTTAGAAATGATGTAATTGATTTGTTTTTACCGCAGGCTA
The DNA here is from genome assembly GCA_964524705.1 of uncultured Francisellaceae bacterium. GTDB lineage: Bacteria > Pseudomonadota > Gammaproteobacteria > Berkiellales > Berkiellaceae > CAZGDB01. The sequence continues at coordinate 118,408 of CAZGDB010000002.1, forward strand.
GCGCATCATAAACGGCAAGACCATAAAGATCCCAGCCCAATATAACAACGTTAATACACTGCCTGCCTTAAAGAAATCTGCCGTTGTATAACGACCCGGCCACGCAATCAAGGCATTCGCTTGATGGGTTGGCAAAATAAAAGTATTAGACGTCGATAAAGCCACCACTAAAGCATACATTCTAGGATCTGCAGCTTGTGCCAACGCTAACTGTACCGCAATAGGCACTAATAATACGGTTGCCCCCACATTAGAAATAATCAACCCTAAAGTCGTGGCCACTACTGCTAAAATCCCCATCACCACAAAGGAAGGATAATGCACCAAGCTCGTATTAAAAATCTCTACTACCCACCGTGCCGCACCGGTTTGTTCTACTGCTGTTCCCAGTGGAATTAACCCTGCTAATAAGAAAATGGTCCGCCAACTAATCGCATTATAAGCTTCATCCATGGTTAATACTTTGAAGACGATCATCGCAATCGCCCCCATCATAAAACCAATCGTCACGGGCACAAAACCCGACAACACCAAGCCTAAGGAACACAAAGTAATGAGCGCTGCACTCACTTCTTTGTGGGTATAGGGCGTAAATTGTGGGAAGTCTGTGATCACAACGATCCCTTCCCCAATTTGCTTCTTAAAACGCGCTAAGGCTTCCCAGCTACAGAAAATTCCTAAAGTATCCCCGGCCTTCAACGTTACTTCTAAAAGCTCTTGCCCTCTGAATACTTTTTCACCCCTATACACTGCCAGCACTTGCAAGTTATAAACCCGTCTAAAATAGAGTTTACGCAAATCAAAGCCCACAAGATGAGACCCTGGTGGGATCACCATTTCACCCACCCCAGCATGCATAGGGTGTAAGCTTTCTGAAAAATCACTCATTTTAGGTAATACTTTAACGCCATGTTCTTTTGCCCACGCTTCTACTGCTTCTTTAGGCCCTAAAATCACTAAGAGCGTATTATCTTTTAAAATAATGTTACGACGAGGCGGTAAAAAAAGCTGGTCACCTTGACGAATCGCAACCACTGCCATTTGAGATTCTAAGGTGTGTTCTAAATCCAATAAAGTTTGGTTCACAAAATGACTAGAATGGGGCAGCCTACATTCTATCAATGTACTACCAATACCATATACACGATTAAAATGTGCTAAGGCTGTGGTTTGTTGGGACAAGCGTGAACGTGGTTCACTAGCGGGCAAAAGGTATTTTGCACCAAATCTAAAATATAATAATCCGATCACCAATAAAGTCGCTCCCACAGGGAACACGGCAAATAAAGTAAAAGGTTTGGTACTATGACCCCACGCATCTACCAAACCACCGGAATGCTCTAACAACCCATTTAATAAAATTAAGGGTCCAGAGCCCACCATAGTTAATGTGCTCCCCAAGATCGCACAAAAACCCATAGGGATTAATAAACGTGCTTTACTCAAGCCCGTACGTCGACTCATTTGGTTTAAAATTGGTAATAACAATGCCACAGACCCAACGCTACGCATCACACCTGAGAGTAACCCTGCTGAAAACATCAACAAAAACATTACCCGGCTCTCATGGTCTTGAGTCCGCTTGACCCCCCATTTTGCGAGTACACGCACAATCCCAGAGGATTCTAGCCCTGCTCCGATCATCATAATCCCAATTAAGGAAATCACGGCATCACTCGAGAAACCAGAAAAAAGAGTTTGATAAGGAACTAAATTAGTGTAACCCAGGAGCACTAAAACGATAAGCGCAACAATGTCTGCCCGTAGCCAATCTAAGATGAAAGCGGCAAGCAAAAAGGCAATGATCCCAAACAGGACCCAAATATTATTTGAGAGTCCCCAAAGGCCTTCCATAGAGTACCTATACGCTGAAGTTATAAAATTAAATGGCTGAATACAATCATTCAGTACTGTTTAATTATAATAGAGATTACGCCAAATTACCCCTAAATTTATAAGCTAAATCATAAATATCGCCCTGTATTGCTAAGGCTTTTTGCTCATATTTAGTAGTAGGACGACGCATCAACATCTCTAACGGTAGCACCTCAAAACAAGAAAGCTGACTAAATACTTTTTGCGTATGGTGGGCATAAGCGGCAATATCACTGGCTACCCTGATCCAACCTCCTGGCGCTAATACCTGTAGCAAGAGTTTTAAAAACTCTACCTGTACTAATCTACGCTTATGATGCTTTGTTTTAGGCCATGGATCTGGAAAAAAAATCTGTACCCCTTGCACACTCCCTGGCGCTAAGTATGGCAACCCTAAATGCACATCATCAGAGATAACATTCAAGTTCTGCAACCCTTGTGCATGTGCCTGCAAAATACAAGCACCTAAGCCTGGTGCATATACCTCAAAACCTAAAAAATGATACTGAGGGTTTTCTGCAGCCTGTGTACATAACGAGGTCCCCATCCCAAAACCGATTTCCACAATTAATGGCTTATCAAAAGTCCGCCGTTTTAAATCCTCTGGCTGTAATAAAATCCCCTGACTTTCTTTTAAGGCAAATTTTTGAGATTCTGTAATACGCCCCTGCCGACGTACAAAACTACGCACACGATTCAAGTTAGTCATTTTGCTTTTTATAGTGGTATGGTCAGGAAAATAACATAGACCGTATCCACTTGCAATACGCAAGAATTGACGCATAATAAGCCGCGTTTGCGGGTGTAGTTCAATGGTAGAACTTCAGCTTCCCAAGCTGATAGCGTGGGTTCG
>CAZGDB010000003.1:0-100775 GCA_964524705.1 uncultured Francisellaceae bacterium
CTTTAATTTAAGGAATCACATGGCTGCTGACAAAACTGCTCCCACACAAGCCAAGGTAGAAGTTGGACCGGATGCACCCTATAGTGGTGAAACACAAATGGGCTTACGTAATGATTACTATAGAGACAGCTATAAACGCTTAGTACTCTTAGCAATCGTGTTATCTGGTATTATTGCAGGGGCAATTGGATTTTGTTTTTTTATCTACGCTATGCGTCCTGCACCTCAATATTTTGCAACCACTGCTGCTGGAAATTTAATTAAACTGGCGCCTTTAAGTGCACCAAACCTTGCGACTGAAGCTTTATTAAGTTGGGCATCCCAATCTGCAACTGCTGCTTTTACTTATAATTTCGTAGATTATAAAGCAGCGCTAGAACGTAATCGTATTAATTTTACAACACGTGGTTATCAAAACTTTTTAAAAGCCTTACAAGATGCTAAAACCTTAGATTCTATTGCTGAGAAAAAATTAGTGGTCTCTGCGGTTCCTACGGGAACCCCTGTGATTCTACAAGAAGGTTTAGTCGGTGAATATTATGCCTGGCGTTTACAGTTACCGATGCTGATTTCTTATCAAAGTGCTTCAGATACTTTTAAACAAAATGTTGTTATCACGATGTTAGTGACACGGGTCCCTACCTTAGAGTCTGAAAAAGGTGTCGGCATTTCTCAATTCATCGTTACGGCAGGTTAATAATGCGTAAACTGACCACCATTGCTTTTTGTATGCTCTGGACCGCACCCAGCTTAGCGGCAATGGTTGGTGCACCGGCTCCAGCTGCGCCTGCGCCACGTCCTTTAGATATCGCTGGTGCTCAAATCCCTAAAACTGAGGATGCTCCGCGCGCAGCACCTACTAAACCAACCCCGCCTGCTGCTATTGGCGCAGATGCAGAGATAGATCCTAATGATTTAAGTTTAATTTCAGGGGCTGAAGATCCTGCGATACGTAAAATGCAAAGAGACATGGCATTTCAACAGTTACTAGACTCAAGTCTGCCTTTAGCGCCACAGCAAATTATTCAATTACGCAAAATGTTGGATATGACTCAGCAAGCAGTAGCTACCAGCCCTAAAAGCCCGCCTTTACCTTTATCCTCTACGATGAGTGTGAAGTTAGAGCCTGGTGCACCTAGCCCTGTCATTCGTTTATCTTCTGGTTTTGTGAGCTCGGTAGTATTTTTAGATGCCACTGGTGCCCCCTGGCCTATAGAAGCTTATGGCGTTGGTGACCCTAATACTTTTAATATTCAATGGGATTTAAAATCCAATACGCTATTTATTCAGGCTATGAAAAACTATTCTCACGGGAATTTAGCTGTTCGGCTCGTTGGTGAAAACACCCCAGTCATGATTTCACTAATTTCCGGCCAAAAAGAAATTGATTATCGCGTAGATCTACAAATTATGGGTCGTGGCCCCAATGCGATGGCACCGATCTTACCTGATACCGTACAAGGCTCTAAAATTGCGCCTGCATTAATTCATCTTTTAGATGGCGTACCTCCTGAAGGTAGTCAAAAATTAGAAATGGATACCAATTTAGGACAGGCTTGGTTTTTTAATAAAAAATTATATGTAAGAACGCGCTTACAGCTTTTATCTCCTGCCTGGTTGGCAACCATATCTAGTGCTGATGGCACGCGAGTTTATGAATTAATGCCAACCCCACAGTTATTAGCAACTAAAGATGGTCATACTGTACACATATACCTGAAAGGATTTTAGGCATGCCAGCGCAACAACCCCTTTTTCAAAAGTTACGTAATGCAAAAACCCGGACCTTTTTATTGATTCTGGGTATTTTGATCTTCACCACTTTAAGTATTATGGTTTACGCCTTTACCCGTGAACCCCCTCGTTTGGCAGAAGAAGCCTCTACGGCTTTAGCAGTACCTCCAGGCATTCAAGCCACGCCTGGAAATGTGACTTCTGAAAAATACCGTGAACTGCAAATGCAGGCCAATAAACAACGTGCCGAAGAGGCTGCTAAGAAAAATGGCAGTGCGCTTCCTACATTAATTGCTTTTAAATCCGAAATTGATTGCCCTGCGGGACGCTATAATGAAAAAGGTGATTGTGATCCTAATGGTTTATTTGATAAAGACGGTAACAAAGTTTATGACGAAATGGGCGTATTGCTCTGTCCTTCTAAGCGTTACAATGCGCAAAAGAAATGTGACCCCAGTGGTCTGTATGATGTAAACGGCGTCTTAGTTTATGATGAGTTTGGGAACTTAATTTGTACCCATAACCGTTATGATGCGCAAGGCCGTTGTGACCCTAATGGAAAATTTGATAAAACTGGCAACCCTATCACTTGCATGGCAGGTAAATACAATGAAAAAGGCGATTGTGACCCTAATGGACAATATGATAAAACCGGTAATCTTTTAGCCTGCCCTTCTGGAAAATACAATGCTAAAGGCGAATGTGACCCTGAAGGTGAATTTGACCGCACAGGCAAACGCGTGTTGTGTAAAGCAGAACGTTACAATGCCAAGGGCGAATGTGATGCCAACGGAAACTTTGATAAAACGGGTAAACCTCTACCTTGTGCCTCTGGTCATTACAATGCTAAAGGCGAATGTGACCCCAATGGACAATATGATGCCTCAGGTAATCCTCTGCCTTGTAAAGCAGAGCGTTATAATGAAAACGGCGAATGTGATGCCAATGGTAAATTTGACAAAAATGGCGTCATCTTAGCGTGTGCCTCCAACAAATATAACGAAAAGGGCGAATGTGACCCTAACGGAAAATTTGATAAAAATGGCAAGCTCGTTGCCTGCCCTGCTGAAAAGTTTGATGAAAAAGGCAACTGTGACCCTAAAGGACTTTATGGTTCTGACGGAAAGCTGCTTTGCCCAGCTGGCAAGTTTGATGACAAAGGGATGTGTGATGCCAAAGGACTCTATGGTCCAGATGGCAAACTCCTCTGCCCTGCTGGAAAATTTGATGAAAAAGGTCAATGTGATCCACAAGGTCTCTATGGTCCAGATGGCAAAGCTTTATGTAAAGCGGGTCGCTATAACGAAAAAGGCGAATGTGATGCCAATGGTCGTTATGATGCTGCCGGTAAACTGTTACCGGGTCAAAAACCAGAAACCGATTTAGACCGTCGTCTACGTGAGCAGCAAGAAGCCTTAGCCAAACAAAAAGCTGAAAATGAACGTCGTGCAGCCTTAGCACGTCGTCAACAGGAATTAGCTGCTAAACAACAAGAGTTTAAGCAAAAGATTGCTACCCTCGCCCAAAGCATGCAAGGGGTTTCTAGCGCCGCTATGAATAGCTGGGGGGCTCAGCCTAGTCAGAATTACGTCGCAGGTATGGCGGCTAAACAAGCCGCAGGAACTGCTGCCAAAACTGCTGATGCTGCAGCGGCAGCAGCAGCTTCTGAACCAGTAATGGCGCCAGGCACCTATGATGTTGTTAAAGCAGGTACCGTCCTCTATGGCGTACTAGATACTGCAATTAACTCTGATGAGCCCTCTCCTGTATTAGCAACGATCGTAGAAGGCAAATACCGTGGTGGTAAGCTGATCGGCGCTATCGTTGTCACGGGCCAAGGTGAAAAAGTAATTGTGAACTTTACTAAGTTAAGTTTACCAAATAAAGAGTTATCTATTGCTATTGAAGCAGTAGCAATGGACCCTGATACTGCAAGAACTTCTTTGGCGGGTGATGTAGATCATCATTATCTACTACGTTACGGTGCATTATTTGCGTCTTCGTTCATGCAAGGCTACAGTAATGCTATTAAGGATCAAGGAACCTCCACCACTACGAATTTAGCTGGTTCCACAACTAGTAGTAAACCACCGTTAGATTCGAAAAAGGAAATTTATGTAGCAATGGGTTCAGTAGGTGAAAAATGGGGTCAAGCAGTTGCCCCTCTGGTTAATAAACCCCCTACTGTAACAGTGCCCTCGGGAGTTGGGGTTGGCGTACTAATCTTGACAGATTTGAAAATACAGAAGGAGTCCAGCAATGGCGGAAGATAGAGACCAAAATACATCATCAGACATGGATGATGATTTTGACTTTGACAAAGAAAATGCCTTTGGCGAAGCAGAGTTTCAAGACACTGCCGCTCCTGCTAAAAAGCAGATACCAAAGGGTGCCTTAATCGGTGGTGCTATTGCCGGCTTAGTGTTGGTATGGCAAGTGATTGCGTTTTTTAATAAAACGAATCAAGCAGAGTTCAACACACCCGCTCCAGTTGCTTCTACAGAAACAACCGCAATGCCCGTAACTGATGCAACAGCCGCAGCCGCAACCTCTACACCCGTTGCAGCCGCAGCCCCTGCTCCAGAACCACAACAAGTGGAAGCAAAAGCAGAACCTGCGCATGCTGAAACCAGTATGGGGGATGATTTACAACGTGCACTCAGTCGTTTGGAAAAACAAAATGTGGATTTAGCAGGTCGTGTGGTCGCACTTGAAAATTTAGTGCGTCAAAATACCATTAGCACTGCCAATATTGGTAGAAATATTACCAAAATGGATAACGCCATAGATAGCATTCAAAGCAGTATGGAAAACATCCAAGGTCAAGTCAAAAAAATGACCCCTGAAGCCATGTTAGCTGATGCTGTTAAAAAAACAGAAGTTGAGGATAAAGCTAAAATAACAACTGAGGCCCCTGCTTGGGTTGTGCATGCGATTATTCCTGGCCGTGTATGGCTGAAAGACAAAGATGGAAACACGATTACGGTTACTGAAGGGGATAAATTAGACCTCTATGGTACTGTCTTGGTGATTGATGCGAACCATGGAACCGTAGTTACCAGTTCCGGCACCATGTTACGCTAAGGAGACTCCATCATGGCAAACGCACCTCCTCCTAATATCCCCGTTGATTCAGACGTCGCGGTTACGAACTTAACCAGCCTCTTTGACGCCTTAATGGGGGCTGATGGGGCTGGTGGTGGTTTACTTGATGCGATTGCCATGATAGCTGGCGTTTATTTTGTGATGCGCGGTATCATGATGTACCGTGCCTTTGGACAAAGCCAACAAGCAGCTTCCGGAAAAGCCGAAATTGCAGGCCCTTTAGTGCATATTGTGATTGGCATAGTGTTATGGAATATTCAACAAGTTAAAGATGTAGGCTTAAACACCTTAGGCTTACCTGGCAACTTACAGCTGAGTTATATTCAAGATAGCGGTATGGAGCAATGGGCTAAGATTCAAGGCGTATTAGGTAAATATATCAAATTGATTGGGTATATCGCCTTTTTAAGAGGTTGGTTTATCTTATCCAAAATGGGACATCCAGGCGCACAACCTGGTAGTGTTGGTAAAGGTATAACCCATATCATTGGCGGTCTCTTTTTAATCAATTTTATGGATACAGCGGTTTTACTAGCAGGCCTCATGGGTATTAAATAAAGGGTGATATTATGGAACTCTTGCCAATTACTTTACACGCCCAGCCCGGAAATTGGCGTATATTTCAGGCACGCAAAACCAATAAGAATTTCCAATCTTTGGCGAACCGAATTTTAAAACGTGATTTTTATGCATGTCGTTTTTGTGGGTTTCAATCCAAAAAATATATGGAAATCGTCAATATTGATAATGACTACACCCATAATAGTAGCAGCAACCTTGCAACAGCCTGCAGTTTTTGTGCGCAATGTTTTTTTCTAGATTCTATAGGCTTAGATGGTCATAGCGGTGGACGCGTCATCTATTTACCAGAAATGTCACAAGCCTCCTTAAATCACTTTTCACGCGCCCTCTTCTGTGCGTTAGTCAAAGATGCTACCTATCGTGGGAAACTACAAGCTACCTATCTGTGTTTTAGTGATAGAGGTACAGTAATTGAAAACTGTTTTGGACCTGAAACCAGTCAACCCAATGTCTTTGGACAAGGATTAATTGATGGCAATTTAACAGCTGAACAAAAGAACCATCATTTAATGAACGCAGTTCGTTTATTACCCTTACGACGCTATTTTTCAGAGCAGATCACTTACTGGAAAGAAACGATTTTTGCACATTTGCCGTTATAAGGATTGAGAGCTATGCAGATCTTAGACAGTTTTTTAAATGGCCTAGATATTTTTCTAGTATGGGCAGCAAATAATCTGAAACAGACCACGCGCAGCTATTGTGAATTGGAAACAGCTGATTCGCGTCATACTTTAGTTATGAAAGATGGCTCTCTCATTTCGATCATCCGCTTAAATGGTTGTGGTGAGTTAATGGGGCCTGAAGAATTTAAAAAAATTCACAGTGGGGTAACCCGTTCTCTGTCTTCCAGCTTGTCACGCAACGGACATGCCTTACAAGTCTTTTTTGCTTATGACCGGGATTTGGTCAAACAAGAAATCAAAGATATTTTTGCCCCCAGTTTTGATACGGCTGATCGGCTACATTTAAACCTCAAGGACGTTTTTGAAGAACGCATTAATCACTTAGCCAATTACTGTTCTACTGAAGCTTGCTATTTAGTACTCTGGACACGACTCTCTGCAATTTCAGATACACAACTAAAAGAATCTAATGCTAATACCGTAGCAAGACTGAAAAAACAGTATGTCCCACCCTTTCAACAAGCACAAAATGTTATCAAGTTAGTCCCAGAATTACGCGAACAACATAACAGCTTTGTCAAAAACACGCTCAATGACTTTGGGGATGTGCATTTACAAGTCGTATTAATTGATGCACACCAAGCAGTTGCAGCGATTCGTAAGAGCGTTGATCCTGATGTGACCTCTTTAGAGTGGAAAGCCTGTTTACCTGGGGATACCATTCCTGTACGGGAAGTGAAAGGAGTCCCAGCCTTAGATATTTCTGCCGTTATGTGGCCCCCTTTATGGTTACAAGTAATACCCAGGGATGGTGAAAACCTCAACTTAAGACACTGTCGTATTGGGGACAGGGTGTATGCAAGTTTTTCTATAGATTTATTTCCGCAAGAAATCCAAACTTTCCAAGAACTTTTTAGAAGAACCATCCCTTTAAACTTACCTTGGCGTATGTCCTTCTTTCTAGAAAGTAATGGTATTAATACTTTAGGTATTAAACCCCTTATTGCTTCTATTTTAGTATTTGCTTCTCCTGTAAATGGATTAATTGCAGATTCTGCAGATGTATTACGCTATTTAAATGATAAAACCGATACTGCTATCGTCAAACTCAGAGTCAGTATGGCTACATGGGCACCTGTTGGTGAAGAAGCGCTGCTACGCACACGTGCTGCTGAGTTAATGAAAGCGCTACAAGGTTGGGGAAATTGTGAGGTCGGTGAATTTTCAGGAGATCCCTTTGCTGGTGCACTCTCCTCTGCCTTAGGTATCACGTCTAATCCTATTGGTTGCGCCAGTGTAGCGCCTTTAAATGATGTGGTCACCATGTTACCACTAACGCGACCTGCATCTCCTTGGGGTCAAGGTGCACTGCTCTTTAGATCTCCAGATGGCAAACCCTGGCCCTATCAGCCCGGCTCTGCCTTACAAACCACATGGATTGACTTAATTTATGCAAGACCTGGTTCGGGTAAGTCGGTATTATCGAATGCGATTAACTTAGCCATTTGTTTACAAGGTGGCTTAAAACGTTTACCTCGTATTGGGATCATCGATATTGGACCTTCCAGTAGTGGATTAATTTCTCTATTACAGGAAGCCTTACCGAAAGATATGCGGCATTTAGTAGCCTATCATCGTTTAAGAATGACGCCTGCCTATTCTATTAACCCTTTTGATTTACAATTAGGGTGTAGAGCCCCCACCCCACAAGAACGCAGTTTCTTAGTGAATTTTGTCACCTTACTTGCGACGCCTATCGGAGAAACCAAGCCTTATGATGGTATTCCAGATATGGCAGGGTTGGTCGTGGATGAGCTATATAAGCAATTATCAGATCAAGGGGGTAATCCTCATCCTTATACCAAGGATATGGAGCCTGCCATTGATAAACTGCTCTTGGAAATGAAAACCCCTATAGATAATCGTTCTTCTTGGTGGGAAGTGGTAGAAGCCCTCTTCAAAGGTGGTTATGTGCATGAAGCCATGATAGCCCAGCGCTATACTGCACCTTTATTAGCCGATGCGGTAGCAATTTGCCGTACCAAAGTGGTAGAAGATTTATATGGTAAAATTGTTGCCCCTACTGGTGAACCTCTCATTTCTGCTTTTGGTCGTATGATTTCCAGTGCAGTACGAGAATACCCCTTACTTTCACGTATTACCGCCTTCGATTTAGGCGATGCCCGTGTGGTGTCTTTAGACTTAGATGAAGTCGCAAAGAGTGGTGGTGAGTCTGCTGACCGACAAACTGCGATTATGTATATGTTAGGTCGTTATGTCGTAGCTAAGAACTACTACCTCAACGAAGACAGTTTACAAGACTTCCCTCCCCTTTATCGGGATTATCACCATAAACGCATTATTGAAATCCGTGAAGATTCCAAACGTCTGGTATTCGATGAGTTTCACCGTACGTCTAAAGCTAAGGCTGTCCGTGACCAGATCGTTGTGGATATGCGTGAAGGAAGAAAATGGAAAGTTCAGGTTGCCCTACTCTCACAATCCTTAGAAGATTTTGATTCTGTGATGGTAGAATTTGCGACGGCAGTCTTTATCATGGATGCAGGTCCTAAACAGGCTGTAGACCGTGCTGTTGAGACCTTTGGTTTGAATGACAGCGCACGAATCGCCTTAAGCACTCGCGTGCATGGGCCGCGTGCAGAAGGTGCAACCTTCTTAGTGCAGTTTGCTACCAAACTTGGTATTAGTACGCAGTTGGTCAGCAGTACCTTAGGTCCTATTGAATTATGGTCCTTTAACACCAATGCAGATGATGCCCGCATTCGTAACTCGTTGTATAAAGAGATTGGTGCTAAAGAAACACGTAAATTGTTATCGATGCTCTATCCAGGTGGTTCTGCAGGTAAAGTTATCGAACAGCGCGTGACCCAGCGTAAACGTCAAAAAGCAGACTTTACGGAAGAAGATGAAGGTTCTGTGATTGATGAGTTAATTGCCGAAATTCTTAAGATATACCAAGAACATGCAATTAGTTCTTAAACTTAAACAGTGTTGTTGGTCGTACAATTAGCAAAATTGCTAAAGTTCTGCTTTAATAGGAATGTGTTTTTTAATCATGGGTCATAGGAGATCGTAATGAAAAACGTTAACTCAAATCGTTTCTGGCAATTAGGTTTAGCATCAGTTGGTTTGGTAACTATGTGCGGGTTGATTCCTGAAATCAGTCTTGCCGCTAGCGGTGGGGATATTGGTTCCATGGCAACAAACTTAACCGGTCAGATTAACAGCTTTAAAGAGCTATTAAAAAGCTTGTCTGTTGTTGCTGGTTTAGGGTTTGGTATCGGTGGTTTAGTGAAGTTCAAAGCTCACAAAGACAATCCTAACCAAGTGCCTTTAAGTGCTCCAATTGTATTGTTAGTGGTAGCTGCTGGTTTATTAGCACTGCCTTCCTTGCTGAGCATGGGTGCAACTTCTTTGGGTATGACAGCTGCTACTCTCTAACCCTGGTACTTTCCTTTTCTCCTTTTGCAAGCCATCTTGCAAAAGGAGAAAGGTTCTTTTCTTGTAGTCATTCTCACTTAGGTGATTCCCCATGTTAGACCTTCATACTTTAGAATCCTCCATTACCCAATACGCCAGTAACCCTACAACAACAGAAGATATCCTTCCCCTTCCTCAAGTGTTAAATACTTTTTTACACTATTTGGAAGCAGGAGAAATTGCCGTTGCCACCAAAAGCTCAGCGGGCTGGAAAACCCACACTTGGGTAAAACAAGGGATTTTGTTGTTATTTAAACATTCTGAAAATAAAAATATTGAATGCGGTTTTAGTCAGGCGTACGACAAAATACCTTTACAATTCACTTCTTGTTCCAGCAGCCTTTTTAAAGAACGTAAGTTAAGAATTGTGCCTCCGGCGAGTATTCGACGTGGCGCCTATATCGGCCCTAATACGGTGATTATGCCGAGCTTTATAAATATCGGTGCCAACATTGGTGCTGGCACGATGGTGGACACTTGGGCAACAGTAGGTTCTTGTGCACAAATCGGTAAAAATGTACACCTCTCAGGCGGCGTAGGCATTGGCGGAGTATTAGAACCCTTACAGGCAGATCCTGTGATTATTGAAGATAATTGTTTTATTGGTGCTAGATCTGAAATCGTTGAAGGCATTATCGTAGAAGAAAATTCCGTGATTGGTATGGGTGTATTTTTAGGGCAAAGTACTAAAATTTATGACCGTGCCACTAAAACCGTGAGTTATGGTCGCATCCCTGCTGGCTCTGTTGTCGTACCAGGTAGCTTGCCTGATAGTACAGGGACCTGCCAGTTAGCCTGTGCAGTGATTGTCAAACAAGTTGATGCCAAGACCCGCGCTAAAACCAGTATCAATGCGCTCCGCAGGTAGACCGAGGCCTAATATGCATACCCTGCTCCAAACCTTAATTGCCTGTGCTTCTGTGACTCCAGAGGATGCGGGGTGTTTGGAACATGTTGCTACCTTTTTAAAACCTTTAAAATTTAAATTGGAACGACTGGATTTTAATCAGACATCCAACTTGTTTGCGATATATGGAGATAAAGGTCCACTACTCTACTTTGTAGGGCATACAGATGTAGTGCCACCTGGAGAAGGTTGGTCTACCCCACCTTTTACGCTCACTACCGTCAATGACACTTTAGTCGGTAGAGGCATTGCAGATATGAAGGGCGGGGTAGTTGCCTTTTTACATGCGCTCAAAGATTTTTTAGCACATACCCCTACGCCCCACTTTAGAATTGCGGTTTTACTGACGAGTGATGAAGAAGGCAAAGGCATGGATGGGATCCGCAGAATCGTGCCTTGGTTAATAGAACAAGACTATAAACCTACTTGGGTTTTAGTAGGGGAGCCTTCTGCCAGTAAAACAGTTGGGGACACCATTAAAATAGGTCGTAGAGGCTCCTTAACAGGCACGCTAACGATACAAGGACAACAAGGGCATATTGCCTATGCAAAAACCCATCAAAATCCTATGCATGCCTTAGCTGCCTTTATAATGCAAGTTTCAAATCATGTATGGACCACTTCAGATCCTGTATTTGCGGCGACACAATTTCAATGCACAGATGTACGTGCTGGGATTGGGGCTGATAATGTGATTCCTGCCACGGCGCATGCTATTTTTAACTTTCGGTATGCACCACCTGTGACCCATACTGAAATACAGCAAAAAGTGACAGCATTTTTAAATAATAGCCCGCTGCCTTTTACGCTAGAATGGCATCATTCCGGGTTACCGTTTTATAAAGCCACGCCAGGTCCCTTACGCCAGAGTCTACTTAAAGCGATAAAATCAGTTACGCAACTAGAAGCAGTTTGCTCTACCCAAGGGGGAACTTCAGATGGGCGGCATTTTGCACAACTAGACTGTGAAATTGTAGAATGTGGATTAGTGAATGCCACGATTCACCAGCCTAATGAACAGATTGCAATCGGTAGTTTAGAAACACTCAAAGCCATTTATCAAGCTGTACTTGAGGAGTTACATGCGGCAACTTAAACAATATGGGATAGCTTTACTGCAATTAACGCCTCTAGTATTGTTACTTCATGGATACAGCCCTCTACCGTATCCTGAGACTGTTTTTTATAATATGCCCTCCCCTGTCTTACAAAACAAAAATCTGTGGCCGCTCCCAAATACGCTAAGTACAAAAATATATGTGCCACTATATTTAAACAGTCGTGCACTTGTAAAAAATTTTTTACCGATTTTTATTCAAACTGGATTTAATCCGAAGGCATCCAGTCAAGAACTATTTGAAAGTCACAATAGACACTACACCGGATACACCCGTCAAATTTATGAATTATCCTTATATTTAAAATTACAAAGCGGTTTAAGCAAATTTTTAGCACAACAGCCTGTACCAACGCCTTATACTACACAAGGCTTAGCCAATAAATTTAGAGATACGCTCGACACACAATTCATTTTAGGTATAGACAACAATCCTTTATATTTTAAAACACAATTACAACCAATGTTAGACACGCTACTACATCCTCTACCTAAGTCTGCCACACGCGCAGTATTATTAACTGCTGAATTTGCAGAGGCCGTAGTGTTTCCAACACACCCAGTCATAATCCCTGAGCTACCTTACCCTAGTTTATCGCCACAAGCACGTGCAACGCACCTGAAGGATATGGCAGAACACATCAACTGGCGTTTGTTAATTGCAGGAACTAAACAACAAATTGAAACAGCCTTAACTTTTGATAAACGAGAGCCAGGATGTTTAATTGCCATGGCACGTGCTTTTAAAAATGCTATTCGTAGCATCGATGAACCTTTATCACTGCAGAAAGTAATCACCACGCACCAACTCTGTGTGGAAAATGTTAGTGGCGAACTCAATGAACAACACAAAAAACACCCAGAGCAGCCTTTTAGAAAAGGCTCTCGTCCTGTTGGTTATTCAATGAATACCGATACTGAAGTCAATATCACCCCAGAGGGAAAAAAGGAACTTTGTTTATATGAAAATGTAGATCAGGATTATACCTTTAGGTATAACTATCTACAAACCACCCTTTATGGAGATAATTTAAAAAATCGTATAGAAGAGATTTTAGCAGCGTATAATCAGCAGATGGATAGCACGCAAGATCCGCAACAAAAACTCTATCATATCGTGAGCACTTTATCGCTATTAGAACGCATTCATCCCTTTTGGGATGCTAATGGTCGTACTTTTTGTACAGTACTGCTGAATCGAGAGTTACTCCGGCATGGTTTTCCGACAACAGTGTTAGAAAACCCGAATTACTGTGATGGGTATAGCACCCCTGATTTTATGCAAGAAATTCTCAAGGGTTTTGATCATTATCAGTATGTAAAAGAAAATGGACATTTTCCGGGGGAATCAAAAAAGCCACTAGACCCTGAAAACCAAAACCTAATGGCACAACTCAAACAAATCTTTTTAGAGACAGCTGATGCACTTCAGTAATACAAACCGAATATGGCAATCCCTATTCATTATAGGCACCCTCTTCTATCTTTCATTTACCATAGAAGGACAATTCTATACCCAGAAAGCGCTCAAAATGTTTATACCTATACTGGCACAAAAAGTCTCCCTGCATCCTATGACTTCTAGTGACAAGCTCTTTAAAGATAAAAATACACCTTACACCGCGATAGAAACAGCATACTATATAAAAACACTTAAAAAAGCATTTTATAATACCGAAAAAAAATTACACGTGCCCTATAGTGCCACAGAATTTCAAGCGGCATTACCAGAGTCTGTTAAAACACTCCTGTTTAACAATCCTTTATATTTCAAAACGCACTTATCTGGATTACTGCCAAATTTTTCTCCTGAATTTTTATCACACGTACTTTTTGCAACTAACCAAGAAGCTTTACCGCAACGGATGATTAAGCTTCAACCAAAAGAACTAAATACTTATTTAGAGCAACTCGCCACACAAGTAGGGTGGCGATTTTTGGTGGATGGCTTAAAACAAAAGGCTGGGGAAACGGCGATCGTTTATGATAGTCGAGAACCCGGTTGTCTAGTGGCGATGGCAAAGGGGTTCCAGTATCTGATGAGCACGATAAAAGAGCCCCTCACTTTTGACCATATTATACAAACACACACTTTATGCGCAAAAGGTATTAAGGGAGAAATGAATCGCACCCAACAAACATTAGAACAGCTTCCCTTTAGAGAAACTGATGATATCGTAGAGGTGGATATGCTTGAAACCAAAAACAATATGCTCACGCCTGAAGGATTAAAAGAACTCTCGCTCTCCCCTCATGTTGAACAAGATTACACCTTACGTTATGGAGTATTACGGTTTCCGCTCTATGGGTCAGCGCTCAAAAAAAGAGTTGAAACCGTTATTTCGGATTATCATCAACAGATGCAACATGCAAAAAACCAGACTCAAAAACTCCAACACATTATAACATTGATAGCAACTTTAGAACGCCTGCATCCATTTTTTGACGCAAATTGTCGCACCATTTGTGTGTTAACTTTAAATCGAGAATTACTCAAGTATGGATTTGGGGCAACACTACTCACAGACCCTAACCGTTTCCATGGGTATAGCCACGCACAACTCTTCAATGAAGTGGTAGAAGGGTTTGACAACTATAACTATGTAAAAAAACATGGACATTTTAAAGGCGAAAATTTACAAAAAACACACTCCGCTGACAACATCGCCCTTATGCGCCTGCTCTCACAAAAAATGCAGCTCTCAAAAACAAAACAGGGAGCTTAAACTCCCTGTTTCAAATCAGAACACATGACTTATGCACAACATTTTCCTTGGCTGCACGTCAATTTGCTTAATAAAATCACACCTAATAAAATGAAATGCTGGGTTAATACAAGATGTAAGTTCGCACCCTGTAAGAAGTATTCATCTGCAATTAAGAAGAATCCAACCACCATCACCATCATGTGATAAGCGCAACATAACCCTTTGAGTTCTTTGGAAAATACTGCTCTAAAAAATATTAAAGCGATTAAAGCTTGTAACGCAGCAATCACCCCAAACGCAACATAATGCCCCAGATCGCTAAAGTGATACAATTTGGTGTAATCCATTAAAAACTCTAGGTTCCCGGATTTTAACATCCAAGTTTTAGGTAAGTGTTCCAATTTCACTAACAAATCACACACGTTAGTGAAAGCAGCCATACTTAACCAAAGTGCCCACAATAATGCCAAGGTTCTTTCTAAAGAACAGCAGTGTTTTTGCATAACATTCCTCCTTGAATAATTTAGGTATACACCTAACACCCCCACAGTGTAGTTCACGGATAACAAAAATGCTACGCTGGTAACCCAATTCCACCTTTTATAGGCAACAAGCCACCCATGTTTGGTAACAGTTCAACAAGCTACGGCAATTTTTCTGTCTCAATTCGCACAACAGATACAAAAGACAATAGAAATATTCCTACACAACCTCGTCCTTGATGACTTTAAACGAGTGCGAGGATATCCCTTTAGCGAAAATAGCAGAAGCGCGTGATACCCACCCATCGGCATACTGATGCCTGGCTATAACCTATCATCCTTAGGATTACGCTGTTGTTGGAACAAGTGCTAAAAACTGCATCTCCTCTATTATGATTAGATGCTGTGTAACCAAATAATAAATTTATAAAATACTATCAGCATTATCTTTTGTAATAAAAATAGCTTCTTCGGCTTGCGGGAATATCGCATAAAAATTTTACACTGCGCCAAAGGGGGGCCATAATACGCTGGCAATTGTGTCAACAAAGTAGACTTCCCACAACGACACACGCCTTAGATCACCAATATAAATCTATCGTGCAGCTGTTCAGGTAACGCTGGCGTCCGTGTTAATTTTGATTGTGGAGCTAGTTTACCTCAAAAACTCCACTTTTATAGAATTTCCCGAACATGATGCACAGATAACATTGCCTTGATGTCTCTTCTTTCCGGCTTCTACCTACAAGAACACAAAGCCTTTCTGTCAAGTTAACTAAACACAATTGGTTTTGTCTAGGTAACTATACAGTAGTGTCTAGTTTATTATACAGAAAGCATGTGTGTTCACGATCAAGTAGTAAGAGCAGCGCCTCCCGCTAACAACATAGCGGCTCTGAAATTTTAAGATTACAAATTTAGGGAAATAAGCTGCCGCCCTTCTAATAAAAGGAGAGGGAAGATATTTTTTTAAGAAAGCATTGGCTATGAGCATTTTTTTGAGAACAGGTAAAACGTAAGAACAGTTATGTGGTGTCTAATACTGGTTTTGTTCTGTCCGGAAAGTGATTTTCTCGCCGCTAAAGGGACAAGAAAATCTAAAGAAGGATATTTTAATCCGAATACCGCTAATCCAGACATCAAAATATCTGCCAAATTCATGTTGCTGCGGCGCATGCAAGTATCTGGAATTTTAAGAAATTCTTTGCGTCTGGTGTTTAATAAAGTGGCCGCTGAAAGACTGGCTGGGGTGGTAGGGTGGCTCACAAACGAGACTCTTGTTAAGTAAGCTAACTATGAGGTGTTTGCGAAAGGATATCAATAATGGCCTTGTGAATAAAAAGGGGGGCGCACTAGTGAGAATTGCCGGTTAATCTTGATTAGCGAGCACTTACACTATTTTTTGACTCCAAAATAAAGCTAAGGAACTTATTTTTTGTGTAATTATTCGATGCCATCGAAGAATTGCACAAAACAAACTCTCCAGCTATACTGATATCTAGTCGTACGCCATACCATAAGCCTCTATAATGACTCATTACCTAAGTCGAACATTAACCTCCCGCTTAAGTGAGGCTTTTGCACAAGAAAAAATAGTTTTACTACTAGGAGCTCGTCAAGTTGGCAAAAGCACGCTTCTGAAAAATAATTTTCCGGAACTATCCTATTTTACGCTTGACCCTTTATTCGATGAATATAATTTACGGCAACAACCTGATTTATTTTTAAAATCTTTCTCTATCCCGCTCATCTTAGATGAAGTACAATTTTATCCAGAAATCTTAACTGCGCTCAAACGTTTTGCAGATATCCAAGAACAGCCTGGACAATACCTCTTAACAGGCTCTCAAAATTTTTCCATGCTTAAAACAGTATCGGAAAGTATGGCTGGTCGTGTTGCCATCTTAGAACTAAATCCAATGACTTTTTTAGAACGTTATCAAATAATAGAACCCTATTGGATTGATTTATTATTAAAAAATCAACGGTCACCCTACCTGATAGTATTTATGAAATCCTCTGGCGTGGCCAGTTACCTGGTAGAATTTCCAAAACCGACAGTTACAATGAGACCTTTTTTGCCTCTTATATACGCACCTATATTGAACGTGATATACGTTTATTGGCTGATATTAAAAATGTGGATGTTTTTTCAAAATTTATACGCCTAATGGCAATGCTATCTGGGCAAGAAATCAACAATGCTGAATTAGGGCGTGAACTAGGGGTTGCCAATTCTACTGCCCTACTCTGGAAAAGTTTGCTCAAAAATTCATTTTTGTGGAACGATCTAGAATCTTATCACGGCAACACCATTAAACGCATTAGTAAAAAACCTAAAGGGTTCTTGTTTGACACAGGGTTATTATGCCATTTATCCATGATTGACAGCCCTCAATCACTCGCCAAACATCCACGCGTAGGGGCTGTTTTTGAGACCTTTATCATCAACACTTTATTATTCCATTTAAAAGCCCGTTCTCATACACCACAGTTTTACCACTGGCGCACAGCTCATAAACAAGAAGTCGATTTAATTCTAGAACATCAAGGTCATCTCTACCCTATTGAGATCAAATTTAAAACACAGGTTGATGCACATGATATTGAGGGGATAGAAATGTTTCTAAAGACCTATCCTACCAGCACAACCGGAATTGTGATTTATGCAGGTGACACATGTCGATATATACGGGATAATATTATTGCAGTACCTTGGAATAGTGTTGTACAGTCCTCAACTGGCTAATAATATCAATTATTCGCTAGTAACGTCATTTCTTATCACCACTGATGAGAATAAGGATGTCAGCCATCAAACCAGGGAAGCATAGCTAAACTGGAAACCTGAGTATTAACCTGCAATGCTTGCTCTTGCGGATTTGGATTGGAAAACTGCACGGTCGGCACATGCTGCAAAGACACACTGCTTTCTGTATCTTGAGCCCCTTTATTTGCGCATGCTTCCTGCAAAAGCTGTATATTTTTTTGGGTTCGTCTTGCGGCCTCCAATAATGCTGCGATTCCACTCTGATTCGAAAGCTCTGGCTGTGCGCCCTTATTCAACAATAGCATCATCATTTCATCTGATGAGATATAACTAGTCGCGCAAGCATATAATGGCGTTTCACCCTGCAAATTCTTACTATCAATATCAGCATCATGTTCTAATAAAAATTCGACTACCTTAGTATAGTTCAGTTGTACGACACGATGTAGTGTCGTATTACCTTTGTCATCTTTTCCATTAATATCCACACCATGATTCAAAAAATGGTGTATGAACGTAACGTTATTATTTTCAGCTGCCCACTTAAAAGCAAGATTTTTACATTTTTCTGTAGCCACAGGCAGAACACATCTCATAAAATCTATAGCTTTTCGCTGCACAGCATGTAGCAATGCCCCACAATCATCCTTTGCACCAGCGTTAAGTAACACTTCTACAATCGGCATTGTATTATTTCGAACCGCAAACCATAAAGCATTTTTGCCTGGATAACCACCACCTACTGTTGAGTCCTCTGTTACCGCATGCAGATCTGCACCTTTTGCCAGTAGTACTTTCACAACCTGGATCAAGTCTTTTTGTCTTTCAGAGTTTTCACACTGACATATCAAATGTAATGCTGTCTGTCCAAAAAACCTGGCATTCGGATCTGCCTGATTCTCTAACAATTCTTCTATGACCTCTAAAGGTGCCTGAGAGGCATAAAGATGCAAAGCAAAATTTCTCCCTTCTTGTGAGTTGAGGTCCTGAGGAGAATAATGGTTTTTCATAAAATCTGCGGTTTTCGGATGCCTTTGCATCCAATCTATTTTCGGCACCATGTTGATATCCTGTTACAACTTCGTAATGACTTCTAATCCCCCCATATAAGGACGTAACACCCGAGGAACCTGGATATCTCCATTTTCTAATTGGTAGTTTTCCATAATAGCAATCAACGCACGGCCTATCGCCACCCCAGACCCATTTAAAGTATGCACATAGTCTGTTTTACCTTCGCTAGTCTTAAAACGCGCTTGCATACGACGGGCTTGATAACTTTCAGTATTACTACAAGAAGAGATTTCACGGTAACGATCTTGGGCGGGTAACCAAACTTCTAAATCATAAGTTTTAGCTGCATACTGCCCTAAATCTCCAGTACACAAAGCCAAGACCTGATAGGGTAATTCTAAAGCTTCTAAAATTGCTGCTGCATCTTTGGTTAAAGACTCTAACACTTCATAGGAATGATCTGGATGCACAATTTGTACCAACTCTACTTTATCAAACTGATGTTGTCTAAAGAACCCACGGGTGTCTTTACCATAAGCACCTGCTTCTGATCTAAAACAAGGCGTATGCGCTACCCATTTTCGAGGTAAAGTACTTTCTGCCACCGTTTGTTCGCGTATCAAATTCGTCATAGGAACTTCAGCCGTAGGAATTAAATACAGTTCCCTATCACCAGCAATAGCAAACAGATCTTCCTTCATTTTCGGCAACTGTCCGGTTCCCTCTAAAATCTTTGCTTCCACCAAATACGGTAAATAACATTCCTGGTACCCGTGTTTTTGGGTATGCATATCTAGCATAAACTGCCCTAACACACGGTGTAATCGCGCTAAATCACCCTTTAATACAGTAAAACGCGCCCCCGATAATTGAGTTGCTGCCTCAAAATCCATTTGACCCAAAGCCAGCCCTAAATCAATATGGTCCTTAACTGTAAATTCAAACTTACGCGGAGTGCCATGTTTACGCAACACCACATTATCTTCCTCAGATTTACCCACTGGCACACTCTCATGTGGCAAGTTGGGCAGCTGCATTTGTAATTCACGTAATTGTGACAACACCATATTTTGTTCTTTTTCTAAAGCTTCTACTTCAACCGCAACTTGAGCCCCTTCTGCCATTAAAGCATCTACTGACTCACCCTTACCTTTAGCCTGTCCAATTTGCTTGGCTATTTGGTTACGCTTGGCTTGTAAATCTTGCGTCTTCACCTGTATGGATTTACGTGCCTGCTCTAAGGCTTGTAGCGCCCCCACATCTAAACTAAACCCACGAGTTTGTAGGCGTTGCTGGACCATTTCTGGCTGTTGTTGTAATAACTTAGGCTCTAACATATCAAATTCCTTAATGCGTTTAAGACTTTAGATGGTCTACCCCTTTAGGGATCTTAAATTCAAAAATTTTGGCATCCAAAGGTTTATTACTTTGGACCTTATTTAAAACGACTTGTGTAATTTGTCCGAAGGCATCTTCAGTTTTCAGCTCCCTTAAAGCAGCCCCCTCAAACCCTACCAATAAGCTCCGTAAATTGGCATCTTTCTGTTTAGCTACCAGCATATAACATTGATCTTGAGCTGCAATCGCACAACGTCCTAATTTAACATCAAAGCGCTGCGCTATTTTAGGATCTTTTTCTAGGAAGATATTAAGGACCGTCTGATCTTGCGCTTGAGATTGTGGTTTTTCTACCACCTGCTCTAGCCCCACATCATATTGAAAGAAATTTTTACCATCGGCTATCAACCACCACTCATCAGGATGCGTGGCATGCCATTTCATTTTAGAAGGACGCAAGACCCACAACTGCCCTCTGGTTTCTTCCACACGGCCATCTGCAAAACGCACTGTTTGCATAAAGTCCGCTTGGAGTGACTGAAAGCTTTGCAACTGGGTAGTAAACTTTTGAGTCAGGTTAGGAGCCGGGGCAGCCATTGCCGCACCGGCACCAATAAATGTCAGCAACCCAACACATTTAATTATTCGAGGGTACAATAATCTCACGTTGGCCATTGGATAATACCGCACTGACAACCCCCTCTTTTTCCATTTGCTCTAATAACCTTGCTGCACGATTGTAGCCTATTTTAAGTCTACGTTGCACATAGGATATTGAAGCTTTTCGTGATTCAAGAACTATCGAGACAGCTTGGTCATAGAGTTCATCAGTATCATCATCCCCGCTATCTTCCATAAAACTCCCTCTTCTGGAGGGAGTACTTTTTTGGAAGATTTCTACATATTCTGGCTCCCCTTGCTTTTTAAGGTCACGGACTACGGTATGCACCTCTTCATCCGCCACAAAGGCGCCATGTACCCGTACGGTCATCCCTGCTCCTGGAGGAAGGTATAACATATCCCCGTGTCCTAGGAGCTGTTCTGCCCCTTGCTGATCTAGGATAGTACGCGAGTCGATACGAGAAGACACCTGAAATGCCATACGGGTGGGGATATTAGCTTTGATCAACCCAGTGATGACATCTACTGAGGGACGCTGTGTTGCTAAAATCAGATGGATACCTGCTGCACGTGCCTTTTGGGCCAAACGAGCAATCAGCTCTTCTACCTTTTTACCTACAACCATCATTAAGTCTGCAAACTCATCGATTACCACCACCACAAAAGGTAGTTTTTCCAACAATACCGGTTCACCACCTAACTCAGGGTACCATAACGGATCTTTAATAGGCCGTCCGGCTTCTTGAGCCTTTTCCACTTTCTCATTAAAACCTTGTAAGTTACGCACCCCTAATGCTGCCATACGTTGATAACGCAGCTCCATTTCAGCTACACACCACCGCAAGGCCGCTGCAGCATCTTTCATGTCTGTCACTACAGGGGTTAATAAATGTGGAATTCCTTCATAGATTGCCAACTCTAGCATCTTAGGATCAATCAAAATCAACCGCACATCCTGAGGGGTGGCTTTGTATAAAATACTCAACAACATGGCGTTAATACCCACAGACTTACCGGACCCTGTGGTCCCGGCAACCAGTAG
Source organism: uncultured Francisellaceae bacterium (assembly GCA_964524705.1). Classification (GTDB taxonomy): domain Bacteria; phylum Pseudomonadota; class Gammaproteobacteria; order Berkiellales; family Berkiellaceae; genus CAZGDB01. The sequence continues at coordinate 21,548 of CAZGDB010000003.1, forward strand.
ATGGGGCATCTTAGCAAGATCTACAGACACAGCTCTTCCTGAAATATCCTTACCCAACGCTAAAGTTAAAGGAGAGGCAGAAGACTGATAGCTTTCAGATTGTAGTATTTCACGTAAACGAACGATTTCACGATCTTTATTAGGAATTTCTAACCCGACTACAGGCTTACCTGGGATAACTTCTACTACACGCACACTCAACACAGATAAAGAACGCGCGATATCTTTAGATAAGCCTGTAATCTTACTGGCTTTTAAGCCTGCCGCTAGTTCTAGCTCAAAACGAGTGACCACGGGTCCTGGTTGTAACCCGACCACCTTTACTTCTATCCCAAACTCTCGTAAACACGCTTCCAGCAAACCTGCCAAGGTTTGTAATTGGGTTTCAGAGTACCCTTTTTTAGTAGTTTCAAACCCTGCTAATAAAGATAAAGCTGGTGTGCGAATTTTGCGACCACTACGTGCTGTAGGGTGAGTCTCCTCAACAACCGTCACTGGCTCTTCATATGCTGGCTCAGGAGCTGCTATCTTCACAGGAACCGGCGTACTGCTAGCAGGCAGGATAACTTGAGTAATAGGAATCATCTCTGGCTCTTCGATGATCACAGGTGCACTCTTCGTTAATTTTTTAGGTGTTAAAGCTTCAAAAGCTTCTTCTTCCTCAAAAGCTTCTAAATCCTGAGCTTCATTACGTGCCTGTCTCCACGCTTGCAAGCGCCCAATGCTCTCCACAAGTTGTCTGGCACATTGAATCACCATATGCCCTAAAGTATCTACGACGGTTAACCAAGAAATTCCACTCACCCATGGAAAAATCGCCAATAACATCCCTGCCAAGACTATCGTGGCTCCTTGGGTATTTAAATAATGCACCAAAAAACTAGAGCCTAACTCGCCAAAAAGTCCGCCTGGTCCCATCGGTAAGACGCCATCAACACTATATAGGGTTGTTAAGCTGCACAACACGCCTAAACCAATGAGTCCACCGATTAATCGAACCGAAAGGTTCCAAGCACTAAAAATTTGCTTTACCCGCCAAGCTAACAATAAAAAGAAAACGGGGAAGCAGTACGCTAAATAGCCAAATAACGCAAAACTTAAATCCGCCCAAAATGCACCTAATTGTCCACCCGCATTCAAAATCTTGGTATGCGTGCTCACATGAGACCAACCCGGATCTCTTGCATCAAAGGTATATAAAGCCACGCCTATAAAAACAGCAATACTAGCGCTAAAGAGGCCTACCCCCTCCCTTAAACGCGCCATGAAGAATGCTCTCTGACTCTGATCAAAAGTGGTTTGCGCCCCCTTGCCTTTTTTGTTTTTCTTCTTCTGTGGGCGCCCCTTAGCGCCTAAATAGAGGCTTGGCTGCAAAAAACATTGCAAACTACGATACAAAATCTTTAACATATGTTCTCTTATAGACAGATTATTCAAAGCTTAGGATAGGTTCATGACCAATACAACTACAACCCACCACCGTCTCATGATTTTAGGATCCGGCCCAGCTGGTTATACCGCCGCTATCTACGCAGCAAGAGCCAACCTCTCACCGGTTATCATCACAGGCCTTGCTAAAGGCGGCCAACTGACTACAACAACCGACGTCGATAACTGGCCTGGCGATGTAGAAGGCTGTCAAGGTCCTGCGCTCATGGAACGCATGGAACAACACGCCCTACGGTTTTCTACCCAGATAATTACAGATCACATCACTGCCGTGGATTTTACACAAAAACCATTTTTATTGCAGGGGGATGGTGGCACTCGTTATACCACTGATGCCCTTATCATCGCTACTGGTGCTTCTGCTAAATATCTTGGCCTAGAGTCTGAACAAGCCTTCCTAGGACGTGGCGTCTCCGCTTGTGCGACCTGTGATGGATTCTTTTATAGAGGAAAAACCGTGATGGTCGTTGGAGGTGGTAACACGGCAGTAGAAGAAGCGCTCTACCTCTCTGACATTGCCAAAACAGTCTATCTCGTCCACCGTCGAGATACCTTCAAAGCGGAAGCAATACTAGTTGATCAACTTAATAAAAAAGTAGAGAGTGGCAATATCCAGATATTGTGGTATACCGTACTGGAGGAAGTATTAGGCAATGCCATGGGGGTTACCGGAGTCAAACTCCAGAACCTACAGACCCAGACCAATAGCACCCTGACCCTAGATGGGGTATTTATTGCCATAGGTCATAAACCTAATACAGATATTTTTGAAAACCAACTTGAAATGGAACACGGGTATATTAAAATCCGTAGTGGCGGCGCAGGTTTTGCTACCATGACAAGTGTACCTGGCATCTTTGCCGCAGGAGATGTCGCAGACTCCGTGTATCGGCAAGCTGTGACTTCTGCAGGGGCAGGCTGTATGGCGGCATTGGATGCAAAAAGATATCTAGATAGCTTAAAATAATAGTAACGAGGAATAAAAGAGAATTATGTCCAAAGAAGATCATATCGAGTTTGAAGGGGTAGTGACTGATTCCCTACCTAATGCAAACTTTAAAGTAAAATTAGACAACGGCCATTGTATCGTTGCTCATATTTCCGGAAAAATGCGAAAAAATTATATTCGTATTTTAACGGGAGATAGAGTTACCGTACAGGTTACCCCTTATGACCTCACTAAAGGTCGTATCATCTTTAGAAATAAAGATGGGAAAGAATCTGTGGCATAATGCAAAAGGCCTTCTTGTATTACTATAGGAAGGCCACCTCGTTTTCTACCCAATCCACGCCCTTCTCCATAAATATGTACCGCTATGTCCATGAATTTTTGCAAAGGTGAATCATGTCAAAATTCTATACTGTTACTGCTTTTATGCTCTCTGAAACACATCCTAAAAAACTTGCTCAAGAAATTCGAGAAAAACAAGCTATCCATCTCATCATCAACTTAAATGACGTGTACCCTATTACCGTTAACACCCCTTTTGACACAGACTCTATTACAAAAAACATAGGGCCATTTTTAGAGCACCTACTGTATGGAAATTTTAATATTCGCTCTATTAAGCTTATACCCGCTGATGACTCAAACTTTACCAATAGAGCCTTGAGTCGTCCAAGCATTCTAGATAGAGCCATAAACGGACTATTAGGAAGCTTATTCACAGCTTTATTCAGTATCATCGCACTCCTCATCCCACGACTCATTTTAAACTTTTTCTTTAAGGGTCATACGTCTCATATAGACATAGTGATGGCAGCATTCTTAGCCACAACCACAACTGCAGGTGGTATTAGAGGGGCGCTTCGTGGAAATGGGCCTTCTGAAAAATGCTGTGAATTTAATGATGCTATCCTGGACTGTATACACGAAAAAGAAACTGCTTTAATGGCTGTCAGCGGGATAGATTTAGATAAATTCAGTGGTAATGCTTATGTTACAGAACTCGACAGACGTCAGCAAAAATTAGCACTGGCAACTCGCTTAAAAACTGATGTCTCATCTTCTGGTGATTATAATGCACACAACCAATTAGAAGTACCCGCTAACACTGTAAGCTTTGTTCAGTCAAAAGAGAAAAATCATGCTTTAGTAAGTGCCCCACCACCTCAATACCCTGCTACAGGATATACCTATAACTAACCATACACAAAAACTGCACCAGCCTTCTTGGTCTCCAAGAAGGTCTGGTTTTTGATAGCAATTTAGATTGCACAAACGTGTCTCTCCTAAATACATGCAGGCTTTCTAAGCTTTCAGCTAACTTATTCTTCAACTGATTTCGAAGCGTACTACCTAATGTTTTCCACTCTTTTTGCGCACTTGGAACAAAATCCAAATTATCAATCATCTCAATTAACTCGCACTGCACGATTTTTTCTTTCAGTCTAGTTTTCGCCAATTCTACTAGCTCACGATCTTCTAACAACTCTAGCATTTGTCCATACAAATCAGCTGGCACTAAATATGCAACTGGTTTGTTATGATTAAGCATAGCAATCGGTTGACCATGCGCACGATTTAATAATGCAGTAGGCCCCTTTTTTAACTCAGATATCCTTACTTGAAGACTGATACCTGTTTTTCTACGATACGACCGATAATTGGTGCTACCATCCCCCCCGAAAAATCAGTTTATTAACTAACGCTTGCTTTGGTGTCCGAATAACACAAGTTTTTCGTTAAATTCGGACACCTATATGACCTCGATACGTGTCCGAATAACACAAAACCATATTTTACTATATGGCACTAGGAATTTTTGAGGTGAAAAAAGGATTATTTGAGACACTAAAAAAATGCCTATGTGTTCTATTTTAAATTTCGCGGGCATTCTACTTTAAATTCTGCAGCTCACACATAAAAGTTAATTAACTAATTACCTCTTTTGAGGCCCAGCCTTTGGGCTGGGCCCATCAGTGTATTCTATTAGTCACTTTCCTCAGGCTCAAAAGATTCAGACCGTTCTTTTTTGCTTTTAAAAGTCATCTTGAATTCTTCATTCTTTAGATCTACAAAAACAGACCCGCCTTCGGACAAATCTCCAAACAATAACTCATCAGCCAAAGGCTTCTTAAGTTTTTCTTGGATGAGACGCCCCATAGGACGAGCGCCCATTTTACGATCATAACCATTAATCGCTAACCAATGTTTGGCTTCATCGCTGATCTCTAAAGTAACATTCTTCGCAAGCAGTTTTTCAGCAAGTTCGTCAAGAAACTTATCTACCACATGTTCAATCACATCCGTCGTTAAAGGTTTAAATTGAACCACAGCATCCAATCGGTTACGGAACTCAGGTGTAAAGAGTCTTTCAAGAACTTGTTTACCATCATGCGTATGCTCTTGTTCTTTAAAGCCTATAGAGGTTCGAGATAAGACATCCGCACCCGCATTCGTCGTCATCACTAAAATAACATGTTTAAAGTCAGCCTTACGACCATTGGTATCCGTTAAAGTTCCATGATCCATGACCTGCAATAGCAGGTTAAAGACCTCAGGGTGTGCTTTTTCAATTTCATCTAACAATAAAACACAATGTGGATGCTTATTAACCGCTTCTGTCAATAACCCCCCATTATCAAACCCTACATACCCAGGAGGAGCACCAATTAAACGAGATACCGTATGAGATTCCATATATTCGGACATATCAAAACGTACGAGCTCTACACCCATATGCTTGGATAACTGACGCGTCACTTCAGTTTTACCGACCCCAGTAGGACCTGCGAATAAGAAACACCCTATAGGTCTAGACGGATCTTTAAGGCCACTACGCCCCATTTTAACAGCATCTGAGAGCACATGTATGGCTTCATCTTGTCCAAAGATGGCAAGTTTCAGCTGATCGTCCAAAGTCTTTAAGATATGTCTATCCGAAGTACTAACCGTCTGGCTAGGAATTTGTGCCATTTTAGCGACAATACTTTCGATTTCCTTCACACCAATCCATTTCTTACGCTTGCTAACTGGTAATAATCGTTGATAAGCACCAGCTTCATCCACCACATCAATGGCTTTATCAGGAAGAAAACGATCGTTAATATAACGAATAGAAAGCGTTACTGCAGCCTCTAACGCAGCGTCATTGTAACGCACACCATGATGGTTTTCTAAATGCGATTTTAGTCCTTGTAAGATTTTAATCGTTTCATCTGACGTAGGCTCTTTCACATCTACTTTTTGGAAACGACGTGCCAATGCACGGTCTTTTTCAAAAATACCACGATACTCCTGGTAAGTTGTAGACCCCATGCAACGTAGTTTTCCATTTGCCAAGGTTGGTTTAATTAAATTAGAAGCATCCATCACCCCACCGGAAGCTGCGCCAGCCCCAATAATGGTATGGATTTCATCAATAAATAGAATGGCTCCCGTATCTTTTTGTAACGCATTCAATAAAGCTTTAAAGCGTTTTTCAAAATCACCCCGATATTTGGTTCCCGCTAATAAGGACCCGAGATCTAAAGAATACACCGTACAATGTTTTAAAGTATCTGGCACTTTATTATCGACAATCGCTTTAGCTAACCCTTCAGCCAGTGCGGTTTTACCCACTCCTGCTTCACCTACAAATAAAGGATTATTTTTACGACGACGACATAAGATCTGAATCGTGCGTTCTACTTCAGGTTCTCTACCTACTAATGGATCTACTTTCCCCAATTTAGCTTGCAAATTTAAATTTACAGCATAACTTTCAAGTGGGGAACGACTGACCACTTCTTGTCCAAAAGCTTCTCCTTCTTGTTCACGTTCCATGCTGCCATCAAACTCTGATTCTTCAGAAGGATGTTGATGATGGTGGTGATGGGGTTGTAACTTGTCTTCAGTCTTAGCGATACCATGAGAAATATAATTAATAACATCTAAACGCGTCACATTCTCTTGCTTCAAAAAGAAAATCGCTTGACTTTCTTGTTCACTAAAAATGGCCGCCAATACATTAGCACCACTGACCTCTTCTTTACCGGCTGACTGCACATGAAATACTGCGCGTTGCAAAACACGTTGAAAACCTAAAGTAGGTTGGGTTTGACGATTAATTTCTTGTGAGGGAATAATAGGCGTGGTTTCATCTACAAAGACGCGGAGTTCTTGTTTTAAACGTTCAATATTAGCACCACACGCTCTTAACACATGACTGGCTTGTGAGTTGTCTAACAAGGCCAATAGCAAATGCTCGACCGTCATGAATTCATGTCGTTTTTCTCGCGCCTCTTTAAAGGCATGATTTAGCGTCATCTCTAATTCTTTACTGAGCATAATGCCCTCCCCTCATACTAACCTGTCGGCAGTACGATTTTTTCGACCATACAGCACAATGGATACTCACAACGTTGTGCCGCAACATTCACCAATGCCGCCTTACTCTGGGCGACATCATGGGTAAACACCCCAATACGAACCTGACCTACCGTATGCACTTCCCACATTATTTCTACAGCCTGCTCATCAGTCATGAAAAAAAACTGCTTCAAGACTTCCACCACAAAAACCATTGGTGTATAATCATCGTTAAGTATGAGAACCTGGTACCAATCAGGTGCTCTGACTGCCTCTTTGTTCTGTATTTTCTCAGGCAACTGCGTTTTCATAGGCGTATCCTGCGCAACACCCCCATATATGTAGCTTAGGCAATTTCTAATGATTTTGCGTAGTTATTTAACAAGCTATATTTGTTTATAGGTCTGGTATTTTAGGTATTGACAACCTGGTCACTCTATTAGAAAGTAGAAATAATTCCTTGTATCTTCAAGGATGAGTAGGATACTGGTTTTTAGATAAAAGGATTTTATCATGGCTATAAGTACAGTGAAGTGGTTCAATAGTGCCAAGGGATTTGGCTTTATTTGCGATCCTGCAGGCGGACCAGATATTTTTGCACACTTTTCAGTGATTGTGATGGATGGGTATAAGGCTTTGAAAGCAGGTCAAATGGTCAGCTACGACCTCAGTGACGGCCCTAAAGGCGTACATGCTATCAACATCCAGGCACTCTCTGATGTGACCGCACCCGCAAACACGAGCAAACCTCGCACACAATTTGCAGCAATTCGGGAAGAAGAACCTGCCTAAAGCAGCATTCTATTTTCTGAGGGTGTCTCTTGAATGGCATAATCAGCCGTCGTTTTGTACACCCTCAAAAAGCAGACCTATGTTATGACCATAAGCGATATACACCAAGCAAAGACACGCCTCCTATAGATCATAACTCAAGCGCTACAAAGCGAGTATTATCCCGACTCAAGCGGGTATCCCTGTATTGCGCCTCATACCCTATGCTGACAGGTGGCCAACTTAAAGATATTTTGCGTGTAGCAGAAGACTTTGATGCTCCGCCACCACAAGACATACTGGATACCTTCGAGAGTGAAAGTATTCTAAAACCTAAGTCAGGTTAAACTGGCACTTGAAAAATATAACGTAAACCCTCTTTCCAAGGATAGACTGTCACATAACCTATCTGCTTACGCCGTGGATCTTGAGACAAACAAATAGCCTCACATTCTCCAAAGTCTTGGCTTAAAGATGACAGTGTCGCTAAATCTTGGGCTGTCACATCCCCCTGCTTTTAATTTCTATAAACAAAGGACATAACCCTGGGCGCTCTATAATCAAATCTATTTCTGCGTCCCCCGCCGTTAATAAATAAGAAAAACGATATTCTAACTGGTAATAATGTTTTAACTTAAAGCATTCAATCACAATAAATTGGTCAAATAACTCGCTATAATCACTCGCCCCAGGTGTAGGTATTACTCCTAAAGTCGAAGACAAAGCCCGCGCAATATTCAAAAAATTTAAAATTTTACCATTGGCCTGCGCAGCAACCTCCAAAAATCTCCTAAAGTACTCTATATTTTTAACCAGCTGTTCTGCCCTGATTTCTTCAGTTAAGTAATTGGCAACATACGACTGCAAAAATTTTATTTTATTTGTATTATTTGTGAAAAAAAACACTTTAGGCAAAAGTCCAAAGGCAAGCGCCAACTCTAAATCAAAAGCCTCTCCAAATTCTAGATAACTAAAAGGAAACAGATAATAAGTAAAGGCGCGGCCAGCTAACAAGTTGACACCTGCTGCTCTTAATTTTTTTGCACTAGAGCCTGTTAAAATAAATTTTTTAGGGCTTTGATCTGTTTCTAATAATAAATGTACTACATCCAGTAGTTTCGGTACTTTTTGGATTTCATCTAAGATCACAAACTCAACACTTGGATCTAAAAGATTAATCACCAATACCTTCTGGGTAACAAAGCATTGCCTGAACAAGGTGCTCTTACCTGCCCCGCTTACTCCTAATAAGAAAAAACTATAATCCTGTGGTAATGCCACTGTACGCGCTATCAGTATTGCATGCCCCTTACGCACCCCCAAAATCGTCGTCATTGATTACGAAAATGGGTGACAAATTCGTCATTCATTACGACAATATCAGACCAAATTCTCATATAGAAAAAAGTATATACACGCTTAATGCCTCAAAAATCATCTTCGTTTCAAATACATAGTTAGCATAACAACTTTTATTTGCTGTAAATGACTGGTATGATGGTCGCTACTATTTTATCTATTTAAGTCACGAGGTACGTTATGTGGAATAATCAATTGTATGCTTTTATTGTTACACAGCTATTAAAAGAGCAGGCAACCCGTAAAACCACATACCCTCTAATCACTCAGATCCAACAAAAAAACAGTCTCACCTATAATTCAGGCTATTGTGTGCTAGCCCTGAATGTAAACGGCGTCCCTAATAGTTATGGCAACTATTGGCTTGTAGATCACCATATCAGTATTTATGAACGCTTTGATCCTAAAACACCGGTATTGAGCGAATGTCATTACACAGGGTATTTCGTAGATGATGCAGGCGCCTACTACCAACTGCATGTCTACTTTGATGCCAATGGAAAAATACTCCGCTCCCCCCTGTTTCAGTCTGCTCAACAAAAAGAACCCCTTACACCCTTTGTAAAACAACAACTCATACAATTGGCCACACAACAAACACAGCCTTTATTATCAAAATTACATACAGACATAGAACAGGAACTCGCAAAATTAACCCAAGAATATGAGGAATTAGAGAAGCAATGCAACACGCTCACGCCTGAAAATTTACAAAAATTATCGATACATCTTGATAAAATGATTGCGCTTTCTAAAGAAAAATCATTGTCACTACATTCCAGCAGAAAGAAATTAATTCTCTCATTATTAAAAGAAATTCAAAAACCTGTTGATATGACACCTCCTGTAGCACCAGAACCTACAGAAACCAACAACACTACAGAAGAAAAAGTCCTGATCACAACCACCACCCCTATGCCGCAGCCCCCTACTATCAATATAGATGCCATTAAAACTGCGTCCCGTAGCTACTTACAGGAATCTGACTTAGCAAAGAAAGCCCAGACCCTTAACACATTGTTACAAAACATCTACACGGAACAATTGTCTGAAAATATGCCCTTAAAAACCCTACAAGAGCTCTATACGATAGAGCGACTGGCCCTGAAAGTAGGGGCAAAGTTATTTACCCAAGTTATAAATGCGGGACAATTTGAAATCGCTAAAACGCTCTCCTGTTTTTATGATCAGCTCTCTCTGAAAAACCTAGAAACCGCGCTGCAACAAAAAAAACCTGTTTACCTGAAGTTCTTACTAGAAAAAGGGAACTATAATTTAGACACACAAGCCTTGGTTATTGATGGAAAAACCTATAACTCTGCAGTGGCTTATTACCTCCATCACGCTAGTAATGGCAAAAACACAGAAGAAACAATGGAAAACATCAAAGTATGTTTTGCACATCTTTTACAAAAAGATATAGATCTCTTTACACTCGACGAATCCGGTGTACCGATAGCACATATTATCTTATCTGACAGACAGCATCTGCTGCATGATACTTTAATCGAATTTATTGCTCCTAATCATACATATTTTTTGAGTAAATTAAAAAAACTCATCATCTCTTTACTATCTACCTCTAATATTGGAACACTTTCAGAGAGTCCGCATACAGACACAGAGGCTACACCGGCAATATTGCCCCTAGAAACCTCTCAACTCAAAAAGCCCGACTTCTGCCTGAACGTGACCGCCCTACCTGCTGCATTACAGGAATCCTTAGAAAAAGCTTTAAATAGCTATTTATCACCGAGCGCATTAACTAACGCTCTGAATATAAAACTGATCTGCGGTTCAAAAAATAATGCAGCTCTTTTAACAAAGGCCATGATAACAGAAAATGCACGCGTCGATGATGGCACAGAAGACACCCCGGAAATCCAAGCATTACTTGAACGTGTCCACAAGCTTACGAATATTCATTTAAAATCACTATCGACGATAGAACGATTGCAAAGTAAAAATATGACCTTAGAACTCATCAATACACACGTAGCAATACAAACACCCTATGGCGAACACACAAATCAACCCCTACCGCTCGCAGAAAGACGCGCAAAAAAAATAGCTTTTTTAAATTATGAAATTAAGCGGTTAGAACTAGAATGTGAAAAAGACAAGTTCTTCAACACGCATACCGGAAATATTATACACCTGGACCCTTCAACGAAAAAAGGCAAGAAAATTTATCTCATAGATCAAAAAATTAAGGCCCTTACAGAAGCATACCAAGCACAGCAACGGTCTACACCAGCACCTGCACCTGCGCCTGCGCCTGCGCCTGCGCCTGCGCCTGCGCCTGCGCCTGCACCTGCACCTGCACCCACAATAGTCGAGCCTCACCCGGAACCGGTACGTTCTAAAAGGAAACAAAAAGAAGCCGCTCGCCTGCATGCACAATTAGAAAAAGCCCGCTTAGTGGACGAAAAAAAAGTGGCAGAGGAGACTGGATACATCAGTGAGATAAAAAAAAATGGACTGTTAGATATACTAATAATCACACTTACTGGGATAAAATTAAAAATCAAAAAGATGCCCGCCGCACCAGAAATTGCAGGCACCATCGTAGCTGCGCTATATCCAGAGGGATTATCTGAAGCTGAGAAACCAATGCTATATTCTTGGATCCAAAAAAATCACCCTCACGGCCTCCCTGAGTTTGAACAACGATATTTAGCTGGCTGTAAGATTAGCCTGCCGCAATAGGCGTTCATCAAAAATGGCAAACCTGAATTACAGTGCTCAAGTTTGCCATTCTCAGCGACTACATGGCAGCGATAATCGCTTTACCAAAGGCAGAACAACTGACCTGAGTTGCGCCTGGCATGAGTCGTGCAAAATCATAGGTTACTGTTTTTGCAGCAATCGCACCTTCGATCCCTTTAATCAAAAGATCTGCAGCCTCATTCCAATGCAAATGCCGTAACATCATTTCTGCAGAAAGGATCAAAGAGCCAGGATTTACCATATCTTTACCTGCATATTTAGGTGCAGTGCCATGCGTAGCTTCAAAGATCGCCGCCTTGGTCCCAATATTCGCTCCTGGCGCAATCCCAATCCCTCCAACCTGTGCAGCTAGCGCATCAGAGATGTAGTCGCCATTGAGGTTTAAAGTGGCAATCACACTGTATTCTTCTGGACGTAAAAGGATTTGTTGCAAAAAGGCATCCGCAATCACTTCTTTAATCACAATAGGGGTGCCAGTTTTAGGATTTTTAATCACTAGCCAAGGCCCACCTTCATACAAAGTAGCCCCAAAGGCTTCTTGTGCCAACTCAAAGCCCCATTGCTTAAAAGCACCTTCCGTAAACTTCATAATATTACCTTTATGCACCAAGGTCACAGACGGCTTATTATGGTCAATCGCATACTGAATCGCTTCTCTAATTAAGCGCTGACTACCCTCTTTAGAGACAGGCTTAATCCCAATACCACAGTGTTCAGGGAATCTAATCTGCGTTACCCCACAGTCTTTTTGTAAAAACTGGATCACCTTGCGTGCCATCTCAGAGTCTGCAGACCATTCAATCCCTGCATAAATATCCTCAGAGTTCTCTCTAAAAATAATCATATCAACCTTTTGAGGTTCTTTCACAGGACTGGGGACCCCTGTAAAATACCGGACTGGTCTTAAGCACAGATATAAATCTAATTTTTGACGTAAGGCTACATTTAAAGAACGGATCCCACCACTCACAGGAGTAGTTAATGGCCCTTTAATCGATACCGTATATTCCTGTAAAGCTTCTAAACTTTCTTGAGGTAACCATTCATCCGGACCATAAACCTTAGTTGCCTTTTCTCCCACATAAACTTCCATCCAAGAGATTTTTTTAGTCCCTTTATAGGCCTTCTGAACGGCTGCATCCACCACTTCTCGCATGACAGGGGTAATATCTACGCCAGTCCCATCACCTTCGACAAACGGAATAATCGGGTTATCCGACACCTGTAATTTACCGTTGACATCTAGCGTAATTTTTTGTCCTACCGTTGGGACCTGAATCTTTTGATACATCACTGCTCCTTGATTGCTTTACTTGCTAAAAACTATAAATCTTCTCCACTCACTATTGTCGTCTCTGGCATCAACAAAAGTCTAATGCGCGAGGCAATTTCTTCTATAGAAGTATTGGTGGTATTCAAATAGGGGATTTTTTCCAAAGTATACATCTGTTCTGCCATTTGCACTTCTTTCACGCACTGATTATAAGCAGCATATTGGCTATTGGGCATACGGTTTTGACGAATATGTTGTAATCGCCTAGGATCGATTGTTAAGGCAAACAACTTATCTTTATAAGGTTTTAATAACTCAGGCAGCTGGCCAGTGGCTAAATCATCCCATAACAATGGGTAATTGGCAGCTAAAATGCCTTGCTGTAACGCTAAATATAAACATGTCGGCGTTTTCCCACTGCGCGAGACCCCCAATAAAATAATCTCCGCTACATTAAATGCTTTAATATTCATGCCATCATCATTTTGTAAAGCAAAATTAACGGCCTCTATCCGTTTAAAATAAGCATCATTATTTTGAATACCATGTGCCACCCCAACGGCATGCTGAGATTTCATCCCCAATGCACCTTCTAAAGGCCCTATAAAGGTCTGAAAAATGTCTATAAAAACACCCTCACACTGACTTAAAGCTTGCCTTAAGTTGTCTTCTACGACTGTGCTAATCACAATAGGCGGCACCTTCTCTTGCTGATGTGCCTGCTGAATTTGCTTTAACGCCTCTTCCACCTTGGCTTGGGTATCCACAAAAGGCAACCAATGTACCTGAAAATCTATGTCAGGAAACTGAGATAATAGACTCTGTCCTACCGATTGAGCGGTGATCCCAGTCCGATCTGAAATAAAAAAGGCGCTACGCGTAGGCATTTGACTTAAAACTCGTATAATGGCTTTAAAGTATCATCTCGGAGTCCTCACGATTATGCAAGACTACGTTCGTTGGTTGCACGAAGTTTCTATGAAAGACCTTAACCTCGTAGGCGGTAAAAATGCCTCTTTAGGAGAAATGATTCAACATCTTTCTCAAGCAGGGGTCAAAGTGCCTCCCGGGTTTGCAACCACCACCACCGCTTTTCACCACTTTTTAGAAGCAGCAGAACTAAAAGACACTATCCGTAGCTTGCTAGAAAACTGCAACCCTGATGATGTAAAACAACTAACCAAAGTTGGTAAAAGTATTCGTGACAAGATCTTAGCGGCTTCGTTTTCAGCAGAATTTATCGCTTCGTTAAAAACAGCCTATGAAAAAATGGAAAAAGAAGATCCTAACTTACGTGTTGCTGTACGCTCTTCAGCTACTGCTGAAGATCTTGCCGATGCTTCTTTTGCTGGACAACAAGAAACCTATCTCAATATCGAAGGTTTTGATAATGTTTTGTTAGCAATCAAACAAGTTTTTGCCTCTTTGTATAACGATAGAGCGATAGCCTATCGCGTACACCAAGGCTTTACTGAAAGCACAATAGGATTATCCGCTGGGATCCAAAAAATGATTCGCAGTGACTTAGCCACCAGTGGTGTACTTTTTAGCTTAGATACAGAATCTGGTTTTGATAAAGTAGTTTTTATTACCGCAGCCTATGGTCTAGGTGAACTCGTCGTGCAAGGCGTAGTAAATCCTGATGAATATTATCTCTACAAAGAAAACCTTAAAAACAATCTCCCTGCCTTGGTGCGTAAGACCTGCGGTAAAAAACAAGAGAAAATGATTTTTGCAGATAAAGGGACTAAAACTGTACCCGTGCCGGCTAACTTACAACAACAATTTTGTTTAACAGAAGAAGAGCTCACCTATTTAGGACATCAAGCCCTCTTAATTGAAAAACATTATGGGCGCCCTATGGATATAGAATGGGCTCAAGATGGTGTTAATGGTCCGCTCTATATCGTACAAGCGCGTCCTGAAACCGTTCGTAGCCTGAACAAGGTACAATTACAATACCGCCTCCAAGAACACACGACGCCTATTTTAGAAGGCCGTAGTATTGGGCAACGTATTGGTAAAGGCCGCGTTCGTGTTTTGCAATCCATCAAAGACATGCATTCTTTTGAACCCGGGGAAGTATTGGTCGCTGACCTTACAGATCCTGATTGGGAACCGATCATGAAAAAAGCAGCTGCGATTGTTACTAATCGCGGAGGACGCACCTGTCATGCGGCCATTATTGCGCGGGAACTTGAAATCCCTGCCGTAGTTGGGACCTTAACAGCCACCCAAGTTTTAAAAACTGGTGATTACGTCACCGTTTCTTGTGCAGAAGGTGATACGGGATATATTTATCCTAAAGACCTCGCCTTTACAACTGAAACTCAACAAAGCGCACCTTTAACCCCACTACCGGTTAAAATGATGCTGAATGTGGGTAATCCTGATAGAGCATTCACGTTTGCACAGATGCCTCACCAAGGGGTAGGATTAGCGCGTTTAGAGTTTATTATTGGGCAAACGATTGGCATCCACCCCAAAGCTTGTTTGCATCCTGAAACCGTTGATGCTGCCACCAAAACGTTAATCGCAGATAAAATCCACGGTTATGCTTCAGCGCGTGAGTTCTATGTACAAAAACTTGTTGAAGGCTTAGCAACCCTAGCCTGTGCTTTTGCCCCCTACACGGTAATCGCAAGATTCTCTGACTTTAAGAGTAATGAATATGCCAACCTTATTGGCGGTAAACAATTTGAGCCTATAGAAGAAAACCCCATGATGGGCTATCGTGGTGCAAGTCGTTATATCAGTGATTTTTCAGAATGTTTTGCCTTAGAAGTAGAAGCTGTATTGAAAGTCCGTAATACACTAGGCTTGAAAAACCTCGCCGTTATGGTCCCTTTTGTACGCACCCTAGAAGAAGCTAAAAAAACCACTGAATTACTCGCCTCCATGGGACTAAAACGCCCAGATGTGCCTATTTATATGATGTGTGAAGTCCCTAGTAATGCACTGCTTGCAGATGCGTTCTTAGAGTATTTTGATGGGTTCTCTATTGGGTCTAACGATTTAACCCAGCTCACTCTAGGGATAGACCGGGATTCTGGTTTAGTAGCCAGTGGCTTTAATGAACGCGATCCAGCAGTGTTGGCATTACTCAAAAAAGCCATTACCGCTTGTCACAAACAAAACAAGTATGTGGGTATTTGTGGTCAAGGTCCTTCTGACCATCCAGACTTTGCGTTATGGTTACTGCAAGAGAAAATCACCAGTCTTTCGCTGAACCCGGACTCCTTAGAGCGCACCTGGCAATCTTTGAGCAAAAGCCTCAAAGATAACCCAGTTACGGAACGCTAAAAACTTATCAGCTGGGCAGAACCTCGTACACCGCGCCGATCTGCCCTTCGATAACTGGAAACAATAAAGCATAGCTCACCCGCCATACTTGATTATCAGGCGTACGTAAACTCACTGTTTTAGGGTTAATGCGCTCAATTACTCCGCTAATCGTTGCACCCGTACGCTCATTCGTAAACCCCACCTGTTCCCCAATAGCCACATCATGGCGGGTCAGATGCTTGTTTTTAGTTTCGGTAAAAAAAGAACGACTATCAATATTAATCATATAATAAGGCACTTGCACTTTTTCACGGTCTTCAAGATTCCTGACTAAAACCACAGTACGCGATTTTTCTAAAACAACCCCCGAAAATAAGGTCCGCCGTCTTGCATCAAAATACTCTATCGTGTCCCCAATATTAATTTTTTGGGCCACCTGTAAAATACGTTTAGGGTCTCGCTGTTCTATCTCTAAAGCGAGTGATAAGCGATAAATCTCATACAAACTCGCTTTTTTTAAAAACGCCAGCCAATCATCATAGTTAACTACTTCACTCATTACTGCTTACACATACAAAAAAATACCCATTGCTGGGTATTTTAACAAAAACGAGCCGCTATAACACTGTTACAATTTATGAGTCGGATTTTTAATAGTTTCATAGCCTACAGGCAGGCGCGTCTGCATTGCTTTTTCCGCTGGTGATGCCTGTACCGGCTTCATCGGTTTTGGAGCTAAAATAGAAGCATCATAGTCCGCTAAAGCCTGTTTGAACTCAGGTCTACCCTTACTTCTTAAGACATCTAGGTCCTTAGCTTTATCCAAAGGACAGACTTTAATCATCTCGACCATTAAATCAACTACGACTTGACGCTCCTCATCATTAGCAATCGACTTACGTAATTTATTAACCGTTTTAAAAGTATGCTTAAAATCTAAATTTTGATCCATCAACAACGCCGCCTTTAATCGCAGATCTTTATTTTTAAAAGCCCAATACAGGACCGTAGTATTATCAGGATAAGCCCTATTTAACCAGCTTTTTGCAGCAATTAATGCAATAGCCACATCGGTATACCCATTTTTAGCAGCATAATAGAGGGCATCATATCCCCCATCATATTTTTTATCTACATGGTTTCCCAAAATATTTTTTCCAATCAAGAAATTTGCAACCGCAGTACGTTTATCCTTTTGTTCCTTCTCCGTTGGAAGATCCAATAATAACTGTAACGCATTCATACCCAAAACATCAGTTAAGTTGATATCTGCACCCACATCTAATAATACTTGTAACATTTTTAAATCGCCTTTCAATGCAACGGCATGTAAAATGGGACGGGTATTTTTATAGGCATAAAAAGAAGCACCATTTGCTTTACAAAACCGAACAGCAGTTTCATCGCCTTTTAAGGCGGCGCACATCATAGCGGCGTCTTTTAATTTTTGATCAAAGGTATTAAACACATCCAAGCTAAGACGATCAAAATCTATTTTTGCCAATTGATATGCTTTTGAAACCAAATCTAACTCGCCGTTCATTGTTTGCAATTTTTCCAAAGTTGCTTTAATATCATCTGCACCCATTATACACTCCTAAAGTTCTACACTACTCCCCTTTGAAGATAGTACACTTTTCAAAAAACAGGAGATTTTTACAACATTTCAGGAGCTACACGTTTAGAAAATCCCACATCTTCAAACCCTATATCTAAAGATTTCTCAGATAATTGAAAGTGAACTGTTTTTTTAGGCTTCTGCAAAGTTATCGCCGGCGGCAAAAATTCAAACCCATATGCTTGCCTCAAGGAATCAAACATCGGATGTCGTGCTAGATCTGAGTGCATCCGCACTAAACAACGCAGATACATTATCGTTAACGTTGGAAAATACAAAGCACCAGTAGCCCCATCCTTTTGTTTCTGTAATTTTTGTAATTTTGCAGCATTTCTCGGTGCATCCCCGAAATAAGCCCTCAAACATTCACTTGCTTCATGCAGCGCTCCCCCGTCATCCCTTTCCTCATCATCAGTACCCGTCCCTAAAAACTCAAAACCAGGTTCTGTTCTAAAAATATCAAATAGAGAATTATTTTTTATTCTTGGGTGAGTCAACACCAAATACCGCAGTCCCAACAAAGGTTGTGCCGGATAATAAACATACGTCTGCGGCAATGCATTTTTTTTGCAATTCCAGCTTATATAGGCCGAGTCATTCTCTTCACGCCTAGCATATTCTTCAAAAAAAGAATAATATGTATACAATATTGCACTCGCTTCACTTTCAGGATTAATATTCCCCCAATATTGTTTAAGCAATAATTCAAAAAACTTGTCATACTCTATCTCTTTTAAAGCGTCTTCTAAACCTTGGTAGGCAGCTGTCATCTTAGGCTCTACTGCAGCCTTGAGCGCCCCTAAAACGTTCTGAAAAACCAATTCTAATGCAGCATCTTTAAATTTAAACATCCTATTCTGTAAAAAAAGAAGATACGCACCAGGAATGTGTATTTTTTGATCTTCAAATACTAAAAAACTGGCAATACTGGTTTCCCATAAATCCTTTTTATGTTCAAAAGCTTTTTCTATAAGCCTTCTTAAGCCTTGCAGTTTATTCGCCAATAAATCAATCTTGTACTCCTCGGGATCTTTATTTTTAGTTCGAAAATTAATATGTTTTATAAACGCTGATTCTCTATCTTCTAAAACACCCCGTGCACGTAGTAATGCCTGTGCTGCTGGGTTGCTCTCAAAAAAATTTAAAATTCGTTTGTTAAAAACCCTCCACTCTTTATCTTTTTTAATCGAGACATTTAATAATAAATCTTTTTGTTGCAATAACTGTAAAACCAATGCAGGATCTTCCCAAAAAACTGCCTGGTGAAAAATCCGTATCCCTTTGGAATTGGGAACATTACAATCTGCACCATACTGCATTAATAATGCTACCGAAGGCGCTGCGGCATCCGACTGAATAATCAAATGAATCGCTTCTTCCCCTACAGCATTCTTAGCACGCACGTTGGAACCTGCTTTTAACAACAAACTTAAAGTTTCTAAAAGCAGCGCATGTTTATTAGGGTCTTTCCAGGCATGATGCCGGAGTAACTGATGCAAAGCTGTTTCACCCAACAAATCTGAAACCGCCACATTTACACCCTGTGCAAGCAATAATTTCACAATCTCTAAAGATAAGGCATCATATACAAAACACCCCATAACCCCCATCAAAACCGTTTGTAATCGCGCGTTCAATCCAGTAACACTGGCCCCCTTTTTTAGTAAAAAACGCACCACCTCCAGTTTTCGATGAACCACTGCAAGACGCAATGCATTTTCCCCACCGATAGTAGCCTCTAAATTGGCACACAATCCAACCAAGTCTTCCACCGCTTCTAAGTCACCGGCACATACTTTTTGATGCAAGACACTGAGCAATTTTTGTGAATCATAATTTTTATAAAATGCCTTTTTGATGCGACGCAACATATCGTGCTCCTGGAGAATTCTAGTATTATTTTTTAATAGATGTTAATTTTATAACTTATAATATAGGCGCATACGCCACAGGTGTGGCGTATGCTAACACTGCTGAGAATTTAAAGAAAATCAGAGTGTGCTACTTTTACCTTTGGCACTATGACCCACTTGGGTGCGAGTCGTTAAAAGTTGGCCGATGAATTGGTCAATACTCAAATCCATACAACCTGTAGGATCTGCCATCAATGCACTAATTTTTTCCGCTTGGCTCTTTGGATAATGATCTTGGCAAGCATTCTGGAACTTTTGTTCTAATAATGGCAAACCTTCCCCACGTCGCGTAGGATGCCCCAAGGGGGCTTCTACGGTTTTGCTCAAACTACGGCCATCCTTGCACTGCACCGTTACTCGGTTAGGAATGTATCGTTTTTGTGGGTCAAAATAATGCTTTGTAAAAATAGGATCTTCTACCACCGTCATTTTAGCTCTGAGTGCATCAATCTTAGGGTCTGATGCAAATTCATCTGTATAGGAATGTGCGGTAATTTCACCATGCAACAGTGCTACTGCAACCATATATTCTATACAATGGTCTCTGTCTGCATAGTTATTCAAAGGTCCGGTTTTATGAATAATTTGACATCCTGCTTTTTGAGTTGCAATTTCAATCCGCTCAATACTGCTGCAATCCCCTTTGAGTTGTTGGTGCAAAGCTAAAGCAGCTTCCACTGCTGTTTGACCATGAAATTCTGCAGGATAGCTAATTTTAAATAAAATATTTTCCATCACATAGCTGCCCAAAGGTTGCGCGAGTTGCATTTTTTGGCCCTTGAAAAGCACCTGTTCTAGGCCCCAACGTGGTGCCGTTAATACAGTTGGGATCCCAGGGTCTCCCTGCTGGACCAACCAAGCCAACAATACAGCCCGGCCGACAGCATCCGCAGCAGCCCAGGATTTACGACGGGTGGTATTGGGGGAGTGTCTATAAGTACGTAAAGGATGTCCATCTACAAAAGCGTGAGACAATGCCGCTAAAACTTTATCTTTATTGGGCTGAATAATATAACTACTCATCGCTGTTGCTGCGACTTTGAGTAAAATTACATGATCTAAACCTTGCGCATTAAACGCATGATTCAAAGCGAGCACCCCTTGAATTTCATAAGCTTTGATCATCATATGGAGCAAATCTCTGACCGTCCACACCGCTTGCCCGGGGACCCTGGCGCGTTGTGCACCATAATCCATCACAGCTAATAAAGCGCCTAAGTTATCCGAAGGATGCCCCCATTCACTGGCTAACCACGTATCATTATAATCTAGCCAGCGTATACAAGCCGTCATATCAAAAGCTGCTTTCACGGGATCTAACACCAATGAAGTGCCAATCACCCGTGACCCACAGGGTACTAAGGTGTCAGGTACAATGGGTCCCAAAATACGGCGACATTCTTGGACCTCTTGCCCCATCCACATACACGCCAAAGCGTCTTTTAACGCAATAAAAGCGCCATCCACTGCCGCCACATTAAAATCTGGGGGGGAACACACATAATCTGCAATCGTCACTAACAGCTCATCATAGGTATACTTCATGGCCTCTCCAAATATCAGGCTTTATGCCTTGCAAGATCATTTTAAATAAAAACTAGTCGTTTTAGCATATTAATTTCCGAGTGTTGCATGCAACAGTTGAATTTCGAGGTAACTCCCCGTCTTTAAAGACATTGGCTAAATGTCGCGAAATCACTGAGTTGTCACGTCTAAAAAAGTCAGGCAAATGATTTAGAGATAACCATAATGTTTTTTCTGTAAGCTGCACCTCAACGACAATATCCCCATTTTCAGATTTGTAAATGAGCATATTGTCTTGTGTCTGCTGTTGCTGATTGGTATGGTTCATACGGATTAATCCCGTTGTTGTATCGGTACATACTTCTGTGGCGGTGGTCCCACATATTCTGCTGCTGGTCTAATCAACCGATTATTTTGACGTTGCTCAATAATATGGGCTGACCACCCACTTAAACGTGCAAAGACAAATAAAGGGGTATAGAAAGGAATGGGGATGCCCATTGCAAAGTACAAGACGGCACTATAAAAATCGACATTCGGGAACATGTTTTTTTCTCGCGCCATTACCTGCTCTACGCGCTCAGCAATCTCAAACAGGGACATCAAATCTGCCTGTTGACACAATTTTTTCGCCCAAGGCTTAATCAGTGTCGATCTGGGATCTTGTTTTTTATACACCCTATGCCCAAAACCCATAATCAATCGTTTTTGAGCTAACAATCCCACCACTTTTTTCTCAGCTTCCTCAGGATTACGACAGGTCAGTAATAAATGCATAACTGCCTCATTAGCTCCCCCATGTAAATGCCCTTTTAAAGTGCTAATCGCAGAACATAAACAAGAATAAAAATCTGACAACGTTGCAGCAGTTACCCTTGCTGCAAAGGTAGAGGCATTAAATTCATGTTCGGCATACAACACCCAAGAAACCGCTAAAGCTTTTGCAGCTTCAGGGGCAATTTCTCGTTGTAAAAGCCCGACTAAAAAATATTCTGGTATAGACGTCAATGCGCCAGAGCGATGTTGCACACTCATACGTTTGCCATGCTTATGAAAATGATGCCAATAATTCAATGTGCTCGGCAACAACACCATCAAACGCTCTGCAATCGTCCATGGGGTCATTTGTAAATCTTCAGGCTCAATACTGCCTAAAAAAGAAACTACTGTTCTTAATACATCCATCGGATGTGTGGTGACTGGCAGCATTTCTAAAATGGTTTGTACCGGTGTAGGAAGCCCCACATGCGTTGCTAAACGATGCTGCATTTGTTGTAAACTTTTCATATTCGGCAAATGACTATGCAATAATAAATAGGCGACTTCTTCATAATTAGGATATTCTATTAAATCCGTAATTGAGTGCCCTCTATAAAATAATCCATCTCCTGCTTCTTCTACATGTGAAATCGCAGTTTGTCCTGCAACCACGCCTCTTAATCCTGCTGTATTATCACTCATCTTCTGCCCTCTCCCTAATTTGATTTTGTCGGCTTTCCCAAGCCTCATAATTTAAAACGGTGTATAACTGTTCACGTGTTTGCATTTTAGAGAGCAAACTTTTTTGTGTTTTTTCTTGTCGTAATGTGTAATAAAACGTTTGTGCTGCAGCATGCATCATACGCATAGCCCCCAAGGGGTACAATAACATGCCAACGCCTGCCTCTGCCATTTCTGCATGGCTCCATAAAGGGGTTTTACCAAATTCTGTTAAATTAACTAACAGTGGCACCTTTAAACTTTTAGTCCAGTCTTTCACCTGTTCTAAAGTTTGTACGGCTTCCACAAAAATTGCATCTGCCCCAGCTGCAACATAGGCTTGTACCCGTTCTTGTACCGCTGCTGGGGTTTCAATGCCTTGCGCATCGGTACGTGCAATTAAATAGACATGAGGTGCAGCATCCTTTAATGCTTTAATTTTATCGCACATTAATGCGTTACTAATGCAGGTCTTGCCATCGCGATGACCACAGCGTTTGTTTTGTGTCTGATCTTCCAATTGAAGGGCTGCAGCACCTGCTTGAACCAATACTTTCGTGGCCCTTGCCACCTGAAATGGACCGCCAAAACCATTATCGATATCTACTAATACGGGCAATGCGGTGAGCTGGGTTATTTTAGCAAGTTCAACAGCTAATTCGGTAAAGGTGATGAGTCCAAGATCTGGTATTCCAAAAGCAACATTCGCAACGCCTGCTCCAGATAAATATAAAGCTTTAAAACCAGCTTGTTCGGCTAGTAGCACAGAATAAGCAGAAGGAACCCCAACGATAGTTAAGGGGCTTTCTAAAGTAAGGGCGTGTTTAAAATCCATAATATAACTGTCACCATCCTAGCGATGACAACAGTTTAACACACATCACCCGCCATTGAGTACCCCATATGGGACATGGGCAGTGGTGACGCTACTAGCAGCAGCTGCACAATTATCGGGGTGGTCATCAAAAAAGATATCGGCATCAAAGGCTGTTAAAAAGTCTGTTTTACAGTTTCCGCCGAGAAAAAAGACTTCATCCACTGAGATTTCCCATTCTCTTAAAGTATGAATCACGCGTTCATGGGCAGGTGCGCTACGTGCAGTAATCAAAGCCGTACGTATTTGGGTGGCGCCTAATTTTTGCACTTTATGCAATGCTGCTAATAAGCGTTTAAAAGGTCCTTCTTGTAAGGGTAGATGCGCTTTAGCACGTTCATTTTCATTAAAAAGCGGCAACCCATGTTCTGTATAAATCCGTTGTGCTTCATCTGAAAACAACACGGAATCCCCGTCAAAAGCGATACGAAGCTCCTTTTCAAAAGGTCTATCGATCACACTGGGCCAAAGCCGACCGGCTGCACATCCCATACTAATTGCTTGTGCCACATCGGTAGGGTTCATGGATAAATATAAATGTGCACCAAAAGCTTTGGCGTAAATATAGGGAGGCACGCCACCTGAGAAGACAGCACGGGTAATATTTAAGTTATGATGCTTAACAGAATTAAAAATACGTAATCCTGTATCTACTGTGTTTCGAGATAAAAGAAAGATTTCTACTAGTGGTTCTTTGCTCATTTCATTCAGTGCTAAAAATTTACGTACCAAATTAAAAGCAGGCCCCGGTGGGAGTGGAACATCTTCGTGTTCGCGTTGATACGCTTCATAAGATTCTAAGCCTTTTTGCTCGAAGAGTTGATGGCTTTGATCTAAATCAAATAAAGCTCTTGAGGAAATCCCAATAATCAGTGGTTCGTTCATTTTTTTGTTCTCCTACGATTTCCAAACGCGCTTCTTCTAAAAAGTACCAAGCCATCATAACAGGCTGGGAAAATTGTTGCGTCAATAATCGTTGGTACCTATTAATCTGGCTAACATACTGTTCTGCCCTAGAAAAATCGCCATGTTTTTTAGGGTCCTCTAATTTATAGTCTATCACCCAACAGCAATCTTGCCAGAAAAACACTCTATCCATGATATAGGTATGCAAAACCCCATACTGGTCTTTAGCGACCCACTCCCATTCACTATGCGCGATTGCATGAGGATGTAAGATCCAACGGAGTTCAGGAGTAGCCAGTGCTTTTGCTAACACTGCCTGTACTTTGGGTTTTAAAGCCTGCATTTCAGCATTCGTAGCTCCCCAGGTAACGCCCCACTTGAGCCAACGGGGACCTTCTAATAACGCCGCCCAGTTCTGTTCACCTATACCTATATGGTATAACACCTGATGACAAGCTAAGCCTAATAAGCGGCTTTGATGAGACAAGTTATCCATATTGATTAAAGACGCGCTGAGTGGATTTTCAGGCAATCGATGTGCTAAAGCTGCCTTACGCTCAGCTAAAAACTCCGGTGTTAACTGTGGTTGCAATAAAGGTAATGAGGGCAACATCTGTAATGGAGTGTCCTGTTCTTCCATTGCGACTTTAATCATACTTTGCGGTTCAGGCAAGTGTGGTTTCAATACATTTAAAAAAGTATGGCTACTTGGTTTTTCATACGCTTCAGAAGTTGTCCATAGTACTAACTGTGATTTAGCACGTGTAAGCGCCACATACAACAACCGTTCTCGTTCTTGGATTAAATCATTTTTATGTTTTTCCCTTAGATAATGGTATAAACCTTTTCCTTCTTCAGGTTTAGAACAAGGTGCCACAAACAATTGTGCACCTTCTGAAGTCACTAAGGTTTCAGCTAAAAATAACGGCGCAGGTTGTGGCGGGATACTACTATTTAATTCAGGTAAAATAACCGTATCAAACTCTAAGCCTTTAGACTTATGAATCGTCATAATATGCAGCACATTCACCTCAGAAGCACCTTGTGTTACGTAGCTGTTTTTCAACTTAAACTCGAGTGTCTCTAAAGAAAAATTATGCCACTCCATTTGCCCTACAGTCTCTAAAAACTGACTAAAAGCGGTTTCACTGTCTGCATGCTCAAAAGGATACCCTCCCAAAGCTAACCATACGCCATAAAAACTTTCTTGTAAGCGCAATCGCCCTTTAGCCTCAAACCAAGCAACGAGTACCTCTTTTTGTGGATGCGGCATCAAAGGAGTTTCTAACCATTGCGCCATAGTGGTGATGCCCGCTGACTTAAAAGCTAACAGTTCTGCAGCCGTACATCCCATCCATGGCGTACGTAACAAGGCCCAAAAGGCTAAACTATTTTGTGGTAACCATAAATTTTCTAATAAGGTATAGGCATCCTGTAAAGCTGGTACTTCCCAGAGGGTTTGTAAATCATACGCTTGATAGGCAACCCCTGCCTTTTTTAAAGCCGGCAATAACCCCTCTAAATGCGATTTAGCCAACACCAGCAAGGCGATACTCTTATTAGGGTATTGTTCTTGGTGTTTTTTCACATACTGTGCAATACCTGCTGCGCGATCTAACTTGCCTTCATAAGCATAGAAAAGCACTTTTCCTTGATAATCCTGTACTGCTTGCGCTTCCTGAAAATACACTGCGCGTTCTGCGAACACTTGATTCACAAAGGACACCAAGGTATTACAAGATCGAAAGTTACGAGTAAAGGCCACCGCTTCAGGGGGCTGCCCTCCTAATCCAGTTTCTTGAACTTGTCCAAATAACTCTACTTGTGCGCCCCGAAACCGATAAATCGATTGCATAGGGTCCCCTACCAAGAAGTAGGTGCGTAAATGCTCTTGATGCTCTTGCGTAAATAACCTATTAAACAAGGTATAATGCGCTAAAGAACTATCTTGAAATTCATCGACTAACACATGGTGAATTTGTTGTTGTAACTGATATAAATGCCAAGAAGGATTTTCTGCCTCCCCCAACACCGCCTGTGCCCTTAAGGTAACTTCTGTAAAATCCAAAGCCTGTACTTGTTTAAAGACCAATAATAAATGCGCCACCAATGTTGGTAATACGCTTGATAAGGCTTCCCATAAGGGTTGCGCTTCTTCTAAATATAACTGTTGTGGCAATGCCAGGACGGCTTGCCAAATAGGTGGTAAATGCGTAATCCCCCCTAATTCTTGATGTAGGATTTTCCATTCTTTTTTAAAATCCTTCAACAATACAGAATTAGGATCTACCGCCTTATACGCCCCAAACTCTGCGCGTTTACGCCAGGTTCCCTCTTTCGTTAAAAACAATGCCCCCAAAGCTTGCCAACGTGCTAGGGAATTAGCCGCAGGACCTACAAGCGCAATATGCATCTGCCACAGTTCTTCAAGCGCAATTTGCATCACACTCGGTAATGACTGCTCCAACCCTAGAATTTTATCAGCCACAAAACAATCCCAAGCCTGTCTTTGGCTTTGCGCTAAATCTCGCTGCCAGCCTTGACGATATAAGCCTGCCCATTGATCTCGATGTGCTAATAAAGCCACCAATAAACTTTGTAAAGTCTCTAATTGATGATCAAAATACCGATACAACGTCACAAAACCTGCCTCAGGTGCCTCCCACTGCGCTTTAAAATATGCCTCCACTGCCAACGTATATAAACGCTGGGGTGCCATACTTAAATCCCATTGCGTGCCTAACTGACTGGCAAAAGGACTATGTTGGGCAATTTCTAAAGCAAACGCATCAATCGTTAAAATACGTAAACGATTAGGATTATTACGCAAGTCCCATCCCATACTCAGATCTTTAGCCGCAACTTTTTCATCCGTTTCTAAAGCCTGTAAAATACGATGCTGCATTTCCTGAGCTGCTTTTCGGGTAAAAGTTAAAGCCACAATTTGTTCAGGCTCCGTCACAGCGTTGGTTAATAAACTTAAAAAACGCTGCACCAACGCATAGGTTTTACCCGAGCCCGCTGGCGCCTGCACACTAAAGGCTATACGTGGATTTTTGATTGCTTCTCGAACTTGAACATCAGCCTGCATGCAACACCACCCGACAAACCCGTTGTAAATGACACCGTTGACAAGTTTGTTTCCCCTCACGCGGTGTATAAGTCCAAAATCCTTTTTGTAAATCCTCTGCTAAAGCTTGCATATCTTGCTGCCACTGTGTCGTAACCGTCTCATAATTAGCTTCTGGTATCCCCGCAGTTTCCCATGGATCTAAAAAGTTACACCCCTTCCCCATCCCCTTATAGGTATACCCCGTACGGGCTAACCCCACCCACATAAAACCCTGAAACTTATTAGGCTGCAAACTAAAATATAAAGGAAACTGTACATCCCTAGGACGCGCACTCATCAACCCTGACAAACTTCCTAAAGTACCCGTCTTATAATCTAAAATTAAATAGGCGCCGTCTGTCGTTCTATCCACCCTATCAAACCGTACACTAAAGGATAAACCGGCAAATTGCGTCTTAACCCCACTCTCTAGTGCAACAATTTGTATGTCCTGACGTGTGACTTCATTTTCTACATAGGGTGTTAAACGTTTTAAAACCCGTTCTTCTTCTAGCGCAGCAGCCCATGTAGGCAAAGTACGGTTAATGCTCTGCCAAGCTTGCGTATAAGCACTATGTAATAACGCTTGTACTTCAAATACCGGACCCGCCTGTATCGCTTTACCTACCTGATAGAGCACTTTATGCACCAAGCTCCCAAACTCTAAAGGATTCAAACCTAAGGTCGGATCTATCGTCTCTGGTACCTCTACCCTTAAGGTTAAAAAAGCTTTAATCGGACAGTCACTTTGTAACTGCAAACTACGCACACTATAGGTTTTATCATAGTCACAGGGTTCAAAGGGTACAGCCGTTGAAGTAACGGTTTGCCAGCTTAATGCCGGCCTATCTCGGATCATATTGACCGCTGTTACCACAGGGACCCCATAACTTTGTAACAATGGACTCATCATCACTGCACGGTGTGCGACCATTGTTGCATGAGACAACACTACCGTAGGGGCGGATTGTATAAATCGTTGAAAGACCTTTTGTGCAAAATCTAATTGTCGAGTTGCATCTGCATGTGGCATTTGATGCTGCACTTGTAGGGTATAAGGAATAAAAGGACTAGGATCTGCACGGGCTGGCCACTGATCTTGCGTTAACCCTGTCACAAACAATGCCTCAAAACTTAATCCCGCTGCTTCTAACACCCCTAAAATTTGTATAGGTTCATGAAAACTCTGCGGCTGAAACTCCGTCTCTCTCGTGAGCTCTTCTAAGGCATGCAATAACAAGGGCGCATTCCAGTCCCCCAATAAAGGCCCCTCTACCAACAACGCCTGCCATAACGCTTGCCAACGCTGCCAATACTGATACTCCATACTATTCAATGCCCGTTGGATCCAAGGTTGCTCATTCAAATAATGGGCAAACTGTGACAACAGTACCGGGATAGGCCTAAAATCCGTGTTTTGAAAATAACTTTTTAAAGCCTCTAAAGCATGCTGTATTAAGGGCAACCGTAATAAAGGCACCCCTTTAGAAATATTAAACAACCGCTGCCCATACCCATGCAATTGCATGCGTAACGTAGGATGCAACACTTCCGTAAAAATCGCCTCAATCGTATGACGATGTTCTGCTAAAGTGGGCACCACTACCGCCACAGACTTTTGCCCCCGTTCAACAGCCGCTTGTGCCCACAGCGCAGCGGCCCACCACTCTTGCGGTTCATCCGCATAAGCCTGTAGCGTGACTGTAGCAGCCTCATATCCTAATCCTAATGAGGTATGTACTACCCCAAGCGCTGCCCATCGTGCTTTTAATGCCGCTAAGGCTGGCGGATCGTCCTCAAACGCATGCCATCCCATACAAGGCGGTAATGCAATCGTGATTTGCTGTAACCAAGCATATAACTCTACAGTCTCTATCGTCCCCGCTGGACGTTGTGCTAAATATGTACGTACCACTTGCTGAAACAGCTGAACTTCAACACTCTCAGGGTTATAGTCTTTCCAATCCAAGCCCCATAATACCGTGTTATAAAAAGCTTTTTGTAAGTCTGCTACCATTGCTGATTCAGACCATAACGCATGTGCTGCGACCGTTTGTAAGGCCTGCCGCCATAAACGACCGCTTTGCCAGGCGGTTAAAATAATGGGCGAAACAGGTAGCTGTGGCAATATATTTTTAGTTAACCAACTATTAAAAGTATAAATCGGTGGCTGTGCTGCCGCTTTTTGAGCACCCAAAAATTTTTCCGTTAAATACCGCACACTTCGCTGGGTTGGCGCGAAGATCACACCACCCTGGGCTATAATAGAAAGATAGTGACTAAACTCAGACACAGGTGCTCATATGGTTGCTCCTACTGGCTTCATTGTACTCGGGCACAGAGGTCTTGCACAGCATGCCCCTGAAAACACCTTAGAAGGCTTTAAGGTCGCAAAAGAAAATGGACTAACTTGGGTAGAGTTTGATATACAGCTGACAAAAGATGGCGTATGGGTTCTCTTTCACGATGATGATACTCAACGTGTGGCACAAACCAAAGAAGCCCTCACCATCGCAGCACTGACTTTAGCACAAGTGAAAACTTTAGAAGTAGGTAGTTATTTTGGGCCACAATTTAGAGGTGCTAAAATCCCAACCTTAGCCGAAACCTTAACAACCTGTGGCCAATTGGGTCTAAATGTAAATATTGAAATCAAACTCAATGCAAAAATGCCAGAATTTGCATTACGTGACCTTTTAAAACAATCCGCTGCTTTTCAAAAAACACAAATGCTGTGTTTTTCGAGTTTTTGTCATGAAACACTGGAACAAGTGCGCTCGCTTGATAAAACTACGCAAATTGGGGTGCTGTGTGAAACTTTTACCCCAGATGTATTAAATACCGTCAAACAATTATCCCCAACAACACTCAATACAGATCATACAGCCCTGGACGCAGCACTTATTACCCAACTCACACAACAAGTTCCTGTGCTGTTATACACCGTGAATGATCCAAAGAAGGCGAAGGAATATAAAGAACAAGGCATTGCTGGAATTTTTACAGACAGAGCAGATGTCGCCAAACCCTTCCTGACCTAATACTCAATACATTTTAGCTAAATCGCACCAGGAAGTGCTTGCACTTTATGTTTAAACGCCTCCCAAAAAACAAGCAATGCTTTTGCTTGTACCACATAATTATTGAGGTCAGCCACTAGCGTAGCCGTATCATCTGGATAATCATGTGCCACTTTATTGCGGATTTCACGCAAATCTAACCACCTCTGCGTATCTTCTAAATACCCTATTTTTTTTCTAACCGATTTAATTTATCGATAAATGCAGGCGCATTATCTTCTGCCAAAAGCAACAGCCACCCAAAAATCTATTTTCTTTTTTGCAATCACCGCATAATCTGCATAATCTGTTTCAATATACAAATCAATATCTCCACCTTTTTTAGCATCGTCCACACGTGACCCAAAAAGCCATATATGATCTGACTCTGAAAAAATATTTTTAAATGCCCTTTTAATGGCATTAATTTGTTTTTCAGTAAGGCGCATAGAACCTTCTCCATCACAATATTGCAACATATACGCAAAAAAAACAGTTAATCTTCAAGCTTCTACGACATGCTCAAACCGACCCTCTATAGAATAGGGAGTTTAGATGCTGCCTGCAACACCTTAATCCTCTTCTTGTAAAAAGACCTGCGACATAGGAAGGCAACCAAATATTCGATAAAAGACATTGGGTACATATTCAATCAGTTACAACCCACTCCAATAAGTGCCCATACTATCCATAGATTTAGATCACTATGGACATGATGAGTACAAAAAAACACCCAAATCTACAAAATAGCCTAAACTTCCATATATCACTGTGATAATAATGAGGCGACCTATCATGACCACGCTCAACCCTCGTGACCTAGAAACACTTTTAAAGGAATTGCAAAATAAGCCTAATCCTACCAAAAAAGATTATGAGACCTTGCAAAAGGTCTTATTAGACCAAGCTTTAAGCTTAAAAAATTTGGTGGAGAATAATAAAAAATTAGAGAATGCACAGCAATCCCTAACACTGAACAAAACTATTTTATTTCATGTAGATAAAGCTTTAAATCCAAAGCATGAATTTAAACCCGTCCCGGAAGTGCCTAGCTTACTCAAAAAATATCTGTTACTGAGTCAACAGCTCAAGCTAACACCGGAGCAAGAACCTAACAAGAAAAAAAGACATCAGCACGATCCGTTTTCACTCAAACCTAAAAAACCAGGTGAGTATTAAGCGCTCGTGCCATTATCTTTGAGTAACAACTGAACAGGGAACTCTGCATCCTTCATCGGAAGGTACTTCTCTGTTCCTTTAAAACCCCCAAATTGAGCTTTGAGATCCTCTTGATCTAAATAATACTGTGGCAAGTACCATCTAAAAGTTCCTAATATGCGCGTCAAGGATTCAGACACAACCTGACCTACCCATACATTCGGGGTTTCAGTACGCCAGAAATGAATTCTTAAACGCCCGCTAGCAGTTGGCTTAACGTAAACAAGATCCGGGAGCTCATGCCTATGAAAACTAGGAATCTCAGGATGCACCTTAGGATCTGGATTATCACTCAACCAATACAACATTAATAAACGTGTGGTCGGTGGCAACTCCACCCAACCGGTATTTTCTAAATACTTAAAAAATGCGGTTTTACCCGTATAACGTACATTTAAGTCACACACCGGGCGACCCCAGAAATTCTCGCGCTCACAACTGGTTTCAGTAGTTTGTGTATACGCAACCGGCCATTCACTAGGAGATTCAGTTGGGATCATAGGGTGTTTTAATACCCAATAACTGCTAAATAAAAATAAAACAAAAATAGTTAACTCATAAGAGGCACGTGTCGTCCAACTCGGCAAGGTATGCCCTCGGGGTACGGCAAAATGCCCTAATCCTACCCCTACCCATAAACCTAATAGCGTAGACAATAAAGGCAAACTGCCAAAATAAAGTACTGAAATCACAATACTAACAATCACCAAACGCTGCCCCAATAAAGCCTGCGGACTGTGCCCAAAAAAGAAATGAAAAGCACTGCCATATAAAAAGGCAGCCACTAATAAGTTCATCCAAGGCTGATGATCTACGCCAGCCAAGGTATAGTTAAAAATAAATTGTAAGGCGAGCACCCCAGCCAATAATGCTAAGTAACGGGTACGCACTTGATACAAACGAGATGCCCAAAAAATATTAGCAACAGCTAGAATACTTAATAACAATGGATGTGCTAAATTTTGTAAAGGTAAAAAAACAAATGCTAAATCAAAAGTTTGTACAGCACGGCTAAAATTAAACCAACTAATATCTGGATCTCTACCCACCCCAAATGCTAATGCAATCCATAATACGGTAACAAAAATTCCCCAAGTTCCTAATGCAAGGGTCTTGTGGGTAATTAAACCTTGAGTTCCTGGATGTAACGTTTTAGACACACACCAATGAAAAAAACGGCGCGCATGTTTACTAATAAACGCATAAATCGTATAGCCGATCCATAAAACCAATGAACAGATTAACAACACCACTACTAATCGACGCCCAATTTGTGCATCAAACATCCCTGCAGCAATCCCAAACAGATAGCCCGGTAAACAGTACAAAGGGGCCCAAACTATCCCAGATAACAAATTATAAACAAAGAAACGGGTATTACTCATCCCCACCATACCTGCAACCACAGGTATAATTGGACGTACAGGCCCCACAAAACGACCTATTAAGATACTCTTTCCACCATGAATATTAAAAAA
The DNA here is from genome assembly GCA_964524705.1 of uncultured Francisellaceae bacterium. Lineage (GTDB taxonomy): Bacteria > Pseudomonadota > Gammaproteobacteria > Berkiellales > Berkiellaceae > CAZGDB01. Next base: position 54,889 of record CAZGDB010000003.1, read on the forward strand.
TTGTTGGCCACGATTTAACCACGAAGGAAAATATTTGAATGGCCACATGCTGCGAACACGTTCACGATAAGCATACCCAATCCAAAAGCTAATATTATCTCCGACTACCGCCCCTAATACAGCCCAAAAAAATGTGCTCCCCAAGGGTAACACGCCCGTGCCGACTAATGCCCCAATAGTGGTCATCAGCAAGACACCAGGAACAAAAAATCCTATACCCACCAAACACTCGGCCACAGTGATAATAAAGACAATGAACCCAGCCCAGTGCGGGTAATTTTGAATCCACTCTACAAGCGGATGAAAGGTATCGGCGTTCAACATAGATATTATTTCTTAGCTAATTAAATTACTTTTGTCCTATACTATGTAAGTGTAACAAACTGGGAATGAATTACCAGGCCATTGCTGTATAATCTCCGTATGGCTTACCATAGATGGAAAGCCAACTAAATTTATACTTCCTGAACTCGATAACCTATTGGAGTCACAAATATGGAAATACGCGCTCGTTTATTACAGGCAACCACTGCCCTAATACTCAGTTTAAGCCTAGGTCTGGCTGGTTGTGGTGCAGACCACAAAGAGCTTGTTGTTGGATGCATGAAAGGTCCTGAAGCTGAATTAGTGCAAGCAGCAAAACTCATCGCTGAAAAAGACCATGGTCTTAAAGTGCGTGTTGTAGAATACGCCAGTTACGATGAGCCTAATGCGGCCCTTGCTAAAAAAGAAATCGATCTTAACCTCTTTCAACACCAAAGTTTTTTATCCCGTGATATGAAAGAACATAATTATGATTTAACCGTTATTGGTAAAACCTTTTTATACCCTATGGGTCTATATTCAACAAAAGTACAAACCCTAACTCAATTACCACAACAAGCACGTATTGGAGTACCGAATGACCCCACCAATACTGATAGAGCCATCAAACTCTTAGCTAAAAATGATTTAATTACCGTACCGCAAACTAATGAACTCCTCACTCCGGCTATGGTGATTAAAAACCCCCGCAATCTTCAAATTGTCCCTTTAGAAGCTGGACAATTACCCAGTATGCTGTCTGAACTAGATGCAGCTTGTATTAACACGACCTTTGCAGCAGAAGCTAAACTAGATCTCAATACTGCATTAGCGCGCGAAGCCAAAGACGCACCTTATGTCAACTTAATCGTTGCACGTACTGAGGATAAAGAAGATTCACGCTTTGATGTCTTCATAAAATCCTTTCAAAATCCTAAAGTAGTAGAAAAAGCCGGTGAGCTCTTTCATGACTTTGCGATTGCAGGCTGGTAACTTTTAATAATGCAGTACTATTGGTCATTATTACGCCCCTGGTTTACCTGGGGCGTTGCACTTTTATTTTATCTTTATGAATTCATCTTGCGGGTAAGCCCCAGCACCATGATTTTAGAATGGATGCGAGATCTCAACCTCAATGCCAGTCAAGTTGGGCATCTTTCTGCCACCTATTTTTATGCTTATGCACTGTGTCAGATCCCAGCAGGACTAGTGGTAGATCTGTACCCTATTCGCACCATCTTAACCCTCACCGCAGGTCTGACTGCACTGGGGACCTTGATGATCTGCAATACACTCACCCCTGAATGGGCTTATGTAGGACGAGGCATTATTGGTTTGGGTTCTGCCTTTGCATTTGTAAGCTGCTTAACCCTGGCAGCTAAACAACTCCCATTATGGGCATTTCCTATTGCCGTTGGACTCACAAATCTCTGTGGCGTATTAGGTGGGATTTTAGGAGGCGGCCCCTTAGCCATGATCGTAGATAGCACTTCCTGGCGCGAAGCACTCTTGGGCTTAGCCTTTATTGGTTTTATTTTAACGTTATTACTTTTTTTATGTGTACCATACATCCCCACACACCCCAAAACACACTACGCACATATTAAACCTGCGCTCAAAGCAACGCTCCACCATCGCATGACCTGGAAAATGGCCTTATATGCCAGCGCTATTGTTGTACCCATCACTGCATTTGTAGAACTCTGGGGTGTGCCCTTTTTAATATTGAGTAATGGCCTCTCTAAACCCGAAGCTGCCTTTGCTTTATCTTGTGTCTTTATCGGTATTGGTATTGGTGGACCCAGCATAGGCATACTCGCAGCAAAACTCGGCCCCCACCGCTGGCCACAACTCTTAAAAATCTTTATGCTCTCTACCCTAACCTTATTTAGCCTGATTATTTTTTACCCCCCGACACAGTTTGTATGGCTCATTGTGTTGTTAGTACTATATGGTTTTTGTGCCAGTCATATGTTGTTGTGTTTCACTTTTGTTAAAAATTGGCACCCTGAGTTCTCAGGCACCGCTATTGGTTTTTTAAATATGTGTATTATGGCCTGTGGTGCTTTATTTCAACCTTTAATGGGTAAGTTAATTGACAAAAAAGTTACAACACCAGAACTCTATACCTTAGACCTCTGGGCCTTTCAAAAAACCTTAGGCCTACTATCGATAGTGCTACTAGGCGCACTATTATTACTAACATGGTATATTATTCCCCATCTACACAAAAAAGAGGCGCACTAATGCTCACCCATCCTATTGCTTTAAGTTGTTTAGCTATTTTTGGTATTAGCTACTGTGTGGTTCTTCTAGAAGAATATCTACACCTCTCCAAGTCTAAACCTGTCTTAATTGCCGCAGGAATCATTTGGGTATTAATTGCACATTTAGGCTTAAGCGAATCTAGCATCGCTGCAGAAAGCGCCTTCAAAGCCGTTTTTTTAGAATATTCAGAACTATTTTTCTTTTTAGTCGTGGCTATGACTTATATAAACTGCATGGAAGAACGCGGTGTATTCACCACTATTCACGCCAAAATGGTCAAAGCCGGTTACAGCTTTAAAAGCTTATTTTGGATTACAGGGATATTAGCTTTCTTTATCTCACCTATCGCCGATAACCTTACCACTGCACTCTTAATGGGCAGAATTATTCTAGCCCTAGGTAAAGATCATCCTAAATTCATTGTTCCCGGTTGTGTTAACGTAGTCGTTGCCGCTAATGCTGGGGGTGCTTTTAGCCCTTTTGGAGATCTCACCACCCTAATCGTATGGCAAAAAGGCATACTGCCTTTCTTTGATTTTTTTGTTTTAGGGATCCCCTGCTTTATTAGTTTCCTCGTACCAGCATTCTTTTTACAATTTGTGATCCCTAAAGCACAACCTGAACCACAAACCACCACTACTATACTTAAACCAGGTGCAGGGATGATTGTATTTTTGTTCCTAGCAACCATCACCTGTGCAGTCCTCTTTCACCATTGTTATCACCTACCCCCCGTACTTGGGATGCTCTTTGGTTTAGGCGGACTCATGTTCTATGGCTACAAACTCAGTACTAAAAAAACCCCAGGCCATACCCACAGTGATTACGTCTTTAACATCTTCTCTCATTTACAAGCCATTGAATGGGATACTTTATTATTTCTCTATGGGATTTTAATCTGTATCGGTGGCTTGTCTACCTTAGGGTATTTAGAACTACTGTCCCATAAAATCTACTTAGAGTGGTTTGTAAGTCTAGGAGCTCACGGCATTACTGTCGCTAATACCTTAATTGGCGTGATTGGTGCTTTTTTAGGCAACCTTCCTATGATCTACAGTGTCATTACCATGTCGCCAGTAATGTCTGAAGGACAATGGCTGTTGATTACCTTAACCACTGGTATTGGCGGTAGCCTTTTATCGATTGGCTCTGCTGCAGGAATTGGACTTATGGGGATTGCACCAAGTTATACATTTTGGGCACACCTACGTTGGATTTGGGCCATTCTACTGGGCTATTTTGCCAGTATCGCGGCCCATCTCATCATAAACGCTCATCTCTTTTAGCTCAATGCCTTTTCTTCGTCTGTGAGCTTTACAGGATGAATAGTCGCCAAAGGTTTTGCTGCCACTTTAGGAGCTGCCTTTGTCGCACTATTATGTGTCGTGGAATGTTCACCAAACGACATACTCTCTTGGCCTGCAGTTAATGCAAAATACACATCTGCCAATAAACGCGTATCCAATAACGCACCGTGAAAAGTACGATCTGCTAACGAAATATTAAAACGCTTACATAACGCATCTAGAGAATTCTTCTGCCCCGTATACTTAGCACGCGCAATTTGTAAGGTGTCAATCACGGGACAATAGTCTGATAACTTAAAGTTAGGATTCACTCTTTGATATTCCGCATTCATAAAGCCTACGTCAAAGGGCGCATTATGAATCACTAAAGTGCTGTCCTTTAAAAATGCTGTCAGTTCCGTAACACAATCTTCAAAAAATGGTTTATCTTTTAAAAAATCTAAAGTAATACCATGCACTTTCTGCGCCCCAGGATCTATCGCTCTTCTGGGATTAAAATAACTGTGAAACTTCTCCCCTGTTAAACGACGGTTCTCCATCGCCAATGCCGCAATTTCAATAATACGGTGCCCATCTGCGTGAGAAATCCCCGTGGTTTCAGTATCGAGAAAAACATACCTTGTCATGTAATTGTCCTAAATTATTAAGCGAATTTTTCCATTGCCGCGCGGGCTAATTCATCCACGCGCTCATTTTCTACATGCCCATTATGCCCACGCACCCAATGCCAATGCACCTCATGCGTCGCAATGGCTTGTAATAAATCTTGCCATAAATCTTGATTCTTTACCGGCTTACCATTCGCGGTGCGCCAATTTTTAGCCTGCCAACCCTTAATCCATGTCTTCATGCCATTACAAACATATTGAGAATCGGTATAAATCGCAACCTTACAAGGTGTCTTTAAAGCCTTTAACCCCTCAATCACTGCCTGCAATTCCATACGATTATTGGTAGTCTCTGCAGCTCCCCCAGTATGCGTCTTTTCATGCGCATCATGTCGCAATAAGAATGCCCAGCCCCCAGGACCAGGATTACCTTTGCAAGAACCATCGGTATAAAGACTAACTGCCTTCACAAATCCCTCTCACGGATGCAGTAGGAACAGTCTTGAAAGTCGGCACCTTCCACGCATGTAAAAGACGACCGACCAAGGTTAGCGGGATAACACGCTTTCGGGCACTCAAGACCCATGTAACAGGATTTAAAGGCACACCTACCCTTCCCCAAGCTTCTAAAAATGATAACTGTTGTGCTGCGGCAGGATACCACAAGGGTCTATAAAAAACCCCCTGTTTTTGTTCCAGCTCAAAATCTAAAAGCTGTAACCATTTTTTTAAGGCATATAGCTTATGAAAATATTGCCCAGGTTTCCAACTAAAAGAATTCCAAGGATTAAAGTAACTAATAATTAAACGCCCTTCAGGCTTTAACACACGATAAGCTTCTTGTAACAATTCATGGGGACGCGCTGCATCTTCTAAAGCATGTAACAATAAAACAATGTTAACAGACTCACTCTGGACCGGCCATGCATCCCACTTCCCTCGCAATAATGATAATGGCTGTGCATGGACATCCGCATGGTGTAATAAAATACGAGAAGCAGCATTGAGCTCCCCCATCCATTCCCCAAACCAAGGATCACTCACCTGCAACAATACACCATGGGTATACGTCGGCAATAATTGTCGCAAGCAGGCCTGTTCAGCCGCAAAAACTTGTTGCCCTAAAGGTAACGCTAAACATCTTTGCCAAGCCGCTAATGAATGCATCAAAGCTATCGCAATGTGTCAGATACTCATCTTTGCATCTTAATCGCGTTACTCACAGAACACCAGAGCCTACTGGACACTACCTAGGGCAAACAACAAGAGGCACCTCTCGACGCTGACTTGACCTTATATCTATACTTTAGAACGTTAACTTGCTTGCTTTTGCATCCATATTGATTGTATTTTAGTCAAGCATTCTCTATTTTTAACCCACCAGGTTAATTTTTGGACCAAATATGCGCCTGGCAGGATAGTTTTTGAACCAAAAGGGGGCATTAAACCAAAATGCATCTCCATAAGCGCTTTTTTAAAGCTCCCAGGCATAATGCTAGTTTTTTTATATTTGGGCCCAGAGGGACAGGAAAATCCACTTGGATAGCTCAAAACTTCCCTAAGGCAATAGTCATTAATTTACTAGATGAAGAAAGTTACAGAACTTGCCTGGCAAATCCTGGGCACCTGAAAGCATTGCTAGAGGGCAATCCCCATATTACACAATATGTTATTGATGAGGTACAAAAAGCACCTAAAATATTAGATGGCGTCCATGATCTCATAGAAAAATACAAAACACATCAATTTATTTTAACAGGCTCAAGTGCAAGAAAATTAAAACGAACGGGCGTCAATTTATTAGCAAGTCGTGCTTTATTGACACATTTTCATCCGTTTATGGCCTCTGAATTAGAAGGAGCCTTTGATTTAAACACAACACTTAAAAATGGATTAATCCCTTTAATTCTAAGCTCGCCAGAACCCAGTAAAAAAATGGCTGCTTATATCAGTTTATATTTAAAAGAAGAAGTACAATCAGAAGGGTTGGTTAGGGAGTTGGGCACTTTTTCTCGTTTCTTAGAAACGATAAGTTTCTCACATGGTTGTATACTGAATGTTACGAATATTGCAAGAGACTGCCAAGTTTCCAGAAAAATTATTGAAAATTATATCTCCATATTGGAAGATTTATTATTAGGGTACAAATTAGAAGTATTTACCAAAAGGGCAAAGCGTGCACATGTGCAACACCCTAAATTTTATTTATTTGATTGTGGTGTTTATTACCATCTGCGCCCTAAGGGTCCTATTGATAGCGTTGATGAAATCCCAGGGATTGCTTTAGAAGGTTTAGTATTGCAAAACTTAAAGGCCTGGTGTGATTATTCAGATAGAGATTTAAAATGTTATTTTTGGCGAACCCCTTCTGGCACTGAAGTTGATTTTATTATTTATGGAGAAGAAACGTTTTATGCTATAGAGGTTAAACATAGCACTAAAATCAATACAAATGACATCAAGGCCCTCAAAACGTTTATATCAGACTACCCAGAAGCAACGCCTATATTATTATATCGTGGAAAAGAACAGATTATGAAAGACGGTGTTTTATGTTATCCGGTAGAAAAATTTTTATTACAATTAAAACCTAACCAGTGGCCGACTTAGCAAGTACGCTGTAACGCTACATGCAAAAAAAAATCATAAAAAGATTCACAAAATCTCACTCCTAAAAAACAACGCGTGTGCGTGCGCCTATACTTTTTTCAAACTATGGTACAATGGCACCTCGTTATTTGGAAAGTTGGATAAGTAATGACGCAACTCATACCGTCCTATGTGCCAAGTGATACCATGCACAGTGTACGTAATATACTAATAATCAGTGTGCTGCTTTTGTTGTTAACATTAAGTAATAAAGGTAACACAGAAACGGATACCCATCCCTTATGGGAACGTTTACGTGCGCAATTCTCTATGAGTCAATCAACTGAATACTCTGCGCGTATTAAATATCATGTGCAACGCTACAAACGTCACCCAGAACAATTAGAGGCCATGGCTAAAAGAGCAATGCCTTATTTACAACACATTGTTGCGGAAGTAGAAAAACGTGGACTGCCAGGAGAATTGGCGCTACTACCGATGATTGAGAGTGCTTTTAATCCTGTCGCAAGATCTCCAAAAGGTGCTGGCGGTTTATGGCAAATCATGCCGAGAACGGGGCGTCATCTTGGGATCACCGTGAATGGTGGTTATGATGGTCGTTTTGCCTTAGTAGATTCAACTGATGCGGCCCTTAACTATTTAGAATATCTCAATGCCCGTTTTAAAGGGAACTGGTCCCATAGCTTAGCTGCTTACAATGCTGGTGAAGGTCGTATTGAACAAGCAATTCGTAAAAATTATCGTGCGGGTAAAAAAACAGGGTTTGCGGATTTGGCTTTACCTAAAGAAACCAAAGACTATGTTCCTAAGTTATTAGCCTTGGCGGAAATCGTTGCACATCCTGAAAAATACAACATCGTATTACCCGATACCCAAAGCACACCTAAAACCATGACAGTGGCTATTAAGCACCCTATGAGTTTTGTGCGTATTGCAGAATTAGCGCAGATGTCTGTACAAGAAATCAAAAAGCTCAACCCTGCCTATCGCACTTTAAGCGCACTCCCGGCTAAAGGCGTGCATAGCTTGCTGATGCCTATGAATAATGCCAAACTCTTCCTCAAGCAAATGGCACGTATTAAGCTCTGAATCTAACTATGGGACAACCTACCTATGCAAGTGTTCATCAACACTTGCTAGATCTCACTACAAAGACTCCTGAACAAGCGGCCCGTTTTTTTAAAACGGGCCCTGGTGAATACAGTGCGCATGATCGCTTTTTAGGGACAACCGTACCTACCCTAAGACAACTGGCCCGTACGTATGCTGTGTTGTCGGATAAAACCTGTTTACAACTGCTGCACTCCAAATTTAATGAAGAACGTTTATTAGCTTTATTTATATTAGTGAATAAATACCAAAAGGCGGATACGCCACAAGATAAAGAACATTACTATCAATGTTATTTAGAGCATCGCACCCAGGTCAATAATTGGAACCTGGTCGATAGTTCAGCCCATTGGATTGTAGGTGCACACTTATGGGAGCGTAAAAAAGACCTGTTGCTAGAACTTGCAGCCTCAGATGACCTCTGGGAACGCCGTATTGCCATCGTAGCCACTTGGTATTTTATTAAGCAGGATAGCCATGACTGGACCCTCAAACTCGCAAGAAGGCTCTTAGAGGACCCAGAAGACCTCATGCATAAAGCCACCGGATGGATGCTCCGAGAAGTCGGTAAAAAAGACGTAGAGACCCTACACCTATTTTTGGACAAATACGTCACCAAAATGCCCCGTACCATGTTGCGCTATGCCATCGAACGGCTTCCTGAAAAACAACGCAAGGCCTATCTCTCCGCTTAAGAAATTTATTTTTTAGGAACAGTCAAGGGAGGTAAGTGCTTACCTGTAGGATGACGACTATGACTGACGCCTTGTTCTATGACTTTACTTTTTGCAGGGGCATGTAGATAGGCTTTCACAACCTCTAGTTCTATTTTTTCATAACTTTGACGTACTTCTGGAGAAAGTGTGGTGGGCAATAACCTGTTTAGAGTATTTTTAAAAAATGTTTTCCAATCAGTAGATTTTAAACCCCATACCTTTGTAACGCTCGTTTTAGGTTTTTCACTTTCTATGCGTGCATCTTGTAACGCTGCCGCACTTAAATGTTGACTCACCACAAACTGTTCCACACTGTCTTGTAATAGTTGATGTTTCACACGAGGGGGGATATCGCCTCGCAAAGGTAATAATTCTATAACAGTGGCAATTTCACGCTCCAGATCTGCTGCAGGCATGACACCAGCATATTCTTCTTCTAACTGTTTTTTTAAGGTTTCCTGTAAGCCCGGTAACGCATACAAGGCATCTGGCATTCCATTTAATGGGTTTTTAATCCATTCCTCCAAAATGGGTTGTACGATTTGTTTTTTTGCAGCCAAGGCTTCTATCACCCATGTGGAAAAAAAATCATGAAAAGCTTTAAGTTCCATGGTTTTTGTATTGGCATAGTTCACCTTCACACAAGAATGCTGACTTGCTAAAACCCCAACACTCATATTAATCATGGCATTAGAACATCCGGCAGTACTACCTTCAAAATCTATCACCGAATTATGCTCTGCATCTTGGGAATTACCGGCCTCATACATGGCCTCAATCCAACGGTTTAAAAAATCTTCTCTGTCTTCCAGGGGAATTTCACGCACATCGTTCAATGCCTGCCAAAACACAACAAAGAGTTCAGGCATCGTAAAGGTTTTAGTGGGCGTCATATTGCTCACCGTAAAACGATACATCCCATACAACTCTTCCCTGCTGCGTTTATTATATTTCTTTGCGTCAATTTTAGCATTCATCGCGGCTTTAAAAGAAACTATCGCATCTTTCAATTTAGGACTACTAGGCCGCAGTTGCTGTATAAAGCTTTGTAAAGCATGGTATGCGGAAGTCCTAACAGGTGAAATAGCGCCAGGCTTCAGATAACCATATTTATCTAATAGTTTTTCGATAGAGTGCTGTACAGACACTAAGACCGCTTTGTTTTCAACACTTTCTTGCGGGTTCAAGCTTTCTACTTCCTGTGTAGCCATCGTTGCAGCACTAATACGCAAACCCTTTTCTTGTATTAGGTAGTCTACTATCTTTTGATATTTTTCTTTTTGCTCTCGCAAAGTGGGTGCATCAGAAAGCTGAGTCGCTTTTAAGTCTTCTAATAACCCATAACAATAATCAATCAAAGGTTCGTTTTTTTGACCGTACGTTCCAGTTAAGACATCCTTATGCGCTGCCTCAATAAACGCTGTGACTGAGTTAAAGGGTGCGTATAAAATACAATACCGCAAAAAAGACTGCTGAGCTTCTACATCAAAGGCAGCTAACTGCTGAGGGTTCGCAACATAAAACTCAACATAGGAAGCATTAAGCAACTCCATCCTATGCCACGCAGCAATCACCAAAGATGTTGAGGTATACTGAGGATCCTCTGCAGCGTAACTATATAAAACATCATAGTTGTATTCGCAGCCATTCCAATCGCTTTCTTTAACCATGCCTGGCATAAATAACCCTTAATTTATTTTTTTCTTGCTGGATGTTTTTTTTTAGATCCTGGAGTAGGCCCAATAAGCATACTGGTAGGTTCTGTACTAGTCAATGGATTCACCCCCACTAGAGAACCTGTTCTTTGTATTGGGGTATACACACTGGAGGGGTGTGACAACACTGAATGCGCCTTCATAGACAATGCTGAACCTGAGGGCTCTTTTGCAATCCCCAAGACTACGCGATGCAGTGCATTCTCCAGTTCTTTTTTTTCTTTCTCCAACACTGAAATTCTGCCCCCAATCTCTTTAATAGCACCCAAATTTTCTTGACTATCTTTTTGTAAAGAATCCCCCATATTATCACGCACAAATTTTAAATGATGAGAACGCGCAGATCTTGCTAATCCTTTATTATTGCGGTTAATATTTTTATGCGCTTCCCGAACCGTATTTAGCTTCTCTATCTCCTGAACAACCTCATTCAACTTTTGTTCCAGCCCCCCTCTTTTTTTTATCAAATCCCTAGTAACTGCTTTTTCCTCCTCTAACAACTGTTGTATTTCTTTATATGCCTCCACCTCAGCAGCCTCTTTAGATGAACGTCTTTTCACAGGAGTATAAGGATCTTTCGGTAAAACCAAAGGAGGGGTAACAACAGGAGACATTTGTTTAATATGCATGTTTGCAAGATCTAAAGCTTGGGAATAAAAAATCTTATTTTCCATATTAAAACCATACCCCTTCAATGCCGTTTTCAAAGCAGAGTATATTTCACTCGGATGATCTCTATAGCGTTGCGTATACAACAAATCCGTATTATAAATTTTATCCATGACGGTTTTGAAAAGCTCTTTAACGGCATCACTCATGTTTTCAAAACCAGGATTAGTCACCGAATAAGCTTTAATCATCATCCGCAGCATATTATCAGAAACAAACCCAAGCCTATTCACAAAAGCTTCTTGAGCACTTTTTAAAACAGATTCATTAATTATACCCCCTAAGGTATTTTTAATCCTCTCATCGGAATGTTTCAAGTCTTTAGACCTCAGTATGATGTACCCAAGAATATCTCTCACATTATCCACAGACCCCATTTCTAATGCTTGCGTCAATCGGTCTGAAAAATAAACTGGATCTAAACTAAAAAGTGTTATTTTTGCACCCGTTTCTACTTCTCGCAGATCGCTATCCCGCACAATCTCTAGTAGCTTTTTATAACTATCACTGGCGCCGATCATTCTTTTTTCAGCATCTGCATTAATAGCGCGATGCAACTCCGGTAGCATTTCCGCTAAACGTGCCTTCTCGAAGGTTTCCATAAAACCAAAGCGGCTATCAATCTTTAAACTCTCTAAAAAAGCTTGTATCTGCATCTTTACACCTCTAGCTAGAATAGTAACTAGTCTCTAGTTAATATAAGCCGTTTTAAAAAAAGCAGCAGCTATATTTTAGGTGTAGCGCTAAGTCCCCGTACTCTTACCCTTTGATGCAACGACTGTAGGCTTTGCAGGCTTGCTAGAACTCGAAGGTCCTACTGTAGGTTGCTTTGCCTTTGCAGCAGAAGCAATAGTAGGTTTTTGAGTAACTGACACCCGTTCACCTGCAGACTTATCAGCAGACTTACCAGTCACAGGTCGCTTAGAAGCAGAAGACGCAGAACTTTTTTCTTTTTCCTGAATAATCTGTAATATTTTTTTTCTAATTGCTTCTAAGATTACTGTCTTATAACTATTTTTTTCTTCTTGGGTGATTTGATAAGGAAACAACGCCACAAACTTATCCTTCAGGAAACCTTTCCAAAGTTCCGCTTTATTACCCCAGACCCCTTCCGATGTTGCTTGCTTTCCCCGAGCCTTCAACAACACTTCTTTTAAAAAGTGTACATCCAGACCTCGTCTTTCCACAAAATCATTGACCACTTCTTGCATCAATAACTGTTTTAGACGAAATGGGGGTGCACCTCTATAGGTTAAATTTTCAACAATCTCTTCTGAGATTTGCTTCAATTCTGTTGCGGGCATTAAAGCCTGATATTCTTTTTTTAGTTCTTCCATAAGATATTGCTTCATATCTTCATTATAAAAATCATCCGGAATACCTTCACCTGGCTTTGCGACCCACTCTTCCATTTTTCTACGCAACCGCATTCTTTCTATTAACCCTGCTTGATTCCATTGTTGTTCTATTTTATCTGCAAAAAAACCATGGAAGGCCTTTTCGCTCATCGTTTGAGGATTCGCATAATTTACTTGAACCTCATTCGCTTCTGCAAAAGTTTTAATACTGGCTAAAATAGCAATACTAGGATTAATCATTGCATTAGAACAACCATGCGTTGTATCTTCAAAACCTACAACCGGATTCTTGCCTTCTTCATGCGCATGCGCAGCTTCTTGCATCGCAAAGACCCAACGTTCTAAATACTCTTGACGTTCTATATAAGGAACTTCTGTTTGTATAGATTGCCAAATAAGCGCAAAAATATCCTGCATCGTAAATTTTTGCTTAGTATCTCTTACTACAAAACGATAAGCCCCATAAAGGGTTTTTCTGTTTTTTTCAGCAGCATCCATATAATGTTCAGTGTCTGTTTTAGCATCCAACACTGCTTCAAAAGATTCAATCGCCTCTTGCACTAAAGGTTCCTGTCCTCGTGTTTTTTTCAAGTCACTCACCCAACCCCTAAAGGCTTCATAACTCGTAGTTCCCGAAGGAGGAATAGCACCTGGACGTAAATACTGATATTTCTTTAAAAGATTCTCAATAGAATTTTGTACAGACACCAATACTGCTTTGTTTTCAGCACTCTCTTTTGGATTTATGCCAGCAACCACTTGTGCTTGAATAACAGAAGGCGTAACAGGAATATTTTGAATTCTGGTAAAATAATGAAAGGTTTCTTTAAATCCCGCACTAATACTGGCAAACTCAGGTTTATCAAAAAGCTCTTTGGCTTTATAGTCCGTAATAACCCCATGCAAAAAGTCTGAAATACCCACAGCAGGGTTACCATATTTTTCATTGAGTAATGCAGGATTATTTTCAAGCAATAATTTTGCAGGTTCTAAAAAACCATACCCCAAACACATTTCAAAACATTCTTTTTGATCTTGAATCGAAACATTCAAATCACCTACAGCTTCCTCCAGCTCTTCAAAAACAGCACTCTTAAAATTTTCACGCACCCCAAACATTTTTTCAAGAACATCTTGATAATCTTCTGAAGCATAATAGCCACGCGACAAGTTATGTAAGACTTGTAGGCTTCTTTCATACACAGCACGAGCATTCAGTGGGATAATCATAATAAAACACCTTTTTATTTTCGCTATCGCCCTGAAGGGTTAAGGGCGGCTTGGTTTTGCTTTTTTTTCATCACTCATTTTAGCTGCAGCTTCAGCTGCAGTAACAACACGATCTGCCGCTGCAAAGCGCACCATTCCCGTCTGTTTTACAAGAGGCACCTCCACATCACTTACAAATTTATCCAGTTTATTTTTATACGTTTCATCAGACTCCAAAGATACTGCCCTTGCCTGACTGATTACAGCATCCGCAAGTTTTGAAAATTCATTGTCTCGCATTTTTTTAACTGCAGCAATCACAAAATTATCTTGACCATTTTCTATCAAACTTAAAAAATTACTAGCAATAAAAGACACATCCACATTTTTCTCATCTTTCTTCAATTTATTTAAATTGTTAAAAATATGAGCAAATTCCAGAATGCTAACTTTTTTAGCGCTAAAAAGATCGACAGTGTTTTTATTCTGTTCGACAAGACCAACAACCGCACCTGTTGCTTTTGTTGCCGCCATCTTTCTAGGGCCCTGTTTTTTTGTCATTCCATGTACGTCTTTTTGTTGTTCTGATACAGCAGCACTTAGAATCTGAATAGACTGACCAGTCTGGTTGTCAAAGTCTGCCCGATTGCTATTTAATCGATCCATCAGTTGCACAATATCAATGTCGTCTTGCTGGTTGTCTTGCTGGTTTCTAAACTGTATTTTGCTCATGGCCTTTTTTTATATTCAACAAGCATATCATTCAATAAATTATCAAAAGCTGTAACTTCCTCATCTATTGTACGCACGCTCGTGCTTTTCTGCAATCCCCCCTGAGAAGTAAAAACACCTACCCCTTCTAGATCTTTCGCACGTATAGTGTGTGATGAACCTGGACGTTTTTGGCCCCCTAATCCTCTACTACCATTTTTTTTATCGGGATCTTTAGGCATACTGCACCTCCACTCGTCATGAGCAATATCACGCTTATTTTTCAATAACTAAATAACTATCTCTGTCCTAGGATAAGACAGTTTTTGAAAAAAAAACGATATATTTTCTTGTATAGGTGATTACTGTGTTTTAACAGCTAACAATGTCTTAAAATCCACTACCCTATGCGCAAATCGCGCTGCTAAAGCGGCATCATG
This sequence comes from uncultured Francisellaceae bacterium, assembly GCA_964524705.1. GTDB lineage: Bacteria > Pseudomonadota > Gammaproteobacteria > Berkiellales > Berkiellaceae > CAZGDB01. The sequence goes on from CAZGDB010000003.1 coordinate 69,913, forward strand.
TGTAATTAATAGAATACTGAGCTGTTCTGTTTGATGGAGCATATGCAACAATTCTAAAACCTGTTGCTGTTGCAATACATCAATACTACTGGTCACTTCATCACAAATCAGTAACTGCGGTGTTCTGAGTAAGGCTCTGGCAATAGAGAACCGTTGTTTTTGTCCTCCCGATAGCTCATGCGGATAACGCGACAATAACGTTGTTTTTAAACCTACGGCTATGGTTTTAACCTCTATTAACGCTTGATGCAGGGTCCGATCTGGCGTATCCCATAGCGCATCTTCTAAAGACTGATAGATGGTTCTTCTGGGGTTAAAAGCCATAAATGGGTCTTGGGGGATCCACTGTATACTCCCTTTGGTAAACCCATTGCTATACGTTACCTGTCCGGTATAAGCGGTTAATCCTGCCAACGCGCGCGCAAAAGTACTTTTGCCACACCCAGAGCCCCCCATCAGTGCAATAATCTCCCCTTTTTGAATCCTAAAATCCTGTACCGTCACTTCAAAGTGTTCTTTTTTACCCCAAAAGGTATGTCGAGGATATCCCACAGTCATATTGGAAACTGTTAATAGGGGCTGTACGGCAACAGTAGCAGGTGGATTTAAATAGGTTAACTCACTGGCACGTACTAAATTTTGTGTCACCGGATGTAAACTATGATTGGCTAACTTATCTTTAATCACCCGTTCTATCAACTGCCCTTCAGCCATCACTATAAAATCATCCGTGACTTCACGGACTGTATGTAATTGATGACTAATCCATAAAATACCCAAGGCATACTGTTTTTGTAACGCTTTTAATAACTTTAAAAAATCATTCACTAAAGCAGCATCTAAGGCACTAGTGGCTTCATCACAAATCAACAACTCAACTCCCCGCATCAAGTTCATGGCAATCATAATCCGTTGTTTCATTCCCCCTGATAACTGATGGGGATAAGCGGCTAACACCCTTGGAATATGCTGCATTTGAACAGCTTCTAAAGCTTGTGTAGGCGTCATTTTACCCACATAGGCTTCTTGTAATTGACTCTGAATCGTCCGGACTGGATTTAAAGCTAACCCTGGATCTTGAAAAATCATTCCGATCTGCTCACGGCGCACCTTGCGCATTTGTATAGCATTTAAATCTAATAAATCCTGTCCCTTAAAGACTATCTTACTCACAGGATCTATCACCAGCCCTGCTTCCAATAATTGCACTATAGACAACGCAGTGACGGTTTTACCGGAACCTGAACTCCCTAATAAAGTTAACCACTGCCCTTCAGATACAGTAAACCCCACCTCACGAACTAAAGTGGTTTGAGGCTCACGTGCTAAATGGACCTTTAAGTTTTGAATCTCTAAAAGGCTCATAGTACTCTCCTTTTTGGATCCCAAACCTTTTGTACCCCATCGGCCAGCAAGTTCACCGACAACACTAACCCAAACATCCCGACAAAAGCCCCACATAACGTCCACCACACGCTAGGTTCTCTAACCATCTCTAAGCGTGCGCCGTTAATCATGGTCCCCCAGGAATAAGATGCAGGATCTACCCCTATCCCTAAATACGATAACACTGCCTCAGCAAGCACTAGCCCACTAAAATCTAAGATCACCGTAATAAGGACTAAGGGTAAAATATTAGGTAAAATTTGTCGTTTTAAAATTAATAATAAAGGCATTTGTAAATTACGCGCTACATTCACATACTCTAACTCTTTAATCTGCAACGTCTGTGCACGCACCAACCTACATAAAGTCGTCCAACTCATAACTCCTAATAACGCACATAAAAGTAACAGCCGACTATCTGCCCTTTCCACTGCATTGGTGTTTTGCACTAATGCCTGCTCAAAAAAATTCTGTAAAGTTAACAAGCTAGCAGCAATTAACAATACCCCTGGAATTGCACTGAGCGTGGTATAAATATATTGAATCACATCATCCACCCAACCTTTACAATAGCCTGCTAATATCCCTAAACCTAAAGCAAAGGGTAACATAAACCAGGTGGTGACTACCCCTATTAACATCCCGGTACGTACGCCTTTGAGGCTCAAATACAATACATCTTCGCCAATTTTATTAGTCCCCAACACATGCCAATGCGGCACCAATACGACCATAAAGGTAATCAACACGACAATAAACCCTAAACTAAAGGCTAAGGTCTTATGAGGAACACAATGTAAAAGAACCATGAATGCGATACCGCTCACCCCTATCGCAAGCCAAAGACTTTCTTGTAAAGTACGCCATGATTGTTGCGCAGTATGAACGAGCAATGGATAGGCTGTATCCTGTGCCACCGTTGCTTTAGCAAAAATTAAACTTTGAGTTGCAAAAGGAGCTGAATAACTTACTTCTTCGTTTTGAATCACTGTGTTAAATAACACATCCAACACGCTAATGGTATGATGATGCGCATCTACCCAATGTATAGAGTCCAATAAGGCAATCACTACATAAAACGCTAATAATACCGCTGCAAAAACTACTCTTTTTTGGTTAAATAACAAATATAGTTTATACCGCCCCGGAGCAGATTGTAGTAAATGTGCTAAGCCCAGTAGTGCACTGGCCACCATTGCCCATAACAAAAGGTCAGACCATAACCAGATCATAAGCACCTCATGATAAACGCACTCTAGGATCTGCCCAGATATAACTCACATCTGTCAACAACAACCCTATCAAATATAAAACTGTCCCCAAAAACACAATAGCCCGCACCACACTAAAATCTTGTTGTTCCAAAGCTTCCAAGGTATAGCTTCCCAGTCCTGGGATCCCAAAGAAAGATTCAAATAACAAACTCCCTAAAAACAACAACGGTAAAATCGCGACCACACTGGTTAAAATGGGTAAAATGGCATTAGGCAATACATGCGTCCATAAAATTTTCCACTCCCCTAAACCTTTACTTCTAGCATTTCGGACATATTCTTTGTGCCATTCTTCTACAAATAAGGCACGATACCAACGTACCCCAGCTCCTACATTGGCTAACACCCCTAATACCACCGGTAAGATCAAAAACTTAATACTCCCCCACCCTGGGGTATACCCTGAGATAGGAAACAATAACAAACTCTTAGCAAACACCGCTTGTCCTACCACAATATAAAATAAGGAGGAAATAGACAGTAATAATAAACAGAACATGACCCCATAAAAATCTAAATACGTATTTAAAAACAATAACAAAATTAACGCACATGCTAAATTAAATAAAATACTACAAATCAAGGTTGGTATTGCTAATGCCAGAGAGGGAAACATCCGTTCTTTTATTTCTTGTCCTATGGGTTGCCCGGCATCAGATAACCCAAAATCAAATAAAAAAACCTTTAAAGATTTTTGAAAAAATAAGGTTTGTGTGACTTGTTCTACACCTGTCTTTTCAAAATTCCAAAATCTAGGATAATCATAATCATGGTTCACAATCCAACTTTGTACCGCTTCTGGCGTTAAACGTTTCCCCCCTAAATGACTACGAGCCATTTCTTCTGGGGTATTAATACCAAAAAACAATATAAAGGTCAGTAAATTAACCCCCAACAAAATCGGGACCATATATAAAATTCTTCTTAAAAAATATCCTTTCATCCGTTTTTTCCCTTAGGTTGACGATAGGGGCGATGGGACTGACGCCAGAGCTGCCAGATGGCAGGTACTAAAAATAATATAACGCCCAGTATGGTATACAGCAAAGGCTTTACGGTAGGTTGATTCCAAGCTTTAATTTTTTCTAAGCGTTGTACCGCATTCACATCCCGGTACCATAGAATATTACGGCTAAACGCATTTTGATTACCGGCATTACGCCATTGATGATTTAAACTCAAGTTTTCTGGAAAGAACCCCCAAATCCACGGGGTGTCTTTTTGTAAGATATCAACACAACCTTGTGTCATTTTAGTTTTTTCAGGCCCATCGGGTAAATGTTTCACGGTAACAAAACACTTATCGAACTCGGGGTTCACATAATTACTATAATTCATGCCCCCATGGTGGGTGACGCTTTCAGGGCCATAAAAAAGGAATAAGAAATTTTCTGGATCTGGATAGTCCGCATTCCATCCCCAAGAAAAAAACTGCGTATCCCCTTGGCGTATTTTATCCTGAAAATGCGGATATAGATAAGCACGAACAATTAATTCTATACCTATTTTTTTAAATTGTTCACGCACCCATGCTTGCTCACTGCGTTCATTGGGTCCTCCGGCAGTAATAGTATCAAAATACAAAGTCAGCGGTTTATGAGTTTTGAGATCTATCCCACCAGGATACCCCGCCTCTTGCATTAAAGCCTGGGCTCTACTGAGATCTTTTCTATGAACACCGCGTTGTTTTGCCTCATAAACATTAGGGTTATAGTATTTAGGATCATACCCTGCTATTCCCGGTGGAATAGGACCTTGGGCAACTTGGGCATACCCATTATGAAAAATCTGAACATATTCTTCCACGTCAAAAGCAATACTAATGGCTTCACGTAACTTACGGGCTGAAGGGGTATTGCCGCCTACTATAGGATCTGAAAAATTAAAACTCCAATAAAAAATATTAGGCATTGTATAACGCTCTAATTTTACCCCTTTAGCCTTCATACTTTCAGAAAAGGTTAAATCTTGCCCAACTGGTGTAAACGCCTGTGCAAAGGTATCCGTGTTCACACCAGCGCTATCATAATACCCTTGTAAAAATTTTAACCATGCGGGAATATATTCCTTCTCAAAAGTAAAAACCAAGGTGTCCAGCAAAGGTAAAGGCTGTAAAGTCCCTCCTTGCACTGTGCGCTCCAACACTTTTCTAAACATTGGATTTTTATCTAAGATGATGCGCAACCGCGGATTATAGGTTTGCATTTTAAATGCCCCCGTTCCCACAGGATAACGTTCTAAGTTAATATTCTTTTTTTGTAATGCTGGCATCGCATAAAAATCTACGGCCTCAAAGGGCATTGGCGCAAAAAATAGCATTGTCAGCCAATGCTGAAACTGTGGGTAATGGCCTTTCACTTGAATAACATAATGATAAGGGTCTACCGCATACACGCCTTTTAAAGACATCTGTGTAAGGTTAATAGATTGTTTTTCTGCATAAGCCTTACTTAAAGTCTCACGTAGTTCTTTGAGTCCGACTATCCACTGGGACATAAAGGCGTAGATAGGTGCATCCACCTCAGGATCTGCCAACCGCTTTATCTGGTATACAAAATCTTCTGCCACACATTCGCGAGTATCTTGATGGCTTAAACTTAACGGGGAATCTATGTCAGTTAACTCTTCTGGGTGTGTGCGATACCAAGGTTGCCCCTGTGCATCTTTAGCGAATGCGGGATGGGGGGCATAATGGACGTTTTTTTGGAGGTAAATGTGATATTCAGAGACAGCAATCTCATTGGGGTGAGGATGTGATAATACCTGCCCCCCAGCCCCTTTATAAATCACCTCTAAGGGTTTTGAAGCCAGTAAAGGGATCAGAGTATAGGGTCGTTTCCAATAGTCATACCCAAAAGGTGGCTCATAAATTTGACCTATAACCGTTGCTTCTTGCATTTCATAGACCCTTGCAGGATCTAAATGCTTTAATGGCGCACCCAGCGTCATAAAGAGGGTTTTTCCCTCGACTAAGGTTGCGCTATGAGGTGCATTCCAGGGTAACTGTTCAGGCTTACACCCTACTAGCGTGCATAGTAGCAATAACAGGCAGGGGTACCTTGGCAATGCCACTCTCCTCTTTCCTTTGTACTTAGTGTAGAATACACAGCACTAAAGTTGTAACCGCACGAGGATTATTATGGGTTTTTTAGCTAACAAAAAGTTTTTGGTCGTAGGTTTAGCCTCAGATCGGTCTATTGCACATGGTATTGCCGCAGCATTACATCGTGAAGGCGCAACCCTAGCCTTGACCTATCAGAATGACAAACTCAAATCCCGTGTTGAAAAAATGGCTCTAGAATGGGATGCCAAACTTGTGATACCTTGCGATGTAAGTCAGGATGCTGATATAGAAAATGTTGCACAAGCCCTTGAAAAACATTGGGGTAAGTTGGATGGGGTGATTCACTCAGTTGCCTTTGCACCACAAGAACAGTTAGAAGGCGAATTTTTCCAAGCCGTGACCCGTGAAGGATTTAGAGTGGCGCATGATATCAGTGCTTACAGCTTCTGTGCTTTAGCCAAAGCGCTCTATCCTTTATTAAACCCTGAAGCCAGCTTATTGACGTTGTCTTACTACGGTGCTGAAAAAGCAGTGCCTAGTTACAATGTCATGGGTTTAGCCAAAGCCAGCTTAGAGGCTTCGGTGCGTTATTTAGCACAAAGCTTAGGTCCACATAACATTCGTGTGAATGCTATTTCTGCTGGTCCTATTAAGACTTTAGCTGCGATGGGAATTAAGGGTATGCGTGCGATGTTAAACCAACATCAAAAGGTTTCTCCCCTACGTCGTAATGTAGATACCGATGAAGTCGGTAATGCTGCAGCCTTTCTATGTTCTTCTCTGGCCCGTGGGATCACCGGTGAAGTATTACACGTAGACAGTGGCTATCATGCTGTTGCCATGGGTTCTATGACTGAAGAAGAGGCTTAAGATGCATCCCTTTGTAAATACTGCCACAACGATTGCCCGTCAAGCGGGTGCCTTAATTGTGCGCGCCATGGATAGACGCGATAAGCTCAAAATCCAAACCAAGGGTCTGCATGACTATTGCACCCAGATTGATTTACAAGCAGAAGCCTTAATTGTGTCAATGATTCAACAGCATTATCCAGACCATGGGATTATTGCTGAAGAAGGCAATCAACAAGAATCTACTCATAAAGAAGAGATTACTTGGATTGTGGACCCTTTAGATGGGACTACTAACTTTATTCACGGCATTCCCCACTTATGTGTTTCTATTGGTATTTTACAAAATGGCCATTTAGAGCATGGTGTGGTCTACGATCCTTTTAGAGATGAGCTTTTTACCGCAACCCGCGGCCAAGGTGCCCGTTTAAACCAGCATCGTCTGCGTATGGAGCCGGTCAGCTTGAGCACTGCACTTTTGGGTACTGGTTTTCCTTATCGTGAGCTAGAGCCTATACAGCGCTATTTAGCGATACTAGAAGACCTAATGCAAAACAGTGCGGGCGTACGTAGATTTGGGGCTGCGGCTTTAGATTTATGTTACGTTGCAGCCAATCGTTTTGATGGCTTTTTTGAGTTTAATTTGAAGCCTTGGGATATTGCTGCAGGTGCGTTAATTATCGCAGAAGCTGGTGGCAAGGTTACAGATCTCGAGGGTGAGCTCAACTTTATGGAAAATGGCCACATCCTTGCGGCCCATCCTCAGTTACATGCTGCGCTTTTAGAGAAGATCCAAGCACATAGACCTTAGTGAATAGCAGGGAGAGGAGATTTTCTCGCTCCCTGCTCCGCAGGAGGCACTTCGCCCTTCTGCTTATTATAAACAACGCTGGGGGGTACATAAGAGGGAGAATTGCTTTGTTGAATTCCATCTCCTACTTCCCAATATTCCCCACCATTATTTTCGTTCATAAAACGTGGCAATAAGTATCCTAGCGTCTTTAATCCACGTTGCATTAAAGTAGTCGACGAGTCAGTCATATCAGGCTCAGTCGCATCAGGCTCAGTCGCATCAGGCTCAATCAAACCACGCTCAAGTTGGTCGTTTTCTGTCTCTAATAAATGATTACGTTCTGGCAAACAACGCCCAAAAAACCAGCCCATAAATTTCTGTACTATTGTCATACATTCTCCTTACTTATTTGTTAATTATAGGTAATAGTTCAGGGCATGAGTGTATCAAGAATTTAAAAAAAAGACAGAAAGATGAAAAAGTCAGCTAATTTAATTGACACTAGATGCCGATAAGATCGCATACGCAACGAGGGTTACTCACAGCGACCTATTTCCACCAAGAGGTACAATATGCCAACACTCCAGTATTTAAACAAGAGTCGGATAGAAGCAACCGATGATGCATTGAAAAATAATAAGACTATATTCATTTTTCCAGGAAATAAAACGCACCATACAGAGGCTACCAATCCGTTTACCCTCAAAGGAGGTCTAGGCCTAGCGGAGCTAGCCCAAGATTTAGGTGCTGCGGGTAAGCCTACTCTTAGTTTACCCACAACTGATGCAGAAGATTTTGCAACGGACAACGCTGTCAAGCAGATGGTGCGTGATGCAATTGCAGATTTATATCGTGCAGTGGGTGCAGGGTTTGATTTAGTCTTACCTGTGAGACCGCATGATTCTACGAAGAGCCCGAGTGATCCTACGAAGTTTTTTCAAAAGCCTTTAGAAAGTGCCGCTAACATGGAACCGAACTTTTGGGGAAACATTAACCGGATTGCAAACCCAAAATTAGCTGAGTTTTATTTAGAAGAATTGGATAACCTGCAAAGATTCATTCAGGCACGCAATGAAAACATACCGCTTTCTGTGGATAATGTTTATGCGCAGGCCTACGTAGAAGGCCAAGCATTGATGAACGGTGAAACTATAGATGAAAATTTCACTGAAGAACAAATCAAAAAAATAAAAAGTGACTGGAATAAGCACCCAGAACCCCAAAAAAAAGTACCATCGCCTACAGACCGCTTTATTCCTGAAACAGCGACCCTAAAAGAAATTTCAGAGAGTGCGTTAACAGGGCATGCTTTACTGGAAAAAATTAAAAGTCATATGGAAGCAACCTATTCAGCACCTATAGAACCGTTTAAATTTGCTACTAATAATTTATCATTTAGCGGAAAATGTATAAAAACATCAGCACCACTGACTGTGGCACTGACTAGCGAAACAGACCAGCATCCGACCATTACACAAAAAGCGCCTATTAAAATTAGTGAAATGGCAGATGCAGCGGAGGCCGTTGCAAAAGCTAAAGGTTCTATACCGCGATTTGAGATAGGATATACGCCAACAGAGCCCGAAGAGCAAGCAATGGCACATACCAAAAAGATGATAGAAGAGCTACAAAAAAAAGGCTATGGATTTGAACTCAGTGCAGAACTTAAAAAAATACCTGCGATTAACCAATTTGTACAAAGTCTAACTTTAGATTCAGCCTCCGCTCGCCCCAAAATGGGTTAACATAGTATAAAAACATCACGAAAATCCTGATGTTTTTGTACTATGACCTCTAAGAGACTCTACAGCTAGTGCCCTCTTGCACTGGCGGGGGTTGTGTTGCATCTGCATAAACTAGCTCGTACTGCTCATCCAGATCTTCTGCATCTGTGTTCTGCAGTGGATTGTGCTTCGCTTTTGGAGGGGTTGGGGGACGCAGATCTGGATTAGACACTAAAAATACAGGCTGTATATTTTGTGGTGGAGGTGTTATCGGAAACCCTAACGGTGATGCAGAAGCACTGCCTATCTCCATATTCTGAGGCTGTTGAGGAACTACTTTATAGATATACTCAACAGGCACCCCCACGTTCCTCTCTGGTTGTTTTGTTCGCTTGCCACCACAACCACAAAGCCAGTCCATCAGTCCCATATAGCATCCTTTCTATTAGCTTCCTTCTAAAGCTATAGCATAGGCCCTGATTAAGGTAAAGCATCCTCAGGTTGTTTAGGACGTGGCAAAAAGTCCAACCTAGAAATCCCAAATGTTAAAGCTAGGCTACTAGCAATATAAATGGAAGAATAGGTTCCCACTAATATCCCAATAATAAAGGCCAATGAAAACCCTTTTAAAGCCTCGCCACCTAAACAATATAAAGCCACCACTACCAACAAGGTGAGTACAGACGTCATAATAGTACGGGAGAGAGTCTCATTAATGGACAGGTTCAGGATTTCACAAGGGGTGCCTTTACGGACTTTTTTGAAGTTCTCTCGGATCCTATCAAAAACAACAATAGTATCATTCAAAGAATACCCCAAAACTGCCAAAATAGATGCCAGCGTGGCAATATCAAACTCTAATTGAAACCAAGCAAATACGCCCAAAATCACGATAGGATCGTGCATCAGTGCTAAGGCACTACTAAAGGCAAAGCGATATTCAAAACGAAAGGCGATATACAGCATGGTTGCAACCAATGCCACCAACACCGCTAAAATCCCTTGCTGTGCTAACTCTTCCCCCACTTCAGACCCCACAAACTCCATACGCTCAACGCTGGTAGTATTTTGGTCTGCAGATAAGTGCTCATGTAAAAACACCTTCCACTGTTCAGGAGTAAGCGTTTTAGCTTCTTTTTCCGGTAAACGCAGCATCACTTGGTCTTGTCCACCATAATGACTCACCTTACCGTGATACCCTTCTTTATTTAAGATCTCACGCACCCAATTGAGATCTACAGGTTTTTCATAACGCAACTCGAACTGCGTTCCGCCTGTAAAATCCAGGGCAAAATTCAGCCCCTTAGTAAACAACCCCGTCAAACAAAATAGCGTAATAAAAATAGAAATATAGGCTGTTGCCTTACGGTAACCCATAAAATTATAATGTGCTGTGGTATGAAAAAATTCCATTTATTAATGCCTCACATGCCAATAGGGACTTTCACAACACGTCGTCCCCCAAAACCTAAATTTACCATTGCTCGTGTTACGGTCACCGCCGTAAAGACCGAAGTCAACAACCCTATACATAACGTCACTGCAAAACCACGAATAGGTCCAGAACCAATACTGAACAGTAAGATCCCAACGATAAACGTAGAAACATTAGAATCTAAAATAGTCACAAAAGCACGTTCAAAGCCTGCATGTATACTCGCAGCTGGAGATAGCCCTAAACGTAACTCTTCTCTTATACGTTCAAAGATTAAGACGTTCGCATCCACCGCCATACCCACGGTTAACACAATACCGGCAATACCTGGCAAAGTGAGTGTGGCCCCCAACATAGATAGTAAGGCCACCAATAACACCACATTTAACACTAATGCGATATCTGCTAATAAACCAAAGATTCCATAGTAAAGCGCAGTAAAAATAAGGACTGCTGTCATCCCTACCACAATGGAGCGCATCCCCATCTCAATATTTTCTTGCCCAAGGCTCGGGCCAATGGTGCGCTCTTCTACAATACTCACCGCAGCCGGTAGCGCCCCTGCTCTTAATAATAAACTCAGATCTCTGGCTTGGTTAAAGGATAACCCGGTGATCTGAAATTGATTTCCCAGCGCACTTTGAATAGTCGCTAAACTGATTACAGTTTCCTGCGTACTACGCTCAATATGCTGCTTATCCCCTTCCCCTACTTGCTCAGTTTGAGATTCTATATACACCACGGCCATGTGACGGCCTATATTATCGCGAGTCACTCGACTAAAGGTCCCCACAGAAGGGCCACTAATCTTAATGCTCACAGCAGGACGCCCTTCTCTATCGGTATCTGTTGTCGCACTAGTAATAGCTTCACCCGTTAAGATGGCACGTTTTTTTAACAATACTGGTCGATCAAAACGGTCTTTATAAATCTTAGTCCCAGTTGGCGCAATCCCATTTTTAGGCACCGGTTGGCTATCATCTTGCATTAAAAATTCTAGCGTAGCGGTTTTACCCAATAAACCTTTTGCACGGGTTGTATCTTGAATCCCTGGCAACTCAACTACCACACGGTGAGCCCCTTGACGTTGCACTAAGGCTTCTGCCACCCCTAATTCATTGACTCTATTACGCAATGTGGAAAGGGTCTGTTCCATCGTATTATTTTGTAAATCTTGACGTTCTTGAGGATTTAAACGCCAACGACGCACTAAAGGATTATCATTTTGGATAACCAACTCTAAATCACGCACCTCTTGACGCACTAAACGCTCAGCAGCATCGGCATCTTCAGGTGCTCTAAAAACACCTTTAAGTTCTTCGCCATCTAAAACCAGATTTTGGTATCCTAAACGCGCTTGTCTAAACTGTTGTTTAGTATCCCCAAAAATACTTTCAATGCGTTTTTGAACTACTGACTCAAAATCCACATCTAATAAAAAGTGCACCCCCCCCCTTAAGTCTAAACCTAACTTCATGGGTTCTGCACCTAAGGCAGCCAGCCATGCAGGCGTAGCTGGCATCAGGTTGAGTGCAATCACTGCCTGTTGGCCCCATTTTTGTTGTAAGAGTGCTTGGGTTTTAAGCTGATCTGCAACGGAATGTAACTCAACACTATAGCTTTCTTCATCCTGGTGAATACGCATGTAACGTATCCCCGCTTCCATAAGGAATTTTACAATCTGTTGATCCAAATCATTTGGTAATTGGGCTACAGATTTTGCGCTGATCTGAACGGCAGGGTTTTCCCCATAAACATTCGGTAACGCATAAATAGCACCTAATAACAAAATCACTACAACAAGAAGGTTTTTCCACAAAGGAAAGCGGTTAGTCATTTTATGCAAGTTCCTTTTGCTTATACAAACTGTTTCAAAGTACCTTTAGGTAATACCTGCGTAATAGATTGACGCTGTACTACGATATCCGTGTTATCGGTAATTGCTAATACTAAATACTGTTCTTCTAATTTCGCAATTTTACCCAAAACACCACCGGCAGTAACCACTTCATCCCCTTTAGTAAGATTACTCAACAAATGACGGTGTTCTTTAGCTCTCTGACTCTGTGGACGCCAGATCATCAAATAAAACAGTAGAAAAAAACCACCCAACATTAAAAATTGGCTCGCCATAGCAGGCCCTGTAACAGCAGCTTCTGCACCTTCTTGTGCAAATGCTTGAGCAGAAGACAATAATAAGCCGCTAAATAAAATACGATACATACTGTAATTCCTTAGGTACAACTTAAACTAATCAAAAACATACTACCAAACAGTATACACGCATTGCAATCTGCCCAAAACTTAATTACAATCGCCCTACTTTGAGCCGAAGTGGCGGAATTGGTAGACGCGCCAGACTCAAAATCTGGTAGTGGGAACACTGTGCGAGTTCGATTCTCGCCTTCGGCACCAAATAAATAGGGACTTTAGACAGCGCATGATGCCTACTCAATCCTTACCTGCCCCCATCTGGCGCAGGTTATTCTCAGCACTATATGACACCCTTATTTGCATTTGCTTACTATTGTTAGCAGGCTTGCTTTATCTAGCCCTTATGCAAGGGGAAGCTGAAAGTCTTAAAACCCCTACTTATCTAATTTATCAACTCTGTATTCTTTCCGGATATTTTATTTTATCTTGGCATTTTGGTGGACAAACTTTGGGTATGCGTCCTTGGCGCTTATATCTCTTGAATAATGAAGGTCAATATCTCTCTTGGAAAGCATGCGTATGGCGTTACCTGATTCAAATGTTAACACTCACCGGCTGTGGCATTGTGTTTTTGACAACGTTTACAGACGGAAAAAAACGTGCCTTGCACGATATATTAAGTCGCTCTCAGATGGAATTGAGAAGCATGCCTAAAAACGCTACCGCTTAAAAATGCGGCGATTATAACTCCCACTGCTCAAAACGTGTAGCAACGCCTCCCATACAGCACCTTAAACAAAGCACTTAGTACCGCATGAAGGCATGCATAGCCCAGTAAGCAGCCATCTGCTGGCGCCTGAATTCTCTGAAAAACACCTGCTCATCATGCAAAAAGCCTGCGATTGTGTTCTTTTTGTGAAAACGTCCTGCCAAAATCTTTTTAGTCAATCAACTTTATCAAACAACCACCTAAACCTTCACCATCCATTCAATGGCAATAGCAATCAAGGCTAATAAGCCATAAATCAGAATGACACCGGACATCACACGCTTAAATAGCTGAGGAAGGGTCAATTCTTTTTGCATATACTGTAGAAGCTACCTAATCACAAAGTAGCCCCAGTATATCGCGCGTCTTAACTAAAAGACAATTCAGTATGTTTACGTTTAAGACTTCTAGGCTCTGTAACCACCTCTACATTGCCTGCTGTATTCATTCTAACAAGCACAGTAGGCAAAGACAAAGTTGGATGCTGCACATAAGCTATCAGAGCCTGCCTTAATTGCTCTAAGCGCTCAACGCTGCAAGCCATCGGATTAGATTGCGCTAGAAAAGCATCTACCTGCCTATTGACCTTGTGCAACAAGGCTTGTACAGCCTGATCTAAATTCTGACTACCCTCTAATTGTCTTTGTCTCTGATAAAACGAATAAAGTGTATACTGCAGTTCATTGTTAATATAAGCATAGTCAACAGCACTACGGACATTTTGCCTATACTCAGCAATCTCTTCAGTTTTTCTAGTTAAATAAATATTATGACTCAATCTCGATTCTGAAGAATAATCCGGAAATAAAGACGGCTCTCCACGCATCTCACTTAAGACAAAATCATCATAATCATCATTTAAACCAAACTCGCTCAACCACTCTTGAAGCTTCATTTTTGTCACACTCAATAAATCGCTTTCAAAAGATACATTTTTTGTTTTTTGAAAATGCTTAACGATTCTTTCAACAGAACATTCACTCACAGATTGAAACCCTACTTCTTTCAGGAAAGAAAAAACTTCTGCACATAAAGCATTCTCAAACACATAAAACCGGAGTGATTTACCAATGTTAGCAGACTCATAACGAGTCTTAAGTGGGATTACAGAAACTGCATTCTCAAGATAGATTTGATAAACTTTTTTTAATTCTACTGGGCATACCGGAAACATTTTCACTAAAGTTAAAAAAGCATTTTGAGCATCTTCACAGAAATAAAGACCCTGTGATTTTTCTAGATCTTTAGCTTGATGAATAACACGATAAGCACTCTCTAAAGTTTCACCAAAAACCTCTCGTTTAAAGGCTTTACGAATCGCAAACAACTCTTTAATTTCATGACTATTCGCAATCTTTCCACTTGGAAGCACATATTTATCCTGAAATACGACCTTCAAAGAAATAGTATCCAAAAAAAGCAATGCGTCATACAGTTTAATACGCTCATCTATAGGTATCAATGGATTAGAAAACTTAAGCGCTGCTGCACTTAAAATTGCTGATTTAACGCGCGACTGTAATTCCTGTATGGAATACTGCATTATTGACCGAGGAAGAATAAAAGCAATAAGCCGATCAAAAGCAAAGTCTATTAACTCTTCTTTGTCAAAAAAGGTTTCTTCTAGAAATTCAACCCCTTTGTAATGCTCTATGTGATTTACAATAGAATACAATACGCCAAAATAAAAATTAAGTTCACCATGTTTTACTGCTTTCAAATATGCATATAAGATCATGTGTTTCACTAAAAGATCCGTCAGCACATCTTTTAGGATGTTGTATTTTTTACCGTCTTCAAAAACAGAATCAGCAACTTCTTGAGAACTCGACAAAAAAGAACCCGCACTATAACCTAACCACACAGATATTAGACTATTGTCAGCAAAATCTTTTAACCCATGACATACCTTCATAAAAAATTCAGTTTTATTTTTAAGGGAAGCATCTGAAGAAATATCATCTTTAATCGACATTTCCGGATCTAGAAAAAACTTTTGATGTGCTTTTATGGTTTCTAGGGTCGCCTTCACCTCTTGAGTTTGTGTCACCCCACCAAAAAAAAACATGACTTTTTCAAATAAAACAGAACGTAATTGTCTATCAACTTCAATCCGCTTTTTTTCTACTGATAGTTCACTAACCCATAAGGATGGCGCATTTATACGTTTTTTAAAATAACCCAATAGCGCTCCATCTGTCACAGAAAGAACAGGCTTTTGGCATGCTTTTAAAATCTTTTCTTTATCAAGCTGAATGTTAATTTTTTCTGAAAAAACACCTATATCTCTCTGTGCATCCCGTAACAATACAGATATCCGTTCTAAAGAAAAAGTTGAAAAGTTTCTCGGCAAAACATACCCCAGCTTCCCCAAGGTTTCCGCGTACACATGCAGCATTAATCCGTCTTTGCAACACTTATATAATGTGATTAAAAAAATCACTGTATTTTTCTGAGTCCACTCCCCTGTCTGTATACACGCCCGCAATACGCTTTCTTGTCCACGTTGGGTTGCGGCTAGAATCGCCATTTGATACATAGAAGCTAATGATGGAAATGCAGTGGCGTTTTTCTCTAAAATCCATTTTACTACTTCTAAATAACCTGCTTCTGCAGCTTGCTTTAATAAGTTTTTTTTAATTATAAGATCTTGTTTTTTAAATTTTGAAAGAATTAAACCATCATGCACACTAACAGCAGACACCAACTCAGATAAAAGCATACATTACACCTTTTTATTATTATAAATTCAGCGCTGATTCTAATTCAAAGCCACATCAAGAATCTACCGTATTCCAGCATCAATCGCCAGTTTTTTTGGCCTAGCCTTCCAGTACGGAATACTCAAGAACCCTACTAACACCAATAAGGGAAAAATCGCACTTAAACTCACTGGCCAATTCCAAAAAGTTACTAGTGGCAAGCTTAAATGTTGTAACGCATACAAAGCAAACCCTACTAAGGCTGCCATAAACATTTTCAACCCCAAGGAAGCCTGTTTAGAGGCTGGTCTAATGCCCAGGACAGCCAATGCAAACATCCCTATCACATAAAAAGGTAACAAGGCTCGCTGCCAAAGCAATAAATCCAATTCATTTTTAACGTAGACAGACTGTTCTTGAAAATTTCTATTTTGTACGAGTGTTTGAATACTTTGATAAGTATGTTTTTTTAACAAGCTGTCAAACAAACTCTGTGTGTAATGCGTGGGAAAACTATAGCGTGGATATGCCATAGAGACCACGCCTTGGGTTCTAATTTTTTCTGCATGGGCATCTTCAAACATCCAATGTCCTGCTTCTAAATGCGCACTTTTTGCGCGTACTACAGCAATGGTATCCGGGGTGAATTCTAAGTAATAGGCAGGACTCCAGGTACCCTCTCGTTGGGGAGGCCCTAAATACAAATACCCCTCTTTTTCTTTCACCCATAACCCTTGGGCTTGGGCTACCCATTGTTTTTTACTCATTTTTTGAGCTTTAAATTGGGTTTGTAACACTTGTGCTTTGGGGATAACGACTTCACTCATCCCGAAGGAGACTAAAATACAAAACAAACCAGCACGCCACCAGATCTGCCACCATTGTCGCCCCCCCAACCCTGCCGACCCTAAAGCGGTGAGTTCTTGTTGTAAAGCTAACTGCCCCATCACTAAAACCACCATCAATAATATCAATATAGGAAAAACATCCCATAAAGCTTCTGGCAAGCTCAAGAATACAAACGCTATGGCATCCCAGAATGTATAGTTGCCAACTCCAACTTGTTTGCCTTCTTCTAAAATTCTAAAAAAAAATAAAAGTCCTGCGGCCAGTGTCACAATCAACACAGCACTTTGGGCTAAAATACGTTCAAGATAACGCTGGATGACCACGGCGTCTACCTCCAGACTGTTGGTAATAGAAATATAGAATCCCTAATGTACAGACCAGCACATTAAAGTATAAGAACCCATACGCTGAGATATGGTGTTGTAATAATCCACGCTTTAAAAAGCTTAAGGTATTCAAATAAGCCAATAAAAACACAATAGCGGGTAATAACCGAGCATAGCGTCCCTGTCGAGGTTTGACATTAGAAAAGCTCAATGCCCAGCCTACACAGACCACAGCACCAAAGGCCATAGAGAGTCTAAAGGCGCCTTCATAAGGGGCTGAAGGCTCTGAAGCGGACCATAGCTCTGGAAGACTATACCCTTTAATCCCTGCAGCCACGGTTCCGGTTTCTGTATTTAAAAAGTTTTGATATTCCTTAAAAGTTGCCAATTGTGTATGGGTTTGGGTCACTGTTGAAAAACCAATCGCCCTACCTTCTTCCAAATGTAAATGTAAGCGTCCTTTAGTGGAGTCTTCCACAAACACGGCTTTATTGGCAGATAAAATTTGCCAACCTTGTGGGGTCATTTTTGCAACAAAAACATTTTCAAAGGTTGTATCTTGGGGTTTACGTTCTGCATAGAGTACGCCTTGAGAGAAAGACTGAAACTCTCCTGGTTTAAGGGTCTTGGTCAAAACAATCGCTTCTGCTTGGGTTTGTAATTGTAAGCGCTGTAATTGAAAAGCAGGCGCTACCCACCCGAGTATCCAGCACACCAACAACACTTGGAATACGGCCAATCCTTGCGCTCGCCAGAACCAAAAATCAGGGCCTTGCCCTTGGCTTTGTACCGCGGTCCATTCTTGGTCAGCAGACCAGCGACTAAAAGTTAGTACGAGAGCTAAAAAGAAACTAAAAGGCAGCAAGGCGCCAATGACTTCTGGCATTTCCAGCAAAATCATTTTGCCTACATACTCAAAGGGGAGCTCCCCTAATAAAGCACGCGCTAACCACTTTAAGGCATGCTGACTTAAGGCCAAAAATAGCAAAATCACCAACAATCCAGTTTGCCAACTTAGTATTTCTTTATACAATGCTCTTGTTATCAGCACTCTTACCTACCACTTCTTGCTACACTTGCTTATAATACGGTCTTTACACCATGAGAAGCCAGCAACTATGAATGACTCCTTATCCCCAGCTTTAGAGATTACCCTAAAAAGTGGCCAAGCAGAAAAACAACGTGCAGGCTGCTTAATAGTTGGTGTGTATGAAAACAAAAAACTTAGTCATACAGCTGAAATCTTAGACAAGGCCAGTGACGGTTACATTGGTAACCTGCTCAAACGTGGTGACATGGAAGGTAAAAAAGGTCAGACCTTTTTGCTACCCTCCCTCAATGGTATTGCCGCAGAGCGTGTACTTTTGGTGGGTTGTGGTAAAGCGCAACCTTTAAAAGAAAGTGAATTTAAAGAAATTGTACAAAGTGCCTTACAGGCCGTAAAAGCAACAAGCACCCAAGAAGCGGTTTCATATTTAACAGAGTTGAATGTTCAAGAGCGTGACCTATATTGGAAGATTCGTTTTAGCATTGAGGCGATATTTGACAACTTGTATCATTTCCAGGCATACAAATCGAAGAAAAAAGATGCGCCCAAGCGGGCTTTAAAGCGTCTAGTTTTTGCCGTGCCTACGCGACGTGATTTAACGACTGCTGAGCATGCTTTAAATGAAGGATTAGCTTTAGCTGAAGCGGTGGCCTTCATTAAAGATTTAGGGAACACGCCTGCTAACATTTGCACGCCTACGTACTTAGCACAGGAAGCGGAGCGTTTAGCCAAGTCTTTTAAAACCTTGAACTGTGCTGTCTTAGATGCAAAACAGATTGCGGCATTAGGCATGAATGCCTTTTTAGCGGTGGCTAAAGGGTCCTCTGAAGCACCTAAACTCATTACCTTAGAATACCGTCCTAGCAAAGCTAAAAATGCTAAGCCAGTGGTCTTTGTAGGTAAAGGGATCACCTTTGATACCGGTGGCTATTCCTTAAAAACGCCCTACACCAATATGGTCGGTATGAAATACGATATGTGTGGTGCAGCCACGGTTTTAGGCGTTATGCAGGCAGCTGCCCAACTAGAGCTTCCTTTACACATCGTAGGGGTTATTCCTACCTGTGAGAATATGATTTCAGGTGCAGCAACGCGTCCTGACGATATTGTGACAACGTTAAGTGGTCAGACTGTTGAAATTTTAAATACCGATGCGGAAGGTCGCCTTATTCTGTGTGATGCTTTAAGTTACGTAGAGCGTTTCGATCCTGAAGCGGTCATTGATATTGCAACCCTTACGGGTGCCTGTGTGGTAGCGTTAGGCCGTATTGCTTCTGGTTTATTAGGGAATAATCCTGAGCTTATCCAATCGCTATTAACTGCAGGGCAAAACTGTATGGATAGAGCCTGGGAGCTCCCATTATGGGAAGAATACCATGAAGGTCTAAAAAGCAACTTCGCTGACTTAGCTAATATTGGTGGAGATGCGGGTACGATTACTGCAGCGAGTTTTTTAAGTGCTTTTACTAAAAAATATGCTTGGGCACATTTAGACGTTGCGGGAACTGCGGCGATTATGGGTGGAAAAGATAAAATGGCAACTGGTAGACCGCTGCCATTGCTCTTACAGTATCTTTTAAACCGTTGTAGCCGTAAATAAGTTTTGAAGTCCTGGGGTTTGCCTTTAAAATAATGGGTCTAACCATTAGTAAGGGGACCCCATGGAACAATCGACATCCTATCAGCCTGACAACTTAGAAGCTGAAATTGCCCAATTTTGGAAAACCCTACCGCCTAAAAAGGTAGCGGCTACAGCCACCCCTTACACTATTATTTTACCTCCCCCGAATGTGACGGGGAGTTTACATATGGGGCATGCGTTTCAAGACACATTGATGGATATTTTAATTCGTTTTCATCGTATGCAAGGAGATGCGGTATTTTGGCAAGTGGGAACGGACCATGCAGGTATTGCGACTCAGATGGTGGTGGAGCGTCAATTAGAACAAAAAGGCATTACCCGTCAATCTTTAGGCCGTGAAGCCTTTGTTGAAAAAGTGTGGGAATGGAAACAAGAATCCGGGGACAGTATTTTAAGTCAGATGCAACGGTTGGGGTTGTCTGCTGCATGGGATCATAGTTGTTTCACTTTAGATGAGCCCCGCTCTCAGGCAGTGACCGAATGTTTTTTACGACTCTATGAAGATGGATTAATTTATCGTGGTCAAAAGTTAGTGAACTGGGATCCTACTTTACAGACTGCGCTTTCAGATTTAGAAGTTATTAGTGAAGAAACCAAAGGTTCGTTATGGCATATTCGCTATCCTTTAGAGGATGGCAGCGGGCATATCGTAGTTGCCACGACCCGTCCTGAGACCCTGTTAGGGGATGTGGCAGTTGCAGTACATCCTGAGGACCCTCGCTATGAATCCTTAATTGGTAAAAAGCTCCGTGTGCCTTTATGCGATCGACTCATTCCTGTCATTGCCGATGATACTGTATTAGCAGATTTTGGAACCGGTGCCGTTAAAATCACTCCTGCTCACGACTTTAACGATTTTGAGATGGGGCAACGTCATGAGCTTCCCAGCATTAACATATTCACTCCTACTGCCCATTTAAATGACAACACGCCTGAAGCTTATCGGGGTTTAGAGCGTTTTGCGGCGCGTAAAAAAATAGTTGCTGATTTAGAATCTCTCGGATTAATGGAAAAAATCATTCCACATACGATTATGTTGCCACGTGGGGACAGAACCAATGCGGTTTTAGAACCTTATATGACTGCACAATGGTTTGTACGTGCAAAACCTTTAGCTGAAAAAGCTTTAGAAGTGGCCCGTAATGGTGAGCTTAATTTTGTGCCTAGCCATTGGAGTAAAACTTACTTCAATTGGTTAGAAAACATTCAAGACTGGTGTATTAGTCGACAGCTGTGGTGGGGTCATCAGATCCCAGCTTGGTATGACAGTGAAGGCAAATTTTATGTAGGGCGTGATGAAGCCAGTGTCAGAAAAGCACATAACCTCACAGGGCCTTTAACACAAGAACAAGATGTATTGGATACTTGGTTTTCTTCCGCATTATGGCCTTTATCTCCTTTTGGATGGCCAGAAGATACCCAATCTCTCAAAGACCATTACCCCAGTGCCGTGTTAGTCACGGGTTTTGATATTATCTTTTTCTGGGTGGCGCGTATGGTCATGATGGGGATGTATTTCAAAAAACAATCACCGTTTAAAACTGTTTATGTCCATGGCTTGATTCAAGACAGCCAAGGTCAAAAGATGTCTAAGAGCAAAGGGAACGTGATTGACCCTATTGATTTAATTGATGGTATTTCATTAGAAGCATTATTAGAAAAACGTACTGCAAGTCTGATGCAACCCAAGATGAAAGAAAAAATCTTAGCTGATACCAAACAAACCTTCCCTGAAGGGATTGCCAAATACGGTACCGACACCACCCGTTTTGCGTTTGCCTTATTAGCCACACAAGCTCGTCATTTACGATTTGAAATGAGCCGTTTAGAATCTTGTCGTAATTTTATGAACAAGTTGTGGAATGCAACACGTTTTGTGATGCCTTATATCAAGGATGTGCAACGGTTAGCACCCGACATGAATACTGCCACACCCTTTGAAGGCTGGATTGCAACAGAACTGAGTACCTTATCAAGCAACCTTAAAAACTGGTTAGCAGAATACCGTTTTGATTTAGCTGGGGAAGCGCTGTATCGCTTTTTCTGGGAAAATTACTGTGATTGGTATATTGAGGTCACCAAAACGCAACTACAGGATGAATCTTTAAGTGCAGAACAAAAAAACCGATTGGCCAGCACGCTAGGTTGGGCTTTAGAGCAGTTCTTAACACTGGCACATCCTTTTATGCCTTTTATCACCGAATATTTATGGCAGCAGTTACCAGGTAATGCAGGAAAAGCGTTAATGCACCAGGATTATCCAAAGTTAGCACTGCATCATGAAGCAGCTTGCCAATCGGTGGCCTGGTTTCAAGAAGGCGTCTGCGCGGTTCGTGCCATTACGACCCAACATCAGTTAGGGCGTGTAGAAGCGGTTTGGTTTGACGCAACCCACAGTGAGGATAAGGTACGTTTAGAACAGTTTAAACCTTTAATGAGTCGATTAGCAAAAATTCAAGAAATCCATCTGGGCCCCTATACTGAAAAGAATGTCCTCAAAGGGGTTTTTGGACAAGTGCAGATTTTTATTCCTCAAAGTCTGGAGGCCATGAAAGCAGAAGCGCAACGTTTACAAAGAGAACAAGGGAAATTACAAATTGAGTTGGATAAAGTCCAACAAAAACTGAACAACCCAGCCTATGTAGAAAAAGCACCTGCTGCTGTAGTGGAAAAAGAACGCGCACGCGAAAAAGAACTGATGTTTGCGCTAACACAAATACAGACTGCTTTAAACGAAAAACAATCTGTGCACTAAATACTGAATACACGCAAGGGAAACTAAAATATTAGTTTCCCTTGTGCCTACAACTATTGCAGACACACAACATATTTCTCCATAGCCGTCCTATACTCCAAGAATGAATCTTTCATTATTAGGTTGGAGAAAAACATGCCCAGCAAGAAACCCGTAATGTTTGCACAAAACAAAACAGATACACTGCAAACACAAGCAGCTGAATTTGCAAGTGTTTTTATCACGAATAATGAAAAGCACAGCAAGACTGCACATTTAGCACTGGAAACAATTGAATTAAACTTTGATAAAGTAGCCTCTCTTCCTGAAACCAGCAAAGTTGAGATACTTAAAAAATTTCAAGCTGTCTACGAGGTGCTCAAAAAAAATGGCTATAAAACAACCATTTCACGAGAATTGATTGAATTAGGACTCAAAGACCCGCATGCGGGGATTACCACGCCACTGCCACCAGCGGTCCATACAGCCGTTCGTGGGCCTTCACGCTAAATCTGTATCGCCCACAGAAGCTCCGAGTGTTTGTTTTAATACTTCTCTAACAAACGGAATGGTGATATTCCGTTTTGTTTCCCACGCT
This sequence comes from uncultured Francisellaceae bacterium, assembly GCA_964524705.1. GTDB lineage: Bacteria > Pseudomonadota > Gammaproteobacteria > Berkiellales > Berkiellaceae > CAZGDB01. The sequence goes on from CAZGDB010000003.1 coordinate 93,260, forward strand.
TTGGCGTCAATTTGTTGTAAAAGTTCCATTAAACTACGCATACAGCGGGGAGCATGACTCACTAAATAGGCAATGACTTCAGGAGCTATAATTAAGCCACAAGCTTTTGCACGGGTTTGTAGTATTTCTACAAAGGCTTCTTCTGGTAGAGGTTGCACACTAAAAGCGGGCCCCCATTGTAAACGAGACTTTAAGTCTGCCAGCGCAAAGGGTAATCCTAATAAGGGTTGGTGGGTCGCCACTAACCATTGTTTTTGCTGTGCACGCATTTGGTTATAGCAGTGAAAGAGTCCCTCTTCCCACGTTGGATCTCCAATCACTTGGTCCAGATCATCAATACACAACAAATCAATCGTTTCTAAGTCACTCAATATGTGTTTAACATCTAACTTTTTATCGGATAAAGGCAAATAAAGGACCCGTTTATGCTGCTTCTGTGCTTCCAAGCATGCCCCTTGTAGCAAATGACTTAATCCAGCACCCTGCTCTCCCCATACCACCATTAAAAACTCACTCACCGGCATCGGTGCCTGTAGCCAAGGTAAAAGGGTATGCAGTAACAGTTCATTCCCAGTAGGGCAAAAATTATCTAATCCCAGCTCTGTACTGGGTAAAAATGCGCCTAAAGAAAGCTGTGTAGGGTTTGGATTAGACATAAAACCTATGGTCTGATGAACTGCAGGTATTCTATAGTCCAGCTAGTATTCTGTCTACTATTGCCAAGCCTACTAACAAAGCGCTACCCCACCAGAAAAAGGTTATTTAAATAACAAATAAAATTAACTCGAACAAGATTTCCTTACATGTCAAAAATGATAAGTACCACACCCGCAGAATTTATGGTATAAACCTTCCCCGCAGTACCCACACCTTTAAGGGATCCTTTATGCCTCACAAGAACAAAAGATTTAATCCTGACCTACAATACCCACACATACCAGTGATCCCAAAAAATAACCCGCATGGGCTCTTTTTCTTAAGAACATTCCAAGGACCTAAAAAAAACTGGTTAGTAGCTGCTGGTGGCCCTAATTATGTAGAACAAGCTTCTGCAATTTTGGATCATCAAGAGTGGGAGGTGCTGAATCCTTTTCTATTAGGGAATGCCTATACACAACAAGACGAAAAACTGTTGCGCGCTGTTAATGCATTAAAGGGTGCCTTACAAACCTTTGGCCCTACGCCAGCAAACTACGCAGTGACAACCCAACATAAGACAAATAATGAAGTTTTTCATACCAACATACATGGAACTACTGGCACCACCTACGAAGTAGAATGGGCTATCATTGATAGAGAAAAACGCATTGTTGCTTTATTAGGTTTTGACAAACATGAAAATTATCCATTTCGTCAATCTGCGTTAACAGGAGAAGAAAAACAACGCATCCTGCAAGACCCTAGAAATATTGCCTTGCAATCACGTGAAAACAAGACCAAAGACGCATTGCGCAAAAAAGCAGCACAAGTATCAAACAGTCCGATGACTGAAAGAGAAAGCACTCTTTTAAAAGCATCATCAAAGCCGCGCTCTGCCTAAATTCGATAGTAGCATACCTTTGCGTATGCTACATTTTTTCTTAGGGTCTCATACCTGCCATCCTAACAATAGTAGCGAATCAACTGGATTGAGCTTTCTGTAAGTCGTGGAGACGGGACGCAGGTAATTCTTCCTGTATGCGTGGTGTGTTTGATGTTGTACTGCTAAATACAGCTGCACTATTGGAGGATGCAATAACTGGTGCGACTTTCGCGGCAACTGGCTTACCTACAATACTCTGTATTTTATCAATTTTTTGATTAAGAATTGATAAAATACGCACGGCTGCAGCGGTCACCAAAAAGGCCAGTACGCATGCACTCCAAAAGGAGACCGCAAATAATGACATAAGACCTACGACCGGGCCTATCATGAAGCTATAACGAAAAGACCAACGTTGAGGTGTATGTGGCTTCAATAACTCAACAATGTCTGATTTACCTAACCGAACTGCGAAATCTAATGGTGTTTCATCAGCATTATTTTTAATATTAACATCCACACCATACCGCAAGAATAACTCAAGCATTTTAACAACATTCTTCTTGCTACGCACTACATAATGCAAAGGTGTCTGCCCCAATACATCCTGAATATTCACACTTGCTCCATGTTCTAGCAATACACGAACCTGGTTTAACTTTCCCATTAAACACGCATGATGCAACGTGGTCATCCCGTTCAAAGTTTTTATATCAAGCGCTGCACCAGCATCTATTAATTCATTTACAATAAGATTTAATGAATTCATATCGTCACTCTCTACAGTCACAGCACTATACAACATAGACCTACCCCGTCTATCTTGCGCATTCACATTGACTCCTGAGCGAAGACACGCTTGCACTGCTTTTAAATCACAGTTATAAATTGCTTCATAAAGTTCTTTTTCTTGACTTGAAAAAACAACATCGCTGTAATTAGGAGTAGAAATAACTGCATATGCAGGCTGCACCATAATCCGATAATTTTTAATCGAAAAAAACACACAGTTTTCTACAAATACAAAAACACCTACACCTATCGAAACACCAATAGAAAAAAAACATAAACTTAAACCCATCGCAATTAGGGCTGGCAATAGCATTACTTTATAAAAAGACCATAGTTTAGGCGTGTGTCGCTCTAATAATTTAATCATTTCAGGATAATTGTAGTATTTTGCAATCTGTAATGCCCTGCCGCCACCATTCTCAAAATCTATTCCAACAGCATTAAGATTGCTTTGTGCAGCAATCAAGACTTCTGCGACTGCCAACTGATTATAACGCACAGCTATATGTAAAGCGGTTCTCCCGAACTGATCCGTATGTGACACAGATATCCCTTTCTTTAAAAGCATTTGTACCATAACTACATCACCGGTACGCACAGGCTCAAAAAGTAATGGCTTCTTAAAATTTCCTAGATCTTGATCTGGATCGTTCAACTTGGACACTCTATCCTCAACAGCGCGCAGGTCTCCTTTGCAAACAGCAGCATATATTTCAGCATGTAACTTCGGATCTACAGCCTGAGGTTCTCCACGGTAAATATTATGTAAAATTTTAAAAAATTCTGTTTTTTCCTCTTTGGTATACAGCGGAGTTGGTTTATCTGGGTGGATAAATATAGCTATTTTTTTATAAGCACTGTCTTTTTCTTGCGCTGATAAAGATCCCATAATCTTATGAATAGAGGCTTTCACCATCTCAGGCGTCATTTTGGGGGCTGTAAGGAACCTATCTTTAAAACTTGTAATCGCACTATTCAAATTAACCTTCACCGGCATACTGCACTCCTACAAGCTGAAAGACATACCAACATATGTGCTTTGATGACTAACTCATATAGTATCATTGGTCACAATAAACAATCAACGCTATATTGCATGACATGCTTTTTCTGCCCACACCCGGTATACTCTGCAGATAGCTCCCAACGATATGGGTGAACTTTTGAGATACGTGATTGCACTCTTATTTCTGTTCTGTTTAGTCCCTTTACAAGCCCAAATTGTGCCTTTTGAGGCTCAGTATCAAATTCGCTGGCATGGTTTAAATGCGGGTGAGTCGCGTCATCGTCTCACGCCTTATGAGGGACATTATCGTTTTATTGCACAAACCCAACCCCATATGATTTTCTTACCTTTTGAGTATTATGAGGTTTGTGATTTTCAATGGAAAAACGATACCATTTCTCCACTACGTTTTAGTTTTGAGCATCATGAAGGCAATGTGCAGCGTTCTGGCGTTATGACCTTTGATGCAAAGAAAAAAACGATTACTCAAACTGGTAGAGATCCATGGCAGATCGCTTTTGTACCTGGCACCCAAGATAAGCTGAGTCATACCCTACTCTTACAAGCGACATTAAAACAACATCCTGAGAAAACTCACTGGACTTATGACGTTGCAGATCATGGCACTATTCAAACCGTCACTATCTCTGTCTTAGGGACTGAAAAAGTAAAAACTGGTCTAGGTAAATTTGAGGCTATCAAAGTTGAACACCATAAAGGCAATAAGATGCAGATTTTATGGTTTGCCCCTGAACTGGACTATACGCTCGTAAAAGTACAGCAATACCGTAAAGGTAAGTTGTTTATTGCAGGGGAAATTAGCTACTACGAAAAATTAGCAGATTAATTTAATCATCATCCAGGTCTATAGGGTTTCCAAACTCATCAAAGGCTTGTCCATTTCCGCGCGGGGTTCCAGCTCTTGGATTATAAGCGCGATCATAATCAGGGGGTGCATAACGAGGGCCACTGCGCCCAGGTTTCTTGGGGCCTGCTTTAGCAGCAGCACGTGGCGTATCGATACCTAAGCTTAAATCTTCTTTACCTACCACTTCGCCAGAACTTTCAATATCAAATTCTTCTCTGAGATCTACTTCACCAGGGTTGAGCATTTTTTGAATTTTTTCAAAAGTCGCCCAATCTTTAGGGACTCCTGTAGCCAGAGGTGCGTAGGCTTTTTTATTTTTTTTCTCTACTTTACCAGGCAAGTTTAAGATATTGGTTTTGGACTTATCAGTCATTAAGACTCCAATCTAAAGACCCTACAGGTTGGACCCTCAAGGGATTACAAAGTTCAAAATTCTTCCCAATCCATAGGTAAACGTTCATCTACGGGATTATCACGTTTATATGCAATTTTTTGATGTTTTTCAATCTCTTTTTTTACAGACTCAGGTGGGTTTAGGCGTTTAGCAAATTCATCTTGTAAAAATACATCCAGTTCTGAGCGATAACCGTATTTATCTTTCACACACGCCTCCCTTGGCCGTTATAGTTCGTTAATCTGCAACGTAATAAGGGTTTTCACCGGTTGCATGATCTGTAGCATCTACTACTCCTGTGAGTTCTGGGAACTTCTCCATCAACGTACGCTGAATCCCTTGCTTTAAAGTGACATCTGCCATACCACAACCATGACAGCCCCCTCCAAACTTTAAGATCACAAGCTTTTCAGGTGTGATCTGAACCAAGGAGACACTACCACCATGATGGGCTAAATTTGGGTTTACATCTTGTTGTAGCACATATTCTATACGTTCTGCTAATGAGGCATCTTCTGGTGGCGCAATTCCTTTTAAATAAGGCGCGGTTATTATTAGCTCACCAGATAACTTGTTATTTTGATATTCAATACTGGCTTTTTCTAAGTAAGGCTTACTTAATAAGTCGACATACAAAGTAAAAGCTGGATACACCAATGCTAAATCAGATTCTTTAGCCTGCCCTGCGAGCACAAAAGACATTCCTATTTCTGCTTTAGGATTTCCTGGACGATCCACAAAAATACGTAATGCAGTCCCTTCTGGCTCTTGGCTCAATAATTGTTTAAAATGTGCACTTGCACCGTCTTTTATGACGATAGTGAAGGGTTCCAAATTACGCGTATCATCCATAAGCATGTTATACTACTAGTGTTAACTAAAGTGATGTCCTATTCTACTGGTTTTCTGGACACGCTTCTATAGGATGGTTAGGGAAAGAACCATATTGTTTGTTTTCTTACTCAGAGGAACAGGATGGCCGATCGTAATATTCTTGATTTTAGAGCCCAAGCGCAACAAATGTTACAAATTGTTGAAACACGCCTGCAATCTGGGCAACGTGCGGCTGCCCTAGACTTTTTAGTCTTAAAATTCAAAGCACTGTATGAACAAGGAATTGCCAGTGGTCAGCTCTATGAGCGTGAAGGCATTTATCCTTATGAATCCCTGAATAACGATAAAAATTAAAAACCCACGGTTGTTTTCACAACAGTGGGTCTTTAATAGTTCTCACAACCCTAAAACTTAGGATTTTTTACCAGTTTTGCTGGTGTCTTGTGCAGATTTGCCGCTTTTACCAGCTGAATCAACTTTTAACAACTCAATGTCAAAAATCAAGGTAGCGTTAGGTCCAATGATATTACCGGCCCCACGTTCACCGTAAGCTAATTTAGCAGGAACGACTAATTCCCATTTTGCGCCTGGTTTCATTAATTGAAGTGCTTCTAACCAGCCAGGGATTAATGCATCTAATTGGAACTGAGCAGGTTCATTACGTGCGTAAGAACTGTCAAACTCAGTACCATTAATTAAACGACCGCGGTACTGGGTAGTCACAGTGTCTTTCAACTTAGGAGGGGTACCAGAACCTTCAGTAATAATTTTGTATTGTAAACCACTTGGTAAAGTGACTACGCCTTCTTTTTTAGCATTTTCTTTTAGAAATGCTTCGCCTTCTGTTTTATTGGTCTCTGCCATTTTTTTTAACTCCGCTTCACGTTTTTTAGTGAGATCTTCCTGGAACTTGGTCAAGGTGTCTTTCACTTCAGTTTCATTCATTGCTTGTAAATTTCCGGATGAACCTTCTTTTACCCCTAGGGAAAAAGCATCAGTTTCAACAGGAATATTTTGTGCCTTTAAATTACGTCCAATATCGACCCCAAGGCTATAGCTGGTTTTTTCTGCATCGGAAGACAATCCAAATGCTGGAAAACTACACGCCATTCCTAATAATCCCGCGGTCATCCATCCCATCTTTACGGTTGCTTTTTTCATAAATCCATCCTTAATTATCTAGAAAACTTGCTAACACATCACAAACCAAACACTGATGTTGTCATCGAGTGTAAACTAAGTCACAATCTTTGAATAGTATAAAAATAGAACAATCCGCATGTTTTCTAACAAAACCAAACAACAAATCATCATTGCTATCATGGGATTTTCCTCTGGATTACCCTTAGCTTTATCAGCGAGCACCTTACAAGCTTGGTACACGCTATCTGGGTTAGATCTGGTCAGTTTAGGGGCATTAGGTTTAGTGGGCCAACCTTATGTTTTCAAGTTTTTATGGGCACCGCTTTTTGATCGTATTCGTCCCTCACAAAAATCTTTAAGATTGGGCTGGATTTTAGGTTTTCAGCTCACTTTGGCAATTTGGTTAGCGTTAATGGCCTTTGGAGATCCAACCACCCATCCTTGGCGTTTAGCCTTAATGGGTTTAGGTTTAGCTTTTTGGTCTAGTTCTCAGGATATCGTCCTTGATGCTTACAAAGTAGAACAACTGAGTCCTGAGCAACGGGGCCTAGGGGCTGCTTGGTCTATGACCGGCTATCGTTTAGCCATGTTAGCCTCTGGTGGCGGGGCTTTAATCTTAGCGCAATATTGGGGTTTTCAAGGGTGCTATTTATTCTTTGCAGGACTCATGCTTGTACTCTTTGGTTGCACCCTTTTTGCAAAAGAAAACATCCCTGCAAACTGGACACCAGCACCTTCTATCAAAACAGCCTATACGGCTCCTTTAAAAGAATATCTCTCGCGTCAGTATGCTTTAGCATGGGCACTTTTTATTGTCCTCTATAAACTGGGAGATGCGTTTTCAGGAGCGATGTTAATGCCTTTTTATTACGAGAAGTGGGCTTTACCTTAGCAGATGTGGGTATTGCAAATAAAGTCGTTGGCTTTGCTGCAACCTTAAGTGGCTTATTTATTGGA
>CAZGDB010000004.1:0-16435 GCA_964524705.1 uncultured Francisellaceae bacterium
ATAAAAGGCAGCTGTTCCATTGTTCTTTCGCTTAAAAAAGTCTTACTTCAGTATAGCCTATCTTAAAATAAAAAACCCCTGGGGGACGCCCAGGGGTAAAAATGGAGAGATAAATACAACTACTACGAGTTACTACTTATTACCATTCATAACGGAAGTTTACAGAACCGCTATGCGCACTATAGTCAGCTTTCGCTTCATAGTCATACGCTGCAGTAATCTTCATTTCTTCCATCGTGTAGATTCCAAGTCCTAAACCAGCGCTGTAGCTTGTTCTAGCAACTTTAGCACCTTTAGAGATAAAGGAATCACCGAATGCAACGCCACTATTCACAAAGCGGGAAACCGTGCTGGCTTCTTCACCGGAGAAATCGTGGAACAATGCTACACGTACTTCAGGAACTAGTTTGCCACGGTTGCTTGCATGGGTGAAACGGAATTTCGCGCCCAAGGAAGCTACGTTAGCATTCAAGTTAGAGTTATTCACGAACAAGTTTGCAGAACCAGCACCAGTTTCGGTGTAGTCATTCAAACGTAAGTGAGAGAACTGGTATCCAACCATTGGGATGGTTTCAAAATCACCGTTGCAGATACTGTAACCAGCACCTAACTTAGCGGTGAATAAAGACCCATGGTAATCGCTAGCAGCAGTACGATCTTCAGTTCCGACAACAACACGACGTTTACCTTCGTATTTGTTATGTGCAAAACCAACCATACCATCTACATAGATGGAATCACCCATGCTGTAAGTACCGTAAAGGTTCCCTTGCCAGCTGTCGATATCCAATTTGTTCTTAGTAATGTGTCTGGAATCTACACGGCTGGAGCCCATGCTTGCGCCAATACCAACACGCATTGAATCCATCGCCATCCAGTCAGTACCAAGGCCTACCCCGAAGGTATCAGCTTTATACCCAACAACTGCATAACGGTCTTTTTGGTCAGCAAAGTTACCAAACACTTGAACCCATGCCCCACGTTCACAATCGCTTTCGCCAGCGGCATAGTTAGGGGTTTCGATACTAGCACGTAAGTTGTCTAAACGGTTAGAAACAGTGCCTAATCCTTGATTTTGTAAACCAAAGCTTGCAGCAGTTACAGAACCATTAACTTCTGGTGTTAAACGACCTAAACCATTGTTCAAATCAGCAGCAGTAGCTTGTCTATCTAAGTTACCTACGATAGCACCTAAGTCACTGTTAACTGTAGTATTTAAGTTTTCCAACACTTGACCTACGTTCTTAGAGTTCTGTGCAGAAGCAACAGTTTGATAAGGCGTACGTACAGCTGTTAAACGAAGATCAGTGGTGTTAGGAGCAATAGACTTGGTAAAACTAATAACAGCAGAGCTTGGTTGCACCAAGGTGGAGTTATCCGTTGCAGCAAGAGTACCTTTTACATAATCAAAGGTTGTTCCATTTAGAAGATACCCACTTCCTGCTAACTCAGGAGCAACTGTAAACCCTGCATTTAAAGTAGCAGCGGTACCCATCATTTGACCTGTTGCAGCAGCCAAGCTAGCGTTAGCACCACGGATTTGTGGAATTAACTTACCTGTTGTAGCTGTACCAGTAATAGTCGAACCACCAGCAGCAGCTGCTGTACTTACCCCTGGGGCAATACGTACTGTACCAGTCACAACTTGAGCGCCAGTTAATGCAGTTGTAGCATTAAAATTGGTCGTTGTGTTTAATCCATAAGTTGCAGTACCAGAAGAAGTAACAGCGTGACCTACGTTAAAAGTAGTGCCTGCAGTTACAACACCTAAAGTACCCGTTCCAAGTGCCATTGTCCCACCAGTGGAAAAACTGCCTGCGACAGTATCACCGATAGTTGTAGTAATGTTACCAGAACTACTTACGTTCCCAGTAAGAACAGAACCACCATTAATTTTTAAAACGTTCGTACCAGCACCACCAGACATAATAACGTTACCAAGAATAGTTCCGCTATTTGTCAAAGTCATAATACCAGCAGCGTTAGACAATGCTGAGTTAATTGCATTACCAGTCGTAGAACTTGTTTGGATAGTACCTGTGTTCACGATAGTAGCACCAAAAGCACCAGCACCGGTCAAGTTGACAACATCAAATGCACCAGTTCCTGAAGCAGACATGGTTCCGTTGTTTGTTAAAGAGAAAGCACCACCGGTGTTAACCATTGCAAGCGCATGGCCACCAGAAGCTTGTGCTACAGCACCAGCTGCAACAGACACAGTAGAACCAGTTACAGCAGCAGCGATAGAAATTGCATTTGCACCAGTTGTTGCAACTTCAGTAGCAGCACTTGTGTTACTGATAGTAATAGAACCAGCAGCAGCACCAGTTTGAGATAAAGCAGCAGAGCCACTAGTTGTTACAGAACCGGCACCTGAGAAAGTAATGGTGTTGTCTGTTTGAGTTGTGGTCAATGCTGTTGAAACATCAATAGCAGCATGCGCAGCCATACTTGCAAAAATACCGGATGCAAGTACCGCTGTTTTCAATAAGCTCTTTCGTGATAAAATCCTTTGCATTTGTTCTCTCCTTAGTCAAAACAAAATAAAACTTACTTCAACATTTTTCGTCCTTAAGAAAACAAAGCCTATTCAGAAAAGAACCAGGACGAAACTCTTTTCTGAACTTATATCCAAAACGTCCACGTACATAAAATCCGCATACACCCTTCGGCGTATCATTGTTTTCTAGTATAGAGGGCCTTTTACAATTTGCAAAGCAAACTACCCAACTACCTTTGTACTTTGTTTGAACCACAACAAAAATACACTACTGCTATAGAAGCCTATACCACATCTGGTTTTCAGTATATGCAATGATGATTATATGTGCAAGACGCATCACCATTCATATCTAAACGTCACTGAAAAAAGATGAGAGGCATAACTAGGCTTACTTTCTAGGTCATATGCCAGTAACAATCGCGCTGTATCTTCTCTATGTAAGTTAATGCTAAAACCCACATCCCACAAACTCTTATCTCCAGATAAACCTTGTGTTATAAAACTTGGTCCCATAGGGCTACCATTATCCGTAAACGTAGCATGTGTTCTTGGCACTTCATTAGACAGTGAATGGTAGGCCATCACTCTGAGTTCAGGAACTATAGTCCCGTAACTATTTTCAAAAGCTCTACGTAACTTCGCACCAATGGACGGTGTAAAAAACGTATAATGCTGACCATCTACATATAAGTTTGCAGAATCTGCCCCAGTCTCTAAGTATCGATCTATCACTAAATTCGCATACTGAAAGCCTGCCTGAGGGATCACACTATTACCACGCCACTCAAAAGGATACCCGGCTAAAACACGCGCAGTATATTGTCCGCCACCATATAAGCCAACCGCGGTCTTCTGTACTGGGCCAGCAATAATTTTTCTTTTACTATCGTAACGATTATGCGTATACGCAAACATTCCATCCAAATCAAAACCATAGAAAGCACCATAACTTGCGTATATCGCAGCTTGATGGCTATTAATATTAATTTGATTGCTATTAGGGTGTCGCGATAAAGTATGTGCCGAACCCATACTTCCTGAAAGACCTACCACTAAATTATCAATTCTAACATCTGTGCCCACGCCTATACCATAAAAACGAGCTGAGTACCCAACTATGTCTTGCATGGTTTTTTGTCCAGATCTGCTACCAAAAACCTGTACCCAGGCTCCACGCCCTAAATCAAACTCTCCTGCAGCATATTGTGGTTGTAATGCGGGTAAATTTCTGAGATCTGCTAAACGATCAAAGATAGTGCCGCTAGAATGTTTTTGTAAAAAATAGCTAGCAGATAAACTTGCGCCTGAATGGTCTGGTGCTAAACGCAACAAAGCTTCATTTAAATCTTGTTGCGTACCTAATGTATCCATCGCTCCCACTACTTGCCCAAGACTAGGTGTCACATTTACCCCAAATCCCTCTAAGATTCTACCGATGGCATCTACATTTGGTGACAATGCATTAGCATTATAAGGTGTGCGCACAACTTGCAACTGAACACTATTATTCACAACACTTTTTAAGAAACTTACTGTAGCAGAACCTGGCTGTACCAAGGTAGAAGACTCAGTCCCTACAATCGACGTTCCTGGAATCACCACATAAGCTTGGCCATTCGCAAAATACCCATTGCCCGATAATTCTGGAATAATTTGACTGCCTAATGGCAACGATAACGCCCCACCAGGCATCGTGCCATTTGCAACCCCAACCGTATTATTTGCGCCTTGAACAACAGGTCTATATATCCCTGTTGCACCGAAAGTAATGCCCCCAGCAGAAGCCCCTGTACTTTTACCAGCAACAATACGCACAGACCCTGTAATCGTTTTAGGCCCCGATAAAAAACTGTTTTCTAAAAAATGAGTAGTGGTATTCGCCCCAAAACTTGCTGCCCCTGAAGTCGTAATATTATGTTGCGCCGTAAATAATGTACCATTTTGTCCTACCGTTAAAGTTCCGGCATTCAAAGAGATCGTACCACCTGTACTAAAAGTGACTGGCGAAGATTGCCCTACTGTCAGATTAATCGCACCTGCACCACCGGGAGTGATATTCCCTGTAATCGTTCCACCATTTATTCGTAATAAAGAGGTTGCAGCAGAGTTATTACTTCTAATATTTCCGGTGACTACACCTGAGGTCGTAATAGTAAGTGCTACAGCTGCATCTGTTAAACCTGCTGCATCAATCGCATAACCACCAGTTCCAGCTGTGATACTCCCAGTGCTAACATTATTAACAGTGACCCCACCAGCCCCAGTTGCAGTGCCTGATAAGACTAAAGCATGCCTATTAAACCCTTGTGTGGTAATGCTGCCTGCATTGGTCACTAACACGGAAGTCGGACCCGTTACACCAGAAGTATCCATCTCTATAGCATTATGTGCTGCAGACATGACAGAAGCTCCCGCACTAACAGTCACAATTTCCGGAGAATTAAAACCACCTGTTACCACAATGGCCTGCCCCACACCATTAAACACTTCTGTAGCAGCGCTCGTATCATGGACAATCATGGTCACGGCCGTACTATTATCTGCATTAATAAGTGCACCACCGGTTTGATAAATCAGTACTTGGCCATCTGGGGCATTAATATTAATTGTACGATCATTCACTGGTAATACCCTTAAGTCTGTCACATCTGTGGCAGCACGTGCGCACACACTCCATGTGGCAGCACTAATACTTAGAGCAATAACTAATAATTTCTTTTGCATTTTTTTATCCATCTGCGCGACAATCCCTGTACTGATGTTCTCTTAGTGTAAGGAAACGTATGCACACTCGCAAGCTTTGTTTAAGTCTCCTATTGGTTGTTATTGTGCTTACTATTTCAGGTTGTATGATGCCGCGTAGTATTGCAGATTCTGATGCCTTACGCCGACAAGCACAATCAGCTGGTTTTGAGGAAATACCACTGATGGCAGGTCCTTTCACTATTTATACTTTAAGTCGCATAACCCAACCCAATACATCTGCAATTATTTATTTAGAAGGTGATGGTCGTGCTTATATTCATAAGCAGCTCAGTAAAGATCCAACGCCATATTATGCACTAGCTTTACGCTTAGCGCTTTTAGACCCGCATCCTAATGTCATATATATAGCCAGACCTTGCCAGTTTATTATGACGCGTAGTTGTGATTCTAAATATTGGGCGAATGAGCGGTATGGACATACTATTATTCAGAGTTTAGATGCTGCGCTCACACAATTAGAAAAACGTTATCATTTGTCTTCGCTACAATTAGTAGGACATTCCGGAGGCGGTGCTTTAGCGGTACTGTTAGCCGCACGCCATAAATCGATTACCTCTATAACTACTGTTGCAGGCAATTTAGATCTTAAAGCAATGGCAGCCTATCATAAAACTCCACCGCTGCTTGGTTCTGAAGATCCTTTACACTATGCCCAACAAATTCGTCATCTTCCACAATTACATCTAAGTGGGAGCAATGACAAAATCGTTCCACCAAAGATCGCAGCAGGGTTTGTTCAGCTTCAAAACTCACCCTGTAGTTCACATCAGATCTTAAAAGGATTTACCCATGAAGAAGGATGGCTAGCAATTTGGCCTAAAATTGTGCAAACTGCGCCCACTTGTAACCAGCGTAGTTAAGGAACTTTTAATATGGACGTCGTACTAACAGGCTTAGGGGTTTATACGCCTTCAGATAAGATCACCAATGCGGAACTCGTCGATAGCTTTAATGCACATATCGCACATCATGGTTTAGATAATGATCCTTCTTGTGCAGCTTTTATTGCGAAGGCTTCTGGGATCCAACAACGTTATGTGATTGATAAAAGTGGCATTTTAGATCCTACCCGATTACATCCCCGAATTAGAGAGCGCAATGATGAAGAGCCTTCGCTACAAGCAGAGATGTCTGTAGAAGCAGCTCAAACCGCTTTAGCACAAGCAGGGCGTCAAGGCAGTGATATTGATTTGGTGATTACAGCGTGTTCCAATTTTACACGTCCTTATCCTGCGATTAGTATTGAGATCCAACAATTACTGGGGGCCAAGGGTTTTGCTTTTGACATGAATGTGGCGTGTGCTTCTGCGCTCTTTGCATTACAAACTGCTGTTAGTTTAGTACGCAACAATCAGGCCAAATGCGCCCTTGTGGTCAACCCAGAAATTTGTACTGCACATTTAGATTTTACTGCACGTGAATCGCATTTCATTTTTGGAGATGCTTGTAGTGGATTTATTGTGGAACGTGAAGATACTGCGCTTGCGCCATTATTTACGATTCGTAGCACCCGAACAGAAACGGTATTCTCTAACAATATTCGTAATAACACTGGATTTTTAGATCATACATATGACAGCTATCCCACTAAAAGATTTTTTCGTCAAAACGGTCCTAAAGTATTTAAGGAAGTCATTGGCTTAGTGGACACTCATCTTCATCAACATTTAGAAAGCATGCAAATCACTACCACTGATTTACAACGGTTATGGTTACATCAAGCCAATGCCAATATGAATCGTTTAATTGCTGAAAAAATCTTAGGCAAAACTTTTTTACCCGAACAAGCGCCGATTATTTTAGACAGGTACGCCAATACCAGTTCTGCAGGATCAGTTATAGCACTAGCACAACATCATCAAGATCTGCAACCAGGCGCCCTTGGTTTATGGTGTGCTTTTGGAGCAGGATATTCTGTAGGCAGTGCAATATTAGAAAGATGTTAATTAGAGTTGACTTTTTGTTAGCCAATTAGCAAAATACACCCCGTGGTCTATCCTAGTATGTGTTAATGAAGAAACTCATTTTAGTCCTACTTTTGCTGTGCTGCGCAACGCAAGAACAACACCTGTTGCAATATCGACAGTGGCGCGCACAGCAATTTTTTATTGAGGCAGGCTGGCCTGCTTCCGTGTATCAACAACATCTAGCAGCCATTGATTTTACAGCACCGGTGTTCACCACAACCCTGACCCCCAATACAAAGGTGCTCCGTTGGCAAAAAAACCCTCAAGCACAAGGGAATTATTTTGCCCCCATAGACCAACACCATAGCCAGCTCGGGATTTACAGTAAACAACGTATCAAATGTTATTATCGGATTAAAAATGCAACGACCGTTTTGGTTAGTACGCCTAAAAACACTGTTGATTTTTGGTCAGACCCGCCACGAAGTTATGTGGTACAAGGCGGCGGCACACAATATGTAGCCGCCAATCCCAAAGATTTTACAATCACCACATGTTTAAAAGAAAAATCGCATTAAAGTTTACGGGGAATCGCAAAATGCCAATGCATCGCACGTGAAATTTGTTCCAGAATCAAGTGCCCACGTACACTGCCCACTTTAGCATTCAATAAAGGACTAGAGACTGCAATTCCTGCTTCACCTAAGGCTACAGCAACGATCAAACCTGAGATCCCACTTTTAGCCGGCATCCCATAACGTACCAAACGAATACCTGATTCATCATAAAGCCCGCAGGTAGCCATAATAGAGACGACAGTGCATACGGTCGTTTCAGAAATAATGGTATTCCCCTTTAAATCTTTACCGCCATTAGCAAGCAACATTGGCAAATACGCAGCCGCACTAATATTCGCTTCATAAGAACATAAATAAAAATAGGTTTCTAATACTTCTTCTACAGGGAGAATCAAAGCACCGGTACTGCGCATTAAATAGGCTAAGGAACGGTTACGATCTCCAGTAGCACGTTCTGAAGCAAACACTTTACCGTTAACTTGTAAAGGACGCCCAAAGAGTTTAGCAATCCAATCATCTAACCATTGTGCGCGTTGTTGAACATTACCAGGAATACGTCCACATAACGCAATCGCACCTGCATTCACCATTGGATTAGCAGGCACTGGACCGAAACGATCCAACTGTGCTAAAGAGGCAAAAGATTGACCAGAAGGTTCTGCTTGTGTCCAAGACAGAAGCATCTCTTCGCCAAATTCTTCCAGCAACCCAATTAACACGACTAATTTTGCAACACTTTGTAAAGTAAATTGGTGCGTACTATGATCTCCAGACAAACATTCCCCACCATGTATAGTATGAATTGCAGCAGAAACTAAATGGGGATCTACATTGGCCAATTCTGGGATATAAGTCGCTACTTCCCCACTGGTATCTAAGCGCGCTTTTGCAACTGCATTATCTAAAATATGTTGTAATTCTGTTCTATTCATTAATCCGCCACTTGAGTTCTATGTTACACAGTTTAGTACAGAACCATTAAACCGGGTCACCCCACTGAATAGGTGTAATGCCTTGTTTTAATAGAAACTGTTGTATCGCCGAAAAAGGCTTAGAGCCAAAAAATCCCCTGTACGCCGATAAAGGCGAGGGATGAGGGGCCGATAATACCAGATGTTTATCCAAAGGTATATGCGCACCCTTGGCTTGCGCATAGCTCCCCCACAGTATAAAGACCACAGGCTCTGGTCGCTGACTCAATAATTGAATAATTTTATCTGTAAACTGCTCCCAGCCTAATCCTTGATGTGCTCCGGCTTGACCTTGCGTCACCGTTAAAACACTATTGAGTAATAAAACACCTTGTTCTGCCCAGCTGCGTAAACATCCTTGTGTACGTTGCACCCCCAGATCGCTATATAACTCTTTAAAGATATTGCGTAAGGAAGGTGGCAACCGTACATCATTGGGCACTGAAAAACTTAAGCCTTCTGCCTGACCTTCACCATGATAAGGATCTTGTCCTACAATCACCACTTTTACACGATCGAAGGGCGTAGTATTCAAAGCTGCAAAAACATTCGGCAATGCAGGATAAATAATATCTCCACTGTCCTGAGCTTGTAACAATGCTGCCGTCAACGCTTTAAAATAAGGTTGTTCACATTCCTGTGCTAATAAAGTACGCCATGTAGGTTCTGTTAAATATTTAAACACTTTGTGATCTCTTTCTACACTCAGGCTTATCATCAACACTGCATGTCTGAGATCCTTGCGGTCTCCAGCCTGATAACTTAAAAGCGACGGGGGAAGGAACGTACCCTACTTGTTCAGACGCATGCAATGCACGGTTTAACTGATCTTCTGCGATCACACGTATCACGCCATCACGTGCGGCAGCATTTAATTTTTTTTGCTCAAGCTCCGTTGGTTCAAATCTAAAAATATCATAAGCTCCATAATTTATCACCACTGTCATGATTTTATCAGCATGTGCATAAACAGTATTTAACTGTAAATAAATCAAAGACCATACGCGTTTAAAATATCCCCACAAAGAAGTAATCGGCGCACGCAAATGATATAATACTGCTTGTGCTGAATCTGTATCCATTAATACTAGGCCAAACATTTTAGGTTTTGACAAACCAGGATTTGCTGCACACGCTAACTCAGCAGCATAATTGGCCATTAAGCCACCATCGACATGCAAATAATTGTTTTGGCATCTAAACGGTGGATATGCCAGTGGAATCCCAGCGCTTCTAGCAATTGCTTCTGCGACATATTCATTGGGGGTATTTTCTGCACAAAACACATATGGCTTACGCGTCAATAAATTGGTCGTCACCACGCGTAAATCTTTTCCAAACGCTTTAAAAAAATCATCAAAACTTAAAGGGCCTCTCGGTACAGTTCCATACTTTTTCTGATAGGCATCAGCAATCGTCTCATTCAACACCTCTACCATGCCTTTGCCTCTAAACCATCCCCATTTAGTTAAAAATTGCCAAAAACTGCCTATCCAACTATCTCTAAATCGTTCAGAAGGCATCAGATCTGTAGTAATTTTTAATTCATTCGTTGTCATACCCAAGGCTACACCGAGCGCCATAATCGCCCCCACAGAGGTGCCCCATACTTGACGTATCTTTTGTAAGTTTAAGCTTCCCAATTCCACTGCGGCAATCAAGGCGGCAGGATAACAGCGCCCTGCTCCGCCGCCTCCAGATAAAATTAAAACTTCTACTTCTGCAAATACAGATGAGGCCATACAGATTATCCCCTAGACGCTACTTATGCTTGAGTTTATCATACCCGCTTTGACTCTGCAGCTCCACCATGATTGATTTAACTGAATTACTCCGGCGTGCACATGCCTTAGCAGGCATGTCTTTAGGCGAACTCGCTCAATACTTAGGCATTCCTTTACCGGCGCATTTACGACAAGACAAAGGATTGGTTGGACAACTCATAGAAAAATATTTAGGCGTTCCTTATCCCAATAAAAGTGGCCCTGATTTTGCGCATTTAAATTTAGAACTCAAAAGTTTACCCTTAAATAGTGCTCACTTACCCTTAGCCTCTACCTTCTTATGTGCAGCCACATTACCGTTTAGTGAAAGCCATTGGGAAGACTCTAGTGTGTTCCATAAAACTCGTAATATTTTGTGGATCCCCTATGAAGGCGCACCAGGCCTTGCCTTAGCCCACCGTCGCATTGGTCGACCTTTACTATGGCATAGTACTGCAGAGATGGATGCTATCTTACAACAAGACTGGGAAGAGCTCTCTGAGTTATTACGTTTAGGGTATTTTGAAGAAGTCACAGCCTATCGCGGACAATATTTACAAATTCGCCCTAAAGCTGCAACCGGCAAAGAAATCACACAAGTAACTAACATAGACGGAGAAACTTTACATACCGTTCCCAAAGGTTTTTATTTGCGTCGCAGCTTCACAATGCATATCCTATCTGCAACTTTAGAATCCTAAGCAATAATTATGACTATGGCACTGATTGCACCAGAAGATTTTATTACCCAGCTCACGAGCTTTCAGGGGCTTATCTTAGACATTAGTCACCCCCTAACCTATGCTGAGGGGCATATTCCTGGTGCATATCATATAAATAGAAGCGCCCTTACGCCACAAACCTTTACAAATCTGGGGATTACACGAGAGACCCCTATTGTTCTCATGGATGAAGATGGGGGTGCCTGGGCGGCCATACTATATTGGCAACTTGCTTTGTATGGCTGTACCCAACTTGCCTATTTAGACGGCGGACATATTGCATGGCAAGCTTTAGGTTATACCTATACTACGGACAATCCCCCGCCGCGCACGCCCGCTCCTTTATTAATACAAGATCCTACGATAGATATCACAACTGAAGCTGTACACGCTTGCTTAAAAAATCCAGACTATAAGCTCTGGGATGCCCGTAGTTTTAATGAATATGCAGAAGGCCATATTCCAGGGGCACTGCATCTAGAGTGGCACAATTTGATTGATGTCCAACGTCAATATCGTTTACTCCCATTGGAAACAATCGAACAAAAACTCAAAAAATTAGGCTTAACGCCCGATAAAACCATTATAACTTATTGTTATTCTCATCATCGCAGTGCCTTTACTTACATGATCTTAAAGTTATTAGCTTATCCAAAAGTGAAGGGCTATAGCGGATCTTGGAAAGCGTGGCATTGCATTCCCTCCCTTCCTATCGAGTATGTAAAATGAAAGTAAAACTACAACCTTGGCTTCCACAACAATTCATGACTGTGCTTTCAGGATGGCTTGCCAACTGTCAAATCACTCCTATAAAAAATTACTTTATAGACAGTTTCATCCATCGTTTTAAAGTAGATCTCAGTGAAGCTGAGCATACGCAAGGACATGAATATGCGGATCTGAATGCTTTTTTTACACGTCGTTTACAAAAAAATGCACGTCCTTTTGATCCTACGCCTAGCACTTGGGTCTCTCCTGCTGATGGAAAATTAGCGCAATGGGGCAATCTCATCAATGGAACGCTCATTCAAGCCAAAGGTAAAAATTATACTTTAGAGGCCCTTTTAGGGAGTACGCCAGATCCACGTTATGCACGCGGTCAATTTGCAACAATTTATTTAGCTCCCCATAATTATCATCGTGTTCACATGCCCTGGGATGGTGTATTAAAAGGGATCACGTATATCCCTGGAAAATTATTTTCCGTCAGTTTAGAAACCGTTGCCGCAATTCCGAATGTCTTTACCCGTAATGAAAGGATTGTCTTTCATTTTGAAAGTGCTGCCGGCCCTTTTAGTGTCGTAATGGTGGGGGCATTAATTGTTGGTGGAATGAGCACTCCCTGGACCGGTCGTATTGCCCGTGGTACACGCCAACAATCCTGGACCTATGACCATGCAGTAGCTAAAGGCGCAGAATTAGGAGTATTTCATATTGGTT
The DNA here is from genome assembly GCA_964524705.1 of uncultured Francisellaceae bacterium. GTDB lineage: Bacteria > Pseudomonadota > Gammaproteobacteria > Berkiellales > Berkiellaceae > CAZGDB01. The sequence continues at coordinate 12,651 of CAZGDB010000004.1, forward strand.
CTACCGTCATTGTAATTTTTCCAGAGAAATTTCAATTCAAAACAGATGTCACTACGACCTTACAATGGGGCAACACCTTAGGAGTACTGGAATAGTCTGCTTTTGAGTTCCATACTCCAAAGAGCATCATTGTTTAACTCAATCAGAAGACTATATATTTATGTCCATTTTAAAACGTTATTTTACACATCGGCCGGTTCCTGCACTCTTAAAAGACAGTAAACACGCTGACCTAGTGCGCTCTTTAAGTGCAACACAGTTAATTTTAATTGGGATTGGGGCAATTATTGGCGCAGGGATCTTCGTGATTACTGGAACTGCGGCGGGCGCGCATGCGGGCCCTGCAATAACCCTTTCCTTTGTACTCGGTGGCATTGCATGTGGCATAGTAGGGTTATGTTATGCAGAACTGGCTTCCATGATCCCAATTTCAGGTGGAGCCTATACTTTTACCTATGCAGCCTTTGGGGAACTGATGGCTTTTTTGATCATGGGGATGGTCTGTTTAACCTATGGTATTGGATCTGCATCCGTAGCCAGTGGTTGGTCAGGCTATATGATGAGTTTATTAGCTGATTATCACATAACCCTGCCAGCAGCATTAAGTCCCTTAACCGGGGCACCTATTTTTGATTTGCCCGCTTTTATTATTGTATGGATTGTCAGTGCTATTTTATATCGTGGCACACAGGCAGCAGCATGGTTTAATACCCTTATCGTCTTTATTAAAATGTCAGTGTTATTATTATTTGTAGCCATTGGTGCATTTTTTGTAACCCCTGCTAACTGGACACCTTTTATTCCACCTAACACTGGTGTAATGGGACAATTTGGTCTCTCTGGTATTATTTCAGGAACTGCTGTGGTGTTTATTGCATTCACTGGTTTTGATGCCGTAGCGAATACTGCCCAAGAAGCTAAAAACCCTCAACGTAGTGTTCCAATTGGAATATTAGGTTCTTTAAGTATTTGTGTACTCCTCTATATAGCTATTGCAGGCGTGCTTACCGGGATTGTCCCTTATACCCAACTGAATGTCCCTCAACCTATGGCCTTAGCCGTCGATGCGATGCGTTTACCATGGTTTGCCTTATTTATTAAAATTGGTGCGATTGCAGGGCTGACATCAGTCATATTAGTGATGCTCTACAGCACTATTCGTACGCTATACGCAGCAGTCAATGATGGGTTATTGCCTCAATACTTTTCAGGGGCACATAAAATATTTCACACCCCCCATAAACTCACACTCGCTTTAACACTTCCGGTCTCTTTTATTGCAGCGACTTGTCCATTGGCAGATCTGGTACGACTCGCAAATTTTGGGACTCTGGTAACATTTGCCACCGTATGTTTATCAACCATTTTTTTACATTATCGTATTCCAGGTACGCATCGTTCCTTTCACTGCCCTGGCATGCCTTGGTTACCCGGTATAGGAGTCAGCTTATTACTGCTCTTATTATGGGCACTCCCATTACGTACCTTTATGCATGCTGGGATCTGGACTGCAATATTATTAATACTCTATTTTGGGTACAGTCAATTTAACAGTCATGTCAAACGGTAACCCTACTATGGCGTATCAAATATTTCACTAAAATCAATCGTTTTGAAAAAATAGTCAGCTGCAACTAAATTTTCATGCACCCCATTGGCATGTATCAAAATCGGCCGGCAAGAAAGCCCTTTCGGCCGATTTAATCTGGCAATTTTTTGCGTCACTTCTTCAATAATTTTACTACCTGAAACCGGGTTTTTAAAAAATTTAATCTCACAAACATAAAGAGACCCACCCCGAGTTTGAATCATATAATCAATTTGACATCCCGCCTGCCTCATTGTTTTCTTCTGAAAAAATGGGTTTTCAGAAACAATGTCGTCTGGCTTAATTTCTAACATTTTCCAGATATAAGGTCGATTATTTAAAACCAAGTTTTCAAACTGCAACGCAAGAATAGAATCCCATGCTGGCAAGCTAGACACAGATTTAAATTCAAAACTGTGTCTTTCAATTTTTTGTTTGTATTTATAAATATATTTTAAATAAAATCTTAGATAATTATCACTCAGTCGATACCGACTCATTCTTTTATCTTGGCCTGTTTTGAGGTCCCACGTATGATCTTTTTTTATAAAACCAGATAATTCTAATTCTGCAAGATAATCTAACATTCTCCCCGAGGGCTCTTTATGGAGTACTTCACAGATTTCTATAAACTCTTTTGGCCCCATTGCTAAACTTTCTACAATCGCTTTATAAAAATCACTCTTGGTTAAAAAGACACTCTGAAAAAGACGATCAAACTCATCCACCAACAAAGCCCCTTGGCTAAAACAAAGATTTTTAATGTTCATTTCCGCTTCAAGTGTAGGATCTATTTCTTCCAAATATCTTGGCACCCCTCCCGTCACAGAAAGGATTTTAAATTTTTCCATAGGAGAAAGCATGGCATTTTTTTTACCCCAAAATTGTTGACAATCTTTTAAGGGTAATTCACCCAATGTCAAAGTCAAGGAGATGCGCCCTACAAAGCCAGTACTGCTGAGTATGTTTTTTTCTATCCAAGAAGAAGCAGAACCACACAAGATAAGAATCAGTTGATCATTTTTTTTAAAATGCAAATCCCAAGCATTTTTCAGCTTGCCTAAAAAATCAGAATCTGCAGAACCCATCCAAGAGATCTCATCAAACAAAATAACAACTCTGCCTTCTTTTGCTTTTTCTGCTAACATCCAAAAAAGGTCATTCCAATCTTGTGCAATAATTTTTGGCAATCCTTGCTTACCCAATTGGCTGGCAAATTCATCCCGTTGGGATTGTGCGGTTGTTTTCTCAGTCGGAGGTGTTCCTGAAAAACTATAAAAATGATAAGGCTTCGCAAATTCTTCTATTAAACGGCTTTTCCCAATGCGTCTTCTGCCACGCACTACCAATAAGGAAGCCGTTTTTTTGGTAAAAAAACGCCTTAAAGTCGCTAACTCCTCTGTTCGGCCAATAAAATTCGACATGTCTGCCCCTGAAGTTATCTCTACAAAGCACCAAAAGTCTTTTTATTGATCCAAAACAGCCTATCTTTTTGGATCAATAAAGAGTCAAAAGTCTTTTTATTGATCCAGAATAGCATTCTTTTTTGGATCAATAAAGAGTCAAAAGTCTTTTTATTGATCCAAAATTGCCGTACACCCTTAAAACAATCCTTATGTCGAGAAAATAAGTACTTATAATATCTATAATTAGAGAAAACTACTGGTATACTAGATTATTATGCGTATACACTATTCTGAAGCTGACCTACTACCCGATTGGCTGAATAAACACAACAGAAAGCCCTTACCAGAGGCTCAATGGTAGCTAGTTTTAGAGATGCATAAACAAAACTTTAGTTGAACTACTTAAACGATGCCTGCAGCATTTCTAAAGCTTTGCTGTTGTCTGGGTGGCTATTTTAGTTAACCTAGAAAAATCCACGATTAGTCGCATCCTCAAAAAATTAACTGCGGATAAATTAGTCACTATAAAAACAGAGATTGCAGACCAGCGCTTTAAACGGGTCTCGCTCACTCCAAAAGGTAAACAAGTCGTCACCAACATCAATCAGACTGCTAATACCCAGGTCTATAGCGCCCTGGAGCAACTCTCTGCAACAGAACGGGACATTGCTGAGCGTGGCATCGCCCTTTATACCAAGGCCCTCAAACTTGCACGCATTAAAACTGAATACGCGATTCGTCTGGTACAAAAAAAAGATAATGAAGCATTAACGCTACTGATTAAAAAAACC
>CAZGDB010000004.1:16445-69028 GCA_964524705.1 uncultured Francisellaceae bacterium
CATACTCCTGTGGTAAAAAAAGATTATATTTTGATTCATAATGCCCGTTTTTGGTCGCTATTTTTAACAAACTCTTCCCAAATGTAAAATCCTTTTCATTAAGATCAGAGTGCCATGCATGCCCCACTCGTGGATGCAACCCCAGGAATATGCGAACTCCAAAAAATGTATTTTTTAACTGAGGTGAGAGGACTGGGGTTAGGCAAAATCCTATTACAGCATCTCCTGGCGCATGCCACATCTCTAGGGTATACACAATGTTATCTTGAGACTTTACATACTATGGAAAAAGCCAATATGCTGTACAAAAAATGTGGTTTTATGCTGCTAGAACAGCCACTGGGGGATACGGGACATTATAATTGTGATGCGTGGTATCTCAAAAAATTATAATGCTATGCCCCACAAATCCTAAGCAAAAAAAAGGGAGCCGAAGCTCCCCTTTTTTTTCAACACCCGCTATTAGTAGCTGTGTTGTGCAATTTGCTTCTTATACTCAGTGCTTAAAGCTTTTACGGCATAAACCCATAAAATCATAATCACAAAGAAGATGGATGCAAAATACGGTGTTGCTTCTGCAAACGTATACGTTGGTAACAACATAAAGAACGTAGACTGGATAATGCCGCCTCCGGATTTACCAAAACGCGCACCCACAACGTCCACTGCTGCTTTACCTTTACTCTTGAGTTCATCATCCAACGGGATGTAGGCCATCTCTTTGGTAGAGTCAAACAAGGAATACTTTGTTGCTTTACTTAAAACATTTTGAATCATACCCACTACTACGGCCATCGCTAAAGGACCAGAAGCAAATAAACCAGTTAAGTAGAGCGCCAACACGTCATCAAATAATACAAACCCGAAGAATGCGATACCGGTTAATAGAATCATAATCGGTGTCAACATCGCAGCTACGCCCCAAGTTACACGTCTTAAGATATTACTTCCGACGATCATAAACAAGATAGCTGCACCACCCTGCCATGCTTGGAACCAAGCCATGTACATGGTGTATTCTTCTTTAGTAGGATAAAGCTCTTTAATTTTCGCTTTCCAAACACCTTCCACTAAGTTAATGGACACGCCATAAGCGATTACTAATAGTACGATCAACCCTAGGTACTTAGAAGAGAAGATTAACTTAAAGCTTTCACTCAAAGATAACTTTGCTTTACTCTTCTTGGTCTTCCCGCCTGCTGGACTATAAAGTGCAGGATCAGTTAACACATGCTTGTTAATCCAGGCATATAAACCAATCACAATCAGACCACTGAAGATTACAATCAGCAATACAGGAATAAACTTCAACTCTTCTGCCACAAAATGTGCATCTTTATGCAAGAAAGTAGTCAAAATCAGTGCTGTCAACGGTAATGCAAAGTTGCCTAACAAGCCAAACATAGAATAGAAACGTTTAGCTTCTTCAGTTTTGGTGATCTGATTTGCAAACTGCCAGAACAGCAAACTTAACATCATACTGCCCCAAAGTTCTGCAAACACATAAAACGTTGCATAACTCCAATGACCCGCTACTTTAATAAACCATTGAAAAGTAGGATACGCCTCTGACCATTGTGCGATCACAGTAGGATTAGGGTGCACTAATTCAGGATTGGGATATAAAAAGAATGCAAAAAATGCAAAATAAGCCAAGAAGAAAGACGTAACTGCGTAGAATACCTTTTGCATACTCATCATGTTACAAAGCTTGGCATACAAGACCATAGCAACCACTGCCATAGGTAACACTGCATAAGTTTTTAGGAAGCTAATGGATTCAGGACCAATAGCGGTTACAACAAATCCATCTTTAATGGAACGTAACATAGAATAATTTAATAAAATGCAGAACATCATTGCGGCCATCGGCAAGAATTTCTTATTCTCTTTCCATTCTATAGGCCAAAAGATTTTTCTGAGTTCTGCCATACAACGCTGCGTCTTCGATGCGGTCATGATCGTTTTTCTCTTTATTTAGGGGTTAAACATAGCTGTTAAGGTTCCAACTTATACGCCCAACACACTAAAAAGTCAAGCCTAACAACTCAAATTTTTAGGTTAGCAACTTCTGTTTTGTTATTTGATAAACTAATTATACAGCTAAAAGTGGTAAATATTCCGGTGTATGTTGTACCAAAGCACAAAATTTTAAAAAATCCGTCGTTAATACCCCAATAGTTCTGTCATTTCTTAATGGATGGAAGTTAACGTACTCATATTCTAAAAATCCAGGATCCAACAAAAAACATATTTTCTGCTCTATGTCTTGCAGCAACCCAAAGGGGGTGACCGCACCCGGGAGCACGCCTAACAAGCGCAATAAATCGGGTGCACTGGCAAACGACAGTCCGCCTTTACCATACACTTTAGAAAGTGCCTTCAGGTTTAAAATCCGCTCCGCTAATAAGCTAACTAAAAAACATTGCCCTTTGCGGTCTTTTAAAAATAAATTTTTACTGCTGGCTCCTGGGATCTGTGCCTCAAACGCTGCTGCATCTGCGACTGTAAAAAAAGGCGCGTGTTCATAAAGAACATACGGTAATTGATGTTGCTCTAAAAACGCCAATAAATCATCGTAATGCATACCGTTACTAAATTTTATATCTCACGCCTAATTCTATCACGGATTTATCAGGAATTTTATAAAACTCATATGCCGCTAATGCATTTTTAGATAAAAAGATATACAACTGCTCTGCAAATCCTTTTAATATTGGGTGCGCAGAAGTCACAGCCACCCCATGACTTAAATAAATAGAAATATCTTCTGTGCGTTGCAACAAGCCTTGTTTATATGCACAGGCAATAATTTTATTCAAATTCGGAATTTGTTTAAACCCAAACCGTGCTGTAAGCACAAAAGTATGATCATTAATCACTTCAATGCTAAAGCTTTTTTTCTTAGAAATACGTGGTTTAGGACTTACCACAACAGACACAAACAATATTTTTTCATGTAATAATTTATTATGCTTTAACTGCACCAACAACGAACTCGGGACTTGATTAGGGTCTCTCGTCATAAAAATAGCTGTTCCTGGAATTTTCGCATTATAACGTTGCTCATATTCATTCATGTAGGTAATCAAATTATTCTCTAAAATAGTGCGCTGTGCATATAATGCTTGTGTCCCACGATGCCAAACCCAAATAAGATATAAAACACTTATTGTAATTAATACAGTAAACCAGGCACCTTCAAAGAATTTCGCAAAATTAGTTAATATAAACAATGTATCTAATAAAAACAGTGGTATAAAAACCATCATTAACCTTAATTTTGACCATTGCCATTCATAACGTGCCCACAAGTAAATCAAGATCGTCGTAATTAACATTACCCCAGAAATACTAACCCCATAAGCAGTTGCTAAATTTGCTGATTGTTCAAAATGCCATACTGCTGTTATGGTTAACACATATAACAAATGACTAATAATGGGTACATAAACTTGTCCAATTTGTCTATAAGAAGTATGAAGTACTTTCATGCGAGGTAAATGATTCAACATAATCGCTTGCCATGCTAATGAAAACACGCCTGAGATCACCGCTTGAGAGGCAATAATAGTGGCACATGTTGAAAGCATTAATAACGGATATAGTAAGGCTTCTGGTGCTAATAAATAAAAAGGGTTCGCAATAGCAGTAGGATTATCTAACAACAATGCACCTTGTCCAAAATAATTCACGACCAAACAAGGAAACACAAAAAAGGTCCACGCACGCATAATCGCGGTTTTCCCAAAATGACCCAGATCTGCATACAAAGCTTCACCACCCGTGACTACCAGAAAAACGCCTCCTAAGGTCCATACTGCAACCGTCGTATTCTCCACAAAAAAAGCATAGGCATAATAGGGATTTAAAGCAGATAACACTATGGGAGCGACAAAAATAGCGCATGCTCCTAAAATAGCTAAGGTATTAAACCAAACAATCATCACAGGTCCAAAATATAACCCTATCCGTCCACTGCCTTTTTTTTGAATCATAAACAGCAGCGTTAAAACACCAATGGCTAATAATGGGATATGTTGCGTCAATTGTGGAGAAACTAATTCCAGTCCTTCTAATGCACCTAATACTGAAATTGCAGGGGTGATCACCCCATCCCCAAAAAATAAAGCTGCACCTAATAATCCAAACAGTACGGGCCACTGACTTTTCTTAAAATACTTTAGCCTACCAACTAAAGAGGAGAGTGCTAAAATGCCCCCTTCCCCTTGGTTATCCACCCTTAAAACCAAATTTACATATTTTAGAGTGATGACTAAAAACAAAGTCCAAAAAAATAAACTTAGCAGACCTAAGATATTTCCAGGTGTCACAGAGAGTCCACCAATTAAAAAACAGCTTTTCAGTGCATACAGGGGGCTCGTCCCAATATCACCATAAACAACGCCTAGCGCGCCTAAATATAAAGCAGTAGTAGGTTTTGGAGATTGCATCCTGCACAGATTCCATAAAAACTCAGATTTTTAGCTTAAACCTGATCAAAAGAAAAAGCCAATGCTCTCTCTATACTAGGGAGTCCTAAATGTAACATGAACATCCTATCTACCCCCATAGCTACACCACTGGTTAAAGGTAAATGTTCTAGTGCTGCTAATAATGCAGGATCAATTGGAATACTGGGTTTATGGGTTTGTACTCTAAGTTGGTTATCAGCCCTAAAGCGTATCGCTTGTTCACTAGGATCTCTGAGCTCCTGAAACCCATTAGCCAACTCATAACCTTTATAATATAACTCAAAGCGCTGTGCGACCCATCCCTGTTCTTTGTGTACCAGTTCAGCTAAAACAGCTTGAGTTGGTGGATATTCAGTCAGAAATAACGGTGCATCCATTCCTAGTTGTGGTTCAATTTCTGATAACAACAATAACAATGCTTCATCTTTAGAAGCTAAAGGACCATCATAATGCGCATATTGAATAACCAAGGGTTTTAAATCATCTAAAGTACAGCCTGCTGCTGAAATATGATAATACTGTTCAAAGATTGCTTCATACGTAACCGTAATAGCAGGTTTTGTCCCTAACAAAAATTGACATAAATCGTCCACTTCTTGCATGAGTGCTTCATAACCCCATTCCACACGATACCATTCTAAAATAGTAAATTCAGGATTATGACGACGCCCTTGTTCTTCTTGTCTAAATGCTGGACACAATTGATAAATACTACCACTACCGGCTGCTAATAATCGTTTCATAGCATATTCAGGAGAGGTTTGTAGATACCGTAAACTTCCGATACTTTGTACGACAAAAGGTTCTAAGTGTGGATCTGTCCCAGCATATCGTCCCAAAAGCGGGGTTTGCACTTCCCAAACATCTCTGGCTGCAAAAAAAGCACGGATGTTTGCTAAAAAAACAGCCCGTGCTTTTAAGGTTTCAATGCTAGCTGTCGGTTGCCAAGCGATCATTCTTTAGCGCGTGAAATATAAGTTGCTGTCCGCGTGTCCACACGAATGAGCTCCCCAATTTGTACAAACAAAGGCACACGTACAACCGCACCAGTTTCCAAAGTTGCAGGTTTCCCACCGCCACCGGAAGTATCCCCTTTTAAACCAGGGTCTGTTTCTTTAATGGCTAACACCACAAAATTTGGGGGTTCAACGCACAATGGATTACCGTTAAATACAGTCACCATGCACATATCTTGTTCTTTCAACCACTTTGCAGTTTCTCCAACGATCGCTGGAGTGATTTCATATTGTTCAAAACTTTCTTGATGCATAAAATGATAGACAGCACCATCAAAGTATAAAAATTGCATTTCTAGATCTGCAATATCCGCAGCATCCACCACATCCCCAGACTTAAAAGTTTTTTCTAATACGCGACCTGTTTTGAGGTTACGCATTTTTACGCGATTAAACGCTTGGCCTTTCCCTGGTTTTACAAATTCATTTTCTATAATGTTGCAGGGATCCTGATCCATCATAATTTTTAAACCCGGCTTAAATTCATTGGTACTGTAGGTTGCCATAGGATCCTCAAGTTATCTAACTAAAATTGTTACGTTTCTTACTAATCTACGCTATACTGGGCACGTTAGGAGAAAATTGATGCCTATTATAACTAAAACCAAGGCACCTTGGCAAAAACTCATCCAAGATGTCATTACTGAGCCCGAGGTCTTACTGACTGCCTTAGGCTTAAGGGACTTTCGTGAGGTTTTAGTACATTCTCCCTTTAAATTTAGAGTCCCGCGTCGATGGTTAGACTGCATTAAGCCAGGGGACCCCAATGACCCTGTTTTATTACAAATATTACCCCGCCCTCAAGAACAAGTTGCCTTGCCTGGTTTTACCCATGACCCCTTACAAGAACAGGAAGCGATTCCAGTGGCTGGGGTATTACATAAGTTTCCAAACCGGGTGTTATTAACGCTGACGGGGTCATGTGTCTTACATTGTCGTTATTGTTTTAGGCGAAATTTCCCGTACACAGACAATACACCCAGTAAACAGCTCGGTCCTATCCTTGAATATTTAAAAAATCATCCTGAAATAACCGAGGTGATATTAAGTGGTGGAGATCCTTTATCCTTATCCGATGATTATTTAGCCTTTGTACTCAAAGCGTTAGAAGACATTCCTTCTATTCGTTATTTACGTTTTCATACTCGATTACTGAGTATTATTCCAGAACGTGTGACTGATGAGTTAATACGTCTACTAACTGATGGTCGTTTCACAACCACCGTTGTCTTACATATGAATCATCCACAAGAAATCTTACCTGAACTAAAACCTGCTATTGCTCGATTACGTCAAGAAGCGGGGGTGCAAGTACTGTTACAATCTGTTTTATTAAAAGATATTAATGATTCTGTCGATACCCTAGTAGACCTGTATGAAGCCCTCTATCGTTGTGGTGTATTACCCTATTACTTACATTTACTGGATAAGGTCAGTGGTGCACATCATTTTGAAGTCACGCAAACAGAAGCAAAAATTTTATATCAGGGTTTATTAAAGCGTTTACCTGGATTTTTAGTACCACGTTTTGTACAAGAAATCCCAAAACTGCCTCATAAACAACCTTTATTTTTCGAATAAATCATCAACTCTCAATTATGACTAGTTATATGACTCTCACTAAGAGACTTGTTTCAAGCACAAAAATCTGTTAAAAAACGGGCTCCTGAATACATAAATGGTATCCTCAATGAAACAAGAAGCTTTAGGTGACCTGCAAACTGAATATAGGACTGTTAAAAAAGCATTAAACTGCATAATTAAAAAACAAGCAGACCACTATTTTTCTGCTCAAACAGCAAAAGACACATTAGAAAAAACTACTATGAACGCGCATGTCAGCAAAGCACTTGACACGTTAAAGACTAAACCGCTTGTAGCATTACCTCTTACAGAAACAGAAAATCAACAATTACGGGCCACACAAGATCTGATCAAAAACCTTACACAAAAATATCAGCACTCAACAAAAAAACATCATCAAGAGACCGTCGGACACTGTATAAATACGATCAGTAGGCAACTACAATCCCTACAAAAAATTCTCTCAGTTGGTTATGCAGAGTATTTAGCATGGGCAAAAACAGAACTCTCTGGCACAGTACACAAACACCGTGAAGCACTTGGCATCTCTGCCCCTGTGCACCCTGTCGTATATAGCAGCGCCCCCCTCTCTCATGAGCCTGCTCAAACATCAACAGGTCCAGCTCCAGGGAATATGCAAAACTGCAGTCTATACGGTAATTCCTAAATAAGAGACACTATGGTGTCCATTATTTTACTTGCACGCGCCTAGGGGACCAATGCTATACTTGAAAATATCGAGATAAGCAGGACGCCCCCCCCTATGGCTACTTTAGAAGATGAAACCGAACACCTGCAAACGGTGGCCTCTCTTGCCGATGCCCCGGAAGGTGAAGTGGTGCAAGCTGTAATTAAACGGCAACGTCTGATCCAAACGCGTTATTCTTTAGCTAAAAAAGATTTTTTAAGCCCTCAAGAAATTACTGAACTGGCTCAAGAAATCACAACCTTTAATAAACTAATTGCGCGAGTGATTGAATCGTTTAACATCAGCTTACCTGAGGGTGCTTTAGAAAAATTAGCACAAGGACAAGTTTCCTTTAAAGCTATTCATCGTCTATTAGCAAAAGACCAGACCCATAAAACAGGTCGCTATCAAGCCCTCTCTGATATTTTTGCACGTTTTGATAATGTACCTGTACAACAAGATGAAGATGATCTTGATTTACCAGAAAGCCCTACTGCGCTGACCCAAAAGGATACCACCGTAGAAGCCACGCCAGAGGCAACACCTACTCAAAAACCAGACCCCTCACCTGAACGGTAAAGCGCCGTTCACTGTCTTTTAGAGGCTGTTTTTTTGTGAAAACACCATAGTACAAAAAGTAATAAATAAGGATGAATCCCGAGAAGGGCTACAGCCTAATCCACCAGTATCAAATCCCTGACTACTGTGCCTAACAGGCTCGTCAAAATCAACATCGCCCAAAAGAATCACGTTATTAAATCTCCTTAATTGCACCATATCATATGCAATTACACTTAAAATATGCTTCATTATTTAAATGACTATATGAATTATAAGTACTGATAACGATGGTGCAATTATAATGAATGACATAACTATCCCCAGGCAGAAAAACCACCCTTTTGGAATTTAAATCTTTAGCACAATTGACCGCTGTTGGAAAACTTACCAGAGTTGGTATAAGCCTACTCTTATCCAGTAGGCTTACCCTTCTGGCTTACGCCAATATTACAATAGATTCTAAAGGCACATTTTTAGGGACTTTATGACCCCGTTGAGTACGGCTACCTAAATACGCATCTAGATCTAAACGTACTACTTTTTTACCTTGATAACCTAAGACTTGTCCTTTTTCTAACACCCAAACACGCATGAGTTTTTCAGGAGTTTTCAGTTGTAATAATTTTTGTCCTTTACCTTTAGCAAGTTCTGGAATTTCTGCACACGGCACAATTAGCAGCATCCCTGCATCACTTAAGAAAGCCACATATTTTGCTGTGGCTGTCACAGCAAGAGCCATCCCACATGCATGGGGGGCATCTACCTTCACGACCACTTTACCGGTACGATTTTTCGTCAATAATTCCGCTGTTGGTGCGATAAAACCATACCCCTGGTCTGTCCAAAGTAAGAGTTTAGGAGCCACTTCAGGTAACAACATCCCAACCACATGGGCTTGTGGTGTTAAGGTTAGCTTACTGGTAATAGGTTCCCCAAAACCACGTGCTGAGGGTAAATTAGCCGCTGGTAGTTGAAAGCTACGTCCAGTGCTATCTAACAACAATAACGATTGGTGGGTTTTACAAACCAATTGCGTTAAAAAACCATCTCCTGTTTTAAAGCTCAACTGTGTACCATCGACTTCAGCCCCTTTACCGGCTCGAATCCAACCTTTTTGAGACAACACGACAGTAATCACTTCTGAAACAACTTTTTCAATTTGCTCTTGGGGTTTAGCAGCTTCGCAGGCTTCTAATAAGGAACGTCGTGCATCCCCAAAGGTTTTAGCATCTTGTACTAATTCAGTACGAATCAGTTTTTTAAGCTTGGTTTCAGAGCCTAACAAAGCCTGACATTCGGCTTGGATCCCTAATAGCTCATCCCGTTCCGTTGTCAGTTGCATTTCTTCTAGTTTTGCCAAATGACGCAACTTTAATTCTAAAATAGATTCTGCTTGTCTATCCGTTAATGCAAAAACGCGCATCAATTCTGCTTTAGGGGTTTCATGATGACGGATAATCTCAATGACTTTATCCAAATTTAAAAAGACAATCATTAAACCAGATAAAATATGGAGCCGATCTTCGACTTTATCAAGTTTACATTGAATGCGGCGACGCACGGTCTCCATACGAGACACTAACCATTCACTCAAAAGGGTTTTGAGATTTTTAACTGCAGGCCTGCCATCTAAACCAATAACATTTAAATTTACTCTATAAGAACGTTCTAGTTCAGTGGTTGCAAATAAATGTTCCATCACACTCACCGCTTCCACACGATTAGACCGCAACACAATAACTAATCGCGTTGGTGCACTTTCATCGGATTCATCTCGCAGATCTGTAATCAGTGGCAATTTTTTTGCCTGCATTTGTGCTGCAATTTGTTCTAAAATTTTACTACTGGAAACCTGATGCGGTAATTCTGTAATAATGATTTCATCCTCTTGCACCGTATACACAGCACGGACTCTAAAAGACCCTCCTCCTGTCGTATAAATACGTGCTAAGTCTTCCGGGCTGGTAATAATTTGTCCACCTCCAGGCAGATCTGGACCCGGCATGATTTCTAATAGTTCATCTACTGTCACTTTTGGTTTATCTAATACACATAACAAGGCATCCACTACTTCTCTTAAGTTATGAGAAGGAATATCAGTTGCCATACCTACGGCAATCCCACTAGTGCCATTTAATAAAATCGTCGGTAAGCGTGCAGGCAGCCATTTGGGTTCATCCATGGTTCCATCAAAATTAGCCCCCCAATCCACAGTGCCTTGTGCCAACTCTGATAAAAATACATCTGCAAATTTAGACAGTCGCGCTTCTGTATAACGCATGGCAGCAAAGGATTTAGGATCGTCAATCGACCCCCAGTTTCCCTGCCCATCAATTAACGGATATCTAAAGGAGAAGGACTGCGCCATTAAAGCCATAGCTTCATAACATGCCAATTCCCCATGCGGGTGATATTTACCCAACACATCCCCGATAGTACGAGCAGATTTTTTATGTTTTGCGCCTACATGCAAACTCAACTCTGACATCGCATATAAAATACGACGTTGCACTGGTTTTAAGCCATCCTTAATATGTGGGAGCGCGCGATCTAAAATAACTGACATAGAATAATTTAAATAGGACTCCTCGCCAAACTGGGCAATAGAGCGCTGTTCTACATTATCAAAAGTAACAAAATTATGTTCCATACTTTAAAACTCCGCCAAATCGCCATTTGCTTCTAACCACGTTTTTCTATCTTGTGCCCGTTTTTTGGCAAAGAACATATCAAACTTCTCTAAATCTTCTCGCTCATCCGCTAACGTTAACTGTAACAACCGTCGCGTATCGGGTGACATTGTCGTTTCTCTTAACTGCGCCGGGTTCATTTCACCCAACCCTTTAAAACGCTGTAAAGTTATTTTAGCTTTAGGGTTTGCTTTTTGCAGCTTCTCCATCAACTGCGCGCGCTCGGACTCATCTAGCGCATAATGTACTTGTTTACCCACATCCAATCGATACAAGGGCGGTAATGCCACAAAAACATGTCCCGTTTCTACCAGTTTTGGAAAATGTCTTAAAAACAATCCACACAACAACGTAGCAATATGCAACCCATCGGAGTCCGCATCAGCCAGGATACATATTTTTCCATAACGTAGTTCACTGAGGTCATTGTTTTTACCAGGATCTAACCCAATCGCCACCGCAATATCATGGATTTCTTGTGAACGCAGGACTTCATCGTGTGACATTTCCCAAGTGTTTGCAATTTTTCCTTTTAACGGCATTACCGCTTGAAACTCTCGATTACGTGCCTGTTTTGCAGAACCGCCCGCAGAATCCCCTTCCACTAAAAACAACTCTGCTCTAGAGGGATCTTGTCCCGTACAGTCTGTTAACTTGCCCGGCAATGCAGGACCACTAGTAATTTTTTTACGTTCAATTTTTTTAGCTAATTTAAGGCGGGTTTCTGCATTTTGAATAAAGAGTCCAACTAAAACTTCTGCCTGACTGACATGTTGATTTAACCATAAACTTAAAGCATCTTTTACTTTACTATGCACCAAGGCAGCACATTCTCTAGAACTTAAACGCTCTTTGGTTTGACCCACGAACTGTGCTTCTTTAAGCTTCACAGATAAAATATAATTACAATTTTCCCATACATCTTCCGGTGCTAATTTTATCCCACGCGGCAAAAGATTTCTTAACTCACAAAATTCTCTGACAGCATCTAAAATACCACTGCGCAATCCATTAACATGGGTGCCCCCTTGTTGCGTAGGGATTAAATTCACATAACTGGCGGACACCAAAATCGGGCCTTCCATCCAAGCTGCCACACAAGCCACTTCATAATCAGCACCCACAAAATTGATAGCCCATGGCTCTTCAGGTAAATAACTTTCTTTTAAAAATTCTTTTAAATAATCTAACATTCCATTTTCATAATGGAATACTTGCGTTTTATCAGTACTTTCTTCCCAAAACACAATCTCTAAGCCTGGACATAAGACCGCTTTAGCTTTTAAAAGCGCCAATAATTTTGGAATCACAAATTTAGGATGATCAAAATACTTCGCTTCTGGCCAAAACCTAATTTTTGTACCTGTCTTTTTAGGATCTGCGGAAGCTTTATTTTTTAAGGGCCCTGTCTTGGTCCCATGCTTAAATTCTAAAGTATATTCTTTCTTGTCACGATACACACTCACCGTTAACAAACTAGACAAAGCATTCACCACACTCACACCCACACCATGCAATCCCCCAGCGAAGCGATAGGCTTTATCTGAGAACTTTGCACCCGCGTGTAAGCGTGTCAACACTAATTCAACACCACTAATTTTTTCTTTAGGGTGAATATCTACTGGGATCCCACGACCGTTATCTTCAACCTCTAAAGAATTATCCGCATAATGCCGAATCATAATCTTTGTCGCATGACCTGCGCTTGCTTCATCAATTGCGTTATCTAAAACTTCTTGCCCTAAATGATTGGGATTTCCCGTATCGGTATACATCCCTGGACGATGCTGTACTGGTGTTAATCCTTCTAAATATTCAATAGAAGAGGCGGTAGTATATTCTTGTGCCATCTTATTTCCCTTTTGCTCCAAAAATGTCTGTATGATGCAAAGCTAACCACTGTAACGCAATTAATGTCGTCGCATTTTTTGCTTGCCCTGATTCCAAAAGCGCCAACGCTTCTGGGACCGTAAAAATATGTACACAAATATCCTCTGCTTCTTCCACAACCCCGTGCAGCCGTTCGGTAGGCAATGCCACGACTTCCGCAGCATATAAGGCAATTTGCTCACTTACTGCGCCTGGCGTGGGGAAGTATGCCGCAATCCGTTCCCAACGCTTCAACACGCATCCGGCCTCTTCTTGCACTTCTCGTTGTAAGGTTTCCACCTCACTTTCACCAGGATCTATCAACCCTGCCACCACCTCTAAAATCCATGGCGAGGTTTCAGGATGTGAAAGCAAACTAACCCTGCATTGTTCAATTAAAATCACACTACTACTGGCTACATGATAGAGCAATGCCGCCACAGCATTAGGACGCTCAACAATTTCTCGCACAACTGGGCCCAACATCCCCCCCATAAAAGTAGGATACTGTACCGTATAAGACCAAATCCGTTGGTAACCTTCATAACATTGCTTTTTAGACAAGACCATCAGGTCATCGGCTTTTTTAAAAGGTACCCAGTTTGCTGTCATACTAAAAATTACCCATTGAGTGCACCGTACAAGCAGGTATACTAAACGAAAGTGGCCCCTCTTGAGTAGCGCTCTGTGCCGAATTTTGATTTAAAAGATATACGTAAACAAATGGTGCTGAACCAAGTCAAAACTTGGGAGGTCTCTGACCCCACTATATTAAGTCTGTTATCTGAACTACCTCGTGAGCTTTTTGTGCCTGAAGCCTATCAATCCGTCGCATATGCAGACACCTGGATACCCTTGCCTTATCAAGAAGTACTCATGCCACCTAAAATGGTTGGGCGCATTGTACAAAATTTACAATTACATCCCTCTGATACTGTTTTACATATTGGATGTGCAACCGGGTATATGACCGCCCTTTTAGCAAACCTGACCAAAGAAGTCACCGCTGTTGAGATTCATGCAGACTTTTTAGAAAGATCGCGACTCAATCTCAAGCGTCTAAATTTAGACAATGTCAATTGGGAGTTGGGCGATGGCGCGCAAGGTTGGGATTACCCAAGCACCTTTGATGTAATCGTCATCAGTGGTGGGTTATTGACTATCCCTGAAATATTAAGACAACAATTACGTCCTGAAGGCCGTCTTTTTGCAATTTATGGCAATACCCCAAGCATGCGTGCCAGTGTCTTTCATTACAAGTCACGCGTAACCTGGCAGGAAGAAAGTTTATTTGAAAGTGATTTGCCGTATCTCATAGGAGCAGAACCCTCTACACGTTTTGTATTTTAAAAGAAACAGATATTTAGTTTAAGGAAGAAAGATATGCGTCAAGGATGGCTCGGTATCATTACTCTCATGGCTCTTGGTGGCCCTGTAGTTGCACATGCTACAGAAGATTTATTAAGCATTTATGCGCAAAGTCGTACAAAAGACCCCCGCTATAATGCAGCGCAACAACGTTATGAAAATGTCAACGCACGCTACCCAGAAGCGATTTCACAACTGCTCCCTCAGCTACAAGTGCAAATAGCACACACACGTAACCAATTTGGAACGCCCACACAATCCAATAACCACGTCAAAGGCACGACTTTAAGTTTATCTCAAGCTATTTTTAATCATGCATATTTTATAGGCTTACGCCGTGCTACTTATCAAACCCAACAAGCTGTGTATGATTTACGTACCGCTGAACAAGATTTAATCGTACGTACTGCAGAAACTTATTTTGGAACATTATTGGCACTAGATTCCTTACAATTTGCATATGCAGAAATGCAATCTTTCAAACAACTTTCCAACCAAAGTAAAAACCGCTTTAAAGCAGGCGCCGCCTCAGTCACTGACGTGCATGATGCCGAATCCAAGGCAGACAATGCGATTGCGCGTTATTTTGATGCACAAAATTTTTTAGAAAAACAATTAGATAGCCTTGCAGAAATCACAGGAAATCGATATATCGATAGCCTAATAGGATTACAACCTCAAATCCCTTTAAGAGCACCAGAACCCAACTTGCTCCAAAATTGGGAAAAAGCGGCCCGTGAATATAATACGGCCCTGAAATCAGCAGAACTGAATGTAAAAATCACCAAACAAGATGTTCGTAAACAGTGGTCAGAACATATTCCTAATTTAGAAGCAACAGGTTCTCTCAGACGCGGAAACAGTCAAGTCTTAATTCCTGATGTCACCCAACGTACCGGAACGCTTACATTAACAATTCCTGTGTTCTCAGGTGGCGCTGTTTATGCACGCACTAAACAAGCAGCCGCAAAAAACATGGAGTCAAAATTTGATGCGGAACGTTCTTTAAGAGAAACCATCAGCAAAACAAGACAAGCCTTTAGAAGCGTCAACACCCAAATTGAAACCATTGAAACACTCGCACATGCAGTAAAATCAAGCATCGCAGCTCTCAAAGCTACACAATCTGCCTATCAATGGCGCACACGTACAATGGTAGACTTGTTAGATGCACAGAAAAATGTATTTGATGCTAAACGTAACTATGCTAAAGCACGTTATAGCTATATTTTAGAAACACTACGCTTAAAACAAGCAGTCGGGATGTTAACTATTGAAGATCTAAAGGACATTAACGAATGGCTGACCCAAGAACGAGATTTAGCAGAACAAATAGATCGTACAGACACCCCTGATCCCGTCGAGCAAACGGAGCCATCCAAGGCTACTACCCTAGCCCCAAAAGCGACAAAGCGGCACGCTGTGGCTGCACCACCCCCCCTCATCCCCGAACAAACTGAAATCTTAAAACGTTCAGAAGATAGGGAAAAAGCAGAATACACCCAACAATCCTCTGAAGTAAAAATAGAGCAACCAAAAATTCAACAGGTTGTGCATGCTTCTCAGGAAGCAGCCCAACCTTAAAGAATAGGCGCTATCATCCGCACTGCAGCTTGGGTTGCCCCCTGATGTTGTGCTAACAAAGCTTGGGCCGCATGGCCCATGCTGCGATCTTGAGACTGTAATAAATAAGCAATTTGTTCGTATAAACCTTGAGCATCTTGAACGATTGCCAAAGCTTTTTGCTCCATAAAGGTTTCTACGATAGCCTGAAAATTATAATAATAAGGCCCAATAACAATCGGCAATCCAAAATACGCAGGCTCTATAGGATTATGTCCACCCACTTGTATCAAACTGCCTCCAATAAAAGCAACCGTTGCACTGGCATAATAAGCTCCCATTTCATTAATGCTGTCACCTAGCACAACACTGGTTGTTTCCAAGACTTTATGAGGAAATTGAGATCTACGACTATAAGTGAGTTCTGCCTGCTCTAATAAATGTCCCACTTCTATAAAACGTTGCGGATGACGCGGCACTAATAATAGCAGTAAATTTGGGATAAGCACTTGTAATTTTTTAAAAACTTCTATAACCATCACTTCTTCCCCTGCATGGGTACTAGCTGCCATAAATACAGGGCGAGGGCCCCAACAACCTTGAAAGTTTCGGCTTTGTTCATAGGTATTCGCCGGAAAAACCAAATCCCACTTACAATTACCAGTAACTGTTACATCTTTTGCCCCTAACGCCTTAAAGCGTTCTGCATCCACAGAAGACTGTGCGGCAACCCAACTAATTTTTTCAAATAAAGACCGTAAAACTTTAGGTCCTTTTAGGTAACGGGGATAAGTTCTATCAGAGATCCGCCCATTGAGCACAAAAATTTTACGTTTTTTACGATACCATTGAATCATCCAATTTGGCCAAATTTCAGTTTCCACTAATACAATGGCTTTAACGTTGGTGCGTGCTAACACACACCGCACGATAGGATAAAAATCATACGGTAAATATTTAATTGTGATTTGGGGATGATCTTTAAACGCTTTCTCTAAAGTCATACGGCCTGATTGCGTATGTGTTGTGCATAAAATCACATACGGGCCCCGCTCTTTTAGTGCTTGCACCCATTGTACTGCGACTTTCGTTTCCCCCAAAGAAACCGAATGAATCCACACACTCCATTCTGGCAATTTTCCCCAGAAGCCTAAACGTTCTAAGCTATAACCCTGTAAACCTTGTTGTCTATCTTTCCAATAATCCCTTAAAAATAAAAAAGGTAAGCACAATCCCCAGAGGATATTATAAGTTAGCATAAGTACAAAATTAAGCATTGCAACCAACCTTATTTTTAGATATAGTGCTAGGTTTTGTAGCACTAAAGGCAACACATGACACTACGTGCAGATCTGACTGCAGTTGTTATTACCAAAAATGAAGGCCCACGTATAGAGGCGTGCCTAAAAAGCCTTCATTTTTGTAAAGAAATTTTAGTTTTAGACTCTGGCAGTACAGACGATACGGTTGCACGTGCAACACCTTTAGCAACGCAAGTCTTAAACTATGATTGGCCTGGGGATGGACCACAACGTAATCGCGGAATAGATCTGGCCAGTAGCAATTGGGTACTCTGTATTGATGCTGATGAGCAAGTTAGTCCTGCTTTAGCAACAGAACTTTGCAACGCTATTGCGCAAACCGAGTTTGATGGCTTTCATATTCCTTTCCAATCCTATTATTGTGGTCGTGCTATTAAATTTGGAGATTGGCGGAATGAAACACACTTGCGTCTCTTTCGTAAAAATAAAGGTCACTACAGCAGCAGTAATGTATATGGTGCGCAAGGTGCGCATTGTCGTCCAGTGGTAGAAGGCAAGATTGGAAAATTACGCCATAAAATCCTACATTATTCTTATCCTAACCTTGAAGCCGTATTAACTAAGCTCAATCACTATTCTACTGGTGGTGCAGCTTTAAGAGCAGCTAAAGGCAAAAATAGTTCAATTTTCATGGCTTGTGTACATGGATTCTGGTCATTTTTACGCGGGTATGTATTTAGATTTGGCTTTTTAGATGGCAAAGAAGGTTTTTTACTCGCACTGTCAAATGGCTTAGGAACATTTTATCGTTATGCAAAATTGGTTTACATTAAAAACAAACCCCACCCTTGTGTTGATGTACCATCAGATCCATCATCCCAGCAACCCGCTCCGTCTACAACGCTTTGAACAGCATCTCAAAGCATTAAGAGACTGGGCGCCAATTGTATTACCCGGTGAAAAATCCAAGATCAATGGGCTACAACTCTGTTTAACCTTTGATGATGCTTATTATGATTTTTATGCAGAAGTATGGCCACGTTTACAACATTATAAAATTCCCGCTGTATTAGCAGTGCCTGTAGGCTTTATACCAGAAGAGGCTACCCGCTCGGCTAGGGAACGTTTAGCCATCCCCTATCCTGAAGGGTTAAATACCGCCATCACAACAGATACGCTCTGTAGTTGGGCAGAACTACGAGAAATGCAAAAACAAGGTCTCTCTATTGCCTGTCATGGCTATTGGCATAAAGCAATGAATGCTGCGCTTAGCCCTGAAATGTTTCACACTGAAAGTACCGTAGCAAAGCAAAAATTAATAGAAAAACTCAATACATCGATTGATAGTTTTGTGTTTCCGTTTGGAGCATGGGATCGACAATGGATAGCACCCTTACAGAAAGAATTTCGATATGTTTTTAGAATCGGACATGCTGTTAATCAAAGTTGGGAACAGCCTATGCTACATCGTATAGATGCAGACCATTATTGGTTAAATGGCAAGCTCCCCACACATCACGATATGTTCACTTGGTGGGCACAAGGTAAATGGAAACGTGCGCGTGGACGTTAAAAAAGCATTTCATTTTAACCCCCAGTTTTCAAGTAAAGCATGACCTATGGCTGACTAACAGAAATAAGTAAAAAACCTAGACCAACTGAGAGAAAAATATTTTTAATAGCACTACCTATAACTAAAATATCCATCCTATTAAGATAAATATCATACAAACTCTTTAAAAAATATTCCTTCTAGCATATTACAGTACAATCCCGACCCCGAAAATCAACTTAGAGAGTCAAAACAGATCTTCCCTAAACACTGGGTGAGGCTAAATCATCATCTGAATCCTCTTCAATCAAACTTGCATGAGGAATAACCGCTTGTTTCCATTGCGCCCACCGCTCTTCCTCGGGTGGAGGCCCCAAAAAGAAAGTTCGTACAGCAGTCTTGAGGGTGCCAACCTCTCGATACAGAGTGCTTGCTTCAAACATTAAATACTCAACTAAATCTAATCTTGGGAACTGCTCAAAAACTTGTTGGCCTTGTTTAGGGTAGTCCATTAAAGGAGCCCAAAAAACTGTGTTTTTTTTATGCAGGCGTAAAAACCCACGAACATCTTTTACAAATTTTTTATGTGGTTTTTTGCCTTTAAACACATTCTTTAAGATCGTTTTTGCCATTTCAAAATTTGAGTCCATCTTATTTTTTTCTTCAACATTGACGGGCGTCAGGCAGGTTGCAATGAGTTCACGCACGAACGATAGATCTTGCTCCTGTCTACATAAAGCAGAAAAAAGAATCGCATCAACTAAAGATTGATCTAAACGACTCATATTCCCTAACTGTTGATAAGTAAGTTTTACGACCTTTAAAAAAACACGTTTATAGTCTTCATAACGCTCTTTATTATTTTTATAATTTTCTTTTAATTCTTGAAAACAAGTATATCTTAACGTGTCTCTAATTTTTTGAGCCCAATAACTCGCACAACTATTTTTCTTAAAATACCGGTGAGTCGCATACAAAGTACTCCACACACACCATCTATTAGATGCTTCAAAGCCAAATAAAAACTGTAAATCTAAGTTTACTTTCCAATCATTAAACTGTACTGCTTTAACTGCGTGAAAATCTTCTATCAAAGGAACAGCCAATTTTTCTATTAATTGCGAAGTATAAGCTGTGACTCGTTTTGCAATTTTAACAGATGGTTCATCTTTCATGGTATTGATTACACAAAGATACCCATTTTCCCAATCCTCAGGCAACCGACATAACTGTTCTCTTTGTGCAGCCAACCCATAATATACACCTAACTGAGGCAGAAATTCTGGATATTGCTTTACTAATTCACGCATTTGTTTAAAAGACACGCCTGTCCAAAAAACCGGCTGGGTTAATAAGCGTTTTAAATAATAGGTGTTTTCTTTTAATACCCGTATGATTCCATCTGTTCCGGTCGTGACCATTTCTTGTAAGAGTTTTTTAATTTCACCTTCTGAGACGACGACATGGTTCAAATACGCATCAAAATGGGTGAACAATTCAGGAGGCAACGCTGCCCCCGATCCATAAGCAACTAAGGCTTTCCCTAATGCTCCTAAACGATTTACCATTTCAATATTGTGTTTCACCGCATCAGGCGTGCCCTGCAATATTTGTAATGTTAAAAGTTGAGTGTCAACAGAATTACCCACTACTAAAGCAGTGCTCTGTTGAATTTGTTGTACCAAGGCCTGTTGGCTAAACCCCTCTAACAATCCCATCGGTACTTGCTGACAATACAACAACACACCAGAAAGCCCAATACAACCCTGTTGTGAGAGTTCTGCTATGAATGCAGGATGATAGGCGATCCCTTGCTGTAGGCTCAAGAGTTCAAACCAACTCAAATTATTCGGCAATACTACTTGTCTTAAAAATGCAGTCTCAGCATCACGCAGTCTATGAACTGAATTGTGCACTACTAAGGCCTGATGCTGTTCTTGATATTGTTTATTGAGTTCTGTCAGCCAATAGGATAAATAATCAGATTGGTATTGTTGAATATTGTCTGTAGGTTCCAGGCACGCTAACACCGATAAAATCTCAATAGACAAAACCCTGTTAGGATAACTAAAAAAAGTCCGTATCTTATCTTGCACCAACTGTTTTTGCAGTTCTAGAGTTGAATCCTGCAACTCTGTATACGTCATACGCCATAGCTTCAAAGCATTCAGATCTAAAGGTTGTTCCCGACCTTCTAAACACGCTATTACTGCATATCCTAAAGCGCGCCATTCTCGATTCATGCATTCCAACTGCTCTTGCACCAACTGTTGTTGTGCTGGCATCAAACATCCAATTACCTCTCTACTACGAATACGTGGTAATTTTAATAACAACTGTTGTACTACCGGAAGGACTTCCGCGCTTGTCCCGCCTTCTGCTTGAATCGCTGTTTCTAATGCCTGCACTGTGGAAAAATAAGGACCCTCTTCGATTAAAGCGCGTAATACCGGTGAGGCTTGTCCTGCTGCTTGTAATAAGGCTACATTCAAGCCTCTGCCAGCATTACCTTCCACTAAGGGCTGGTCTGTTGGTTGCGTTAATTTCTCTATTGGTAATTGACAGACTAATGCTATTACACTGGGTAATCTCGCTAACATGTCAGAATCTTGTACAAATACGGTACTTAAATTCACTAGATGTTGCACCAGCACTATAGGATTAGGATGCCGTCTAAGTGTCTCACTCGCATACAATCCTTCCTGTACCGTCTCTAACAATTGTGCACGATACCCTACCCACGCCTGCTTCAATCCTAAATCTATCTGCTGTAATCTATATCTGGCCCAAAAATTCCAGATTGCCGGTCTCAATTTAGCATAGCTCTGTTGATATTCTTGATACTTTATTTGTAAGGCAGCACAGTTATTCAATAAGGCAAGCCTACTACTCAAATCAGTAGTATTATTTAAACGCGCACTTTCACTATTAAATTCATATTCTAAGGCTACCGTATGCAACAAGGTTTCTATCCATACGCCACTCACTCTGTCCCAGACATATTGTAAAAAACTTGTCGCCCAGTTTAAAAAAGTCTTTCCCTCAGGAGTCTCCAAAATCGCCGCACTGGCGACTATCCCCACACACAGGGCAGCAAGCCCGAAGGCCCAATACACTGTCGTGAATCCTGCCACTAGCCAAAACCCACGCGTGAGCTGTTTCATCATCGCTTCTGTAGGTTGGAATGTGGTAATACCTAATAAACTTGCTGCCAGTGCCAGTTGTTGCCCTAAAGCGGTATACCGCAACCCATAACCCGCTGCTAATCCAATAATAATCCAGGACCACCCCCAAACGGATCCTAACACCCACAGAGACCAAAAGATTGCCGCTTGTTTTAAGCGCTCTAACACGATGTGCTGGCTCGCTACCTCTATTACTACGCATGCATTGGCTTGCTGCTCCAAGACAGTTTGCTGGTCAAAAGAAAATAATGCTGCATAACGCTGCACTAGTAACCGTGCCAACCGTGGTGTGGCTACTGGCAGCATTGCAATATGCTGATGGTAAGCAGCAAAGACACCCGCCTCCACCAATCTTTGAAAAAAAGTTAGCATAATAATTAACTAGCGCTCTGTACGTATAATCATGCGCCATTATAGTCAGACAACCCGCTTTGTAAAGCGATTAGATGCTCAAGGGGATAAAAGGTAAGGCAGTCTGTGCATGCTCTTGCAGTAAGGTAGGATCTTGCCCCAATAAACGCAGCAACTTAAAATATGGCTTTAAGTTTCCAAACTGAAACTCTAAATAAGCCGCTTCTAAATCGATTTGATAGGGAGAATCCGCTACTTGCATACGCTCATGCATTCTTATGAACCACTGTTGTAGGGCGATAATTTGTTCAGGAGTTAATTTTAACGTGATATTTTTAAGTTCAATGGCTTGAATTTGAGCTTTTGTTAAAGGCACTAAAGTTTTGTAATGTCGACGCCGCCACTTAGTCCATTGTTTTAGAGCTAATTGACTCCCAAACATTCCACAGGTCCCCACCCCCCAGGTATATAACAATGTAATCAACGCCGTCGCTGTGGGGCCGGCAACCGAAAACCAAGAAAATAAAACCGTTTGAAATTGTAAGCCCACCTCTGGATAAAAGACATTAGGATATAATGCCCCCGCTACAGAGAAGCCCGTGGTCATCATGGGCTTTAAACACCGACGAGGTGCTCGTAACCATGCGACGTGTTCATGCCAACCTAAACTCTCAAGTCCCGTGTATACTGCCTGCAGGATTTTTGCCATGCGCGTAGTTTCCACTCACCGTGTCTAAGTATTGCTTTACCCCCTCTTCAACGGTCTGAAAAGGAGCCCCATACCCAGCTTGCCTTAACAAGGATAAATCTGCCTGGGTAAAACTCTGATAATGCCCTACCAAATGCTCTGGAAAAGGAATGTAACTAATCTCCCCTCGTCCAAACCAACGAACCACTGCTTCCGCTAACGCTTTAAAGGTTGTGCTCGCCCCTGTGCCTACATTAAAGATGCCATAAGGCACAGCATTTTCCCATGCCCACAGATTCACCTTCACTACATCTTCACTATAGACAAAATCTCGGCGTTGTTCCCCATCTGCGTAACCACCACTGCCTGCAAACAACCGCAAAGCGCCTGTTGCCAAAATCTGTTCCGCAAAATGGTAGACACAGCTGGCCATTTTGCCTTTATGGGCTTCACCGGGCCCATACACATTAAAGTAGCGCAAACCAACGACCGGCGCCACAAAATGTGCGTGTTTCTGTCGCACATATTGATCAAACTGCCATTTAGAAAAAGCGTACATGTTGCACGGCGCTTCATGTTCCATTTTTTCCACAAAAACCGTGCCATTTCCATAGACTGAGGCACTAGAAGCATAAATCAATGGTATTTTTTTCCGTTGGCAATAGGTCAATAAACTTTTACTGTATGCGTAATTATTCCGCATCAAGTACTGTCCATCCCATTCCTGAGTATCTGAACATGCGCCTAAATGAAATACGACTTCCACAGTATCGGCAAACTGATCTGATTCTATAACTTTTAGAAAATCTTCCCGATCCCAGTAATCTGCAAAGTTCAACCCCTGTAAGTTCAGCATCTTTTTGCCGTTTTTCAGATGGTCTACAATCACAATATTCGTATGCCCTTTAGCATTCAACGCGCGCACCAAGGTGCTTCCAATGAGTCCTGCACCGCCAGTAACTACGATCATACGGCTACCTCTTGTGAACCTTTTACTGCAATTTTTGAAATCAATTTAGTGCTAGAATATCCGTCTACAAAAGGCAAAATACATACCTGCCCTCCCCGTGACTCAACAAAGGCTGCCCCAACCACGCTAGCAGGCGTATAATCCCCACCTTTAACGAGAATATCCGGCTCTATATGGGTAATCAATGCCTCTGGCGTATCTTCATCAAAGGCGACCACCTGATCTACACACCGCAACGCTGCCAATAACTCTAAGCGTACTGCTAACGGCTGTATCGGCCGTGTCGGACCTTTAAGTCTAGCAATAGAAGCATCCGTATTCACGCCGATCACCAATACATCCCCTAGTGCTCGAGCAGCTTCCAGATACCGGATATGCCCCGGATGTAGCAAATCAAAACATCCATTAGTAAAAACAATTTTTTTACCTTGTGCGTGCTGTGCACGACTCCAAGCTTGCGCATCTTTACCGTCCAGTATACGAACCCCTTTACGCTGCACACTGTGCCACTGTAATTCTTGTCGACTCACCGTTGCCGTTCCACGTTTAGCAACCACTAAACCTGCAGCTAGATTGGCATATTCCATAGCAGTGGGTAAGGATAAATCAGCAGCAAGACAAGCAGCCAATGTTGCAATCACAGTATCCCCTGCTCCGGTAATATCAAAGACTTCCAATGCAGTTGCCAATAAATGTATCCTAGGCGCATTTTTTGTTAATAAGCTCATCCCTTGTGCCCCTTGTGTCACTAAGATTGCTTCAATATTATGGGCTTCTAAAAAGGCGCTGACTTGTGCTTGCGTTTGCTCCCAATCCTTCACAGGCCCAAACACCAACTCAAACTCTTTTAAGTTAGGCGTCAATAACGTTGCACCCGCATAATCACTAAAATCGTTAGACTTAGGATCTACAACCACCTTAACTCCTGCATCTCGGGCAACTTGAATCCACTCTAAACAGGGCATTAAACTGCCTTTACCATAATCTGACAGTACTAGCACTTTATAATCTGACCAGTTAATCGCCAATTCCTGTGCACGTGTTTGTAAGGAAGGATAATGTTCTTCATGATCTACACGCAGTAGTTGTTGTACACCACCCACTAAACGAAGTTTCACAATAGTCGGTGCTTTGCTCTCTAATAAATGTGTGGTCAAATACGGTTGTTCTAATAACGCTTGAAGTTGTGCTCCTGCAGTATCGTTGCCACAATACCCAACCAAAGTAGTTGGGATTTCTAAATGCACCAAGTTTAATGCCACATTGGCAGCCCCACCTGCAGCGGAAACTTGTTGTGACACTTTGACCACAGGCACAGGCGCCTCTGGTGACAAGCGCTGTGCATGCCCATACCAATACTGGTCTAGCATCACATCCCCCATGACCAAGACTTTTCCTGCGTGCTTCAGATCTAACATCATGTAATTTGCCTAACTATTTTTATGCTATCGCCCAAAAGTGTTTTGATTGTACAACAAGGTGTTCCCTAACTTAAATATTGATCTACACCTTGCGCAGCCTTTAACACAGGTTCTTCCAATCTTTTTAAAAAACGTTGGTGATTTTCTTCTGCAGATGCACGGCTTTGTAGAGGATGCCAGAGATGAATAACAAAGCTATAAAACTGACCATTTTTTCGGTAAATATGCTGACGTTGTAAACGTACGACAAAATCAGAGTCCTCATAGCCCCATCCTATAAAGGCTTCTTCAAAACCATTCACTGCAATGGCATCTTTTTTAAAGACTGCTAAGTTACAGGTTTTAGCGCCACGCCAACGCCAAGGAGAGAGATACCGTATCCAGCCTAAAGGAAGATGTAACAAGGGAAAGAGTTTATTACAGCCCCCTTGAAAAAACACTTTCATCCAGTCCCACATCCCATATTGATAGACGGGTAAATAGGGTTCTTGTAACACCGTATCGGTAAAGTTTTGTTCTAAGAGGACGCGATTACCTGTTACAAACCACCCCGGATGAGCCAAGGCACGATGGTGTGCAATAAAATGTTCTTCTAAAATACAATCCCCATCAATAAAAATCAGATATTCTCCTGTAGCCGCAGCAATTGCACGATTACGAATCATTGCTGCTCTAAAACCTACATCTTCGTGCCAAACATGTACTACAGGAATTGTAGTCTTATGTTGCCAATCCCTAATAACAGTACGCGTATCTTCTGCTGAACCATCATCGGCAATGACAATTTCATCCGGTAAGGAAGTTTGTGCAGTTGCAGATCTTAAAACTGCATCTAAGGCTTCTGGCCAGTTATAAGTGGTGATGATAAGGGAAACACGGAAGTTGGGCTGCATAAAGAATCCTTTTGTCCAAACGGGAAGGCTAAACCTAAAAAGAGTAAAAATGTTGTACCCTCTGTAAAATCCATTAACCAAGAGTTCAGCACACATCCTAAAGCAAAGGCGCTCACCCAGGCTGCAAGATACCAAGATTGTCCAGCAGTACGTAATAAAAATAAAGTGTATAAAATTGGCGCAGCTAAGCCAAAACTCACCGCCAAATTCAAATATTCATTATGAGGGTTTCTGGTCAACAAGCTAGGATCTGCATTTTGGGCAAAAGCCGATTCAAATCCAGCGCCCCCTACCCCCCACAAAGGAGAAGTTTGTATCAAGTCCCAGGAATGCTGTACAAAATACCAACGTTGTCCTAAAGAAGAACTAAAATCACCCTCTAATACGGCAAGCCATCCATCCCAAACCTGGAGCCAGCGATCCATAAATAAAGACTCTGGATGTAATAAAAAAACAGTACTAATCCCCCCCACTAGTAACCCCACAATACGTTGCCATCGGGGAAGTAAGGGATACATACGAACACTTAAAAACAATACAAATAATCCAGCAACCAAATACCCTGTACGTCCTTTACTAAAAAAGAATATATAAAGTAATAATATCCCTAAGGCGGCTACCTTTTTTACATCAATACGCGTTGCTAAGGTGTGTGCACCTAATAAAAAAAAGGCACAGGCCATTAAATAATTCGTTTTTAAATAGTTCATAAACACAGCAGCATCGGCATATTTACCCCATTCTGGGATCCAACCGATACTTTTAGCCATACCAATCCCCGCCGTAGCTAACATGACTGCAATAAATGCTTTTTCAGCAACAGGACGCACCATACACCCAGCTTGCCTAAAGGTCAGGATGATCCAAGGCAACAATAATTTATTCCACTTTAAAATATAATCTAAACGTGCTGCGCCTGTGATCTCAAAGTTGAAACCTGTACGCAAAACTATATACAACCACAATACTGCCAAAATTTTTAAAACAGGATACGCTTCTAAAACTTGACGTTTAGCCTGACTAGAAGTTTGATAACACCATAACAATCCTAATACGCTCAGCATGGCTTGTGCCACTGCTGTAGAAACGGGCAAACTCATCGCTAAAGCAATAATACTCCAACCTGCTACTCGATGCTGCATAACAAGGTCTCCAAAGCTTTCATTACTTGATTAGGCATTAAATCTTGTAAACATAATGCGGTGTCCGATTGATAACGACACACTCGTGCTAAACATGGTTGACATGCCTTTTGCGTTTGTAAATGGGTTTGATGTAACCCCCGTGTCCCAGTGCGGGTAAAATCAGTGGGTCCAAATAAACTCAATTGGGGCAAACCAATGGCCGCAGCCAAATGTGCTAGCCCTGTATCCCCTGCAATCGCCGCACGTGCACTATAGAGTGCTTGATATAAAGTATGTAAGGACCCTTTAGGATATAAAGTCACATGCTCAGGTGGTAAATCTTCGACTATCCAGCGTGCGCGTTGTTCTTCTACGGTATTTCCCCAGGTCAAGGCAATAGGATATTCTGCTTGTACTAACAAAGTTGCCAATCTTTTCCAATAATCTCCGGGCCAGTGTTTAGAAACCCACGTGGTACCATGGAATAAAAAAATAGGCCCTGAACGATTATTTTGGGTATTCACCAAAGGCAACCCATAATCAATTTCCCCATCCAGATCTGTAGGATACCCTAAAGTTTGGGCAAACAAATTTTTTACCCGTAATATAGCATGATCCATCGGCACCACATATTTATGTCTATAACATAAACTAGCCCAACCTTCTCTTGCCGATTTCCAAGATAACCCTGCGCTATTACCCCCGGCCATTAATGTTAAAATACCACTTTTAATGAGGCCTTGTGCATCAATGACATAATCATAAGAAGTAGCACGCAATTGTTGCTTTAACGTTGAAAAATAACTTTCCTTCCAAAATGCAGCTTTATTTTTTTTATAAAATCGTAAATTCACTGGTATGACTTGACGTACAGCAGGATGCAAAGCAGGAACTTCTGCCAAGCTCTGTTCTACGACCCAATCACAAACCAAATCTGGAAACTGTGCTCGCGCTGCCTGCAAAGCGGGAAAACTATGAATTAAATCCCCTAAAGAGCTCAACTTGACTAATAAAATCTGCATCACACACCTAAAGCCGCTAAGGCGGTGATAACACGGTCTGGCGTCAAATCTTGTAAACAACGATAATGCCCAAACGGACATTCCCGTTTAAAACAAGGACTACAGGGTAAACCTACCCGTAAAATTATTGCCTGTTGACTCAACGGTGGCGTATACCCAGGATCTGTTGAACCATAGACTGCTACTATAGGTTTCCCTACCGCCGCTGCAATATGCATTAACCCTGAATCATTACTCACGACAGCAGTTGCAGCCGCTAGATAATCTACCGCGCCTGCTAATGAGGTTGTCCCTGTTAAATCTTTTACAGTTGGAACATGTGATTGTATCGTTTGAGCAATATTTTTTTCTTTTGCAGAGCCTAAAACCCAAACTTGCCAACCCATTTCATCATACTGTTTAGCTATGTGTGTCCAATAATCAACTGGCCAACGTTTAGAAGGCCCATATTCTGCACCCGGACATAAAGCTAAAACTTTGCCCTCCGCCGGGATCACAGTTTTAGGACGTAACTGTGGTTCAGGCAATACAGGTAATGTTGCCCCTGGTTCAAAAGCTAATGCAGCATAACGAGAGACTAATAAAGGGTATTTTGATTTTTCTAAAACCCGATGATCTGTTAATAACCCATAGCGCATTTCTCCACGCCACCCCGTACGTTTTGGGGCTTTAGTAAAAAAAGGGATTAAGGCTGACTTCCAAGAATTTGGTAAAACAATGATCCAATCCCATTGACCGACCCAAGCCTTCCCGTATGCACGACGTTGAAAGAATTTAAAATCCCCATGCCCCAATTCTATCGGCAAAACTGCATCCACACCCGGCATCCGTTCTATTAACGCAACCAAGCCTGGCATAGCCAAGGCTGTAATTTTTGCCTCTGGATATTGTTTTTTTAATAAATGAATTAAAGGATGCGCCATCACACAATCCCCTACCCAGGATGGCATGACGATAGCGATTTTTATTCCCATTGATACTGCGTCCCACAATACGGGCATTGCACCGTTTGATGCGGTTCTATCGGTAAATACACCCGCGGATGGGCATTCCATAAAATTTGTTCTGGCAATGGGCAAGACAATGGCAGATCTGCAGCTGTCACCACCCGATGCTGTTCAGCACAAGCTTTAGTAGGTTCTTGCATCAGTCAGATATCTCTAAATTTAGTCAGCGATACCACAGTATACACGGAGAATCCTAACGGCAAAAGAGACACAGATATGTCAACTTACTAAATGACACCAATGCGCATAAGCTGGTACACGACCATGTACAATCTCAAAATACAGACTTTGCAACTTTTGAGTTATCGGACCACGGCCACCATTGCCTATAGGGCGACCATCAACCATCCGAATAGGAGTGATTTCAGCTGCAGTACCGGTAAAAAAGGCTTCATCTGCTAAGTACACGTCTTCTCGCGTCAATAAGGCCTCTCTCACAGTCAGACCGAGATCTTTAGCAAGCGTAAAAATAGTTTGACGTGTAATACCATTTAAACAATGGGTCAGCATCGGCGTATATAAAACACCCGCTTTTACTAAAAAGATATTTTCTCCGCTACCTTCTGCAACATATCCTTCAGGATCTAAGAGTAAGGCTTCCTCACAATTAGCACGCATGGCTTCACTGAGTGCCAACATAGAATTAATGTAATGCCCGGTTGCTTTCACTTTAGGAAACTGAGATTGAATACTTAATTTACGTGTTGCAGCAGTGGCCACTTTAATACCTTTTTCCAAACCCTCTTCACCCATATATGCGCCCCAATGCCAGGCTGCAATACTAACATGCATTTTCAGATTATCTGCGCGAATACCCATGCCTTCGGCTCCATAAAAACCCAAAGGACGTACATAAGCGGTTTTCAATTCATTACGCATTACAACTTCTTTCTGCGCAGCATTCAAGGCAGCTTCAGTAAAAGGCATCGCCATATTTAAAGCACGTGCAGACTGTATAAATCGATGCGTATGTTCTTCTAAACGAAAGATTGCCGTACCTCGGTCTGTATCATAGGCACGCAGCCCTTCAAAAATGCCCATCCCATAATGCAAAGAATGTGTTAAAACATGGACCTTAGCCTCCTGCCAAGGCACCCACGTTCCATCCATCCATATCCAGCCTTTTTGATCTGACATCGTCATTTTTTTTAGAGCCTACTTAAAATATTAAAGAAAACACGTGGATGATAGCTAACATCATCTCCGATCGTTACCGGGAAGGTTAAAGGTTTAGCAAATTCACAGCTTGCATCAATCTGTGCAAAGAGTTGGGTACGCACCCCAAAAAAAGCAGAAGCGGCATCACCACCACTGACTTGATTGACCGTATCTAGCACCCAAGTTCGGCCGTGATCTACACCCGCATACAGTTGAGCCCAACTAATCAACGCAGAGCCGGCATTTTGTGCTAAATCATAACGCCCTTCCCAACGTACTGAAAATCCGCGATCTCCCGTTAATGTTGAACTATCATAAGCAGAGCCATATTGTGCACCACCATAACCATATTGTTCAGAAGCCAATAGCCCACGGAGGCCCCAAGCCCCTTGCACCCCGAGCATATAAGACAATTTTTCAGTCCAATAGCGCGTGCGGTTAATTTCTAAATCTAATTTTGTAAACTCTGCATGCCCACCTTGACGAGAATGTGGAACAGTATCGTCATCTCTAGAAGCTTGAAACCAAGGCATTCCACGTGTGACTTTTACCATTACTTGATGGGTCACCATTTCAGGGCTAGTAAAACTCCAATTTCCGGAAGCAAAGACACCTCTAATGTTGTCTTTATACAACTTTTGACTTTGAGCAGGATCTAACCTTGTATCGTTCTCACTGTCTAAAAAATACAGCCCCGCAGAAAAATTCAGATTTTTAAAACGACTACGCCACCAAGGATAAGTAACATCAAATTGTGTTTTCTTACTATAACCACTTAACTTCAGATTCACTAAACTACCACCTGGCTTGCTTCGGGTATGTGACTGGATACCATGTAATTGCCAGCCTGCATCCCCGACATAGACTCGATAATCAACATCATAATAGACCAACTGTCTAGGGAATGGCATAACCGTACTGGTGTTCACGGATAAGCGATCTGCTGCCAGCAAACTATTCAATTGAAACCCTGCTTGCATCTGGCGTGGACCCAAAAAAGTTGTACCGCGGTTACTATACCCTGCATATACCATGGCTGGGGTATGGCGTACATTTAAATTCATATTTGCAGCCCCTACCACCGTAGGAGAAGGTGCTAACACTGATTGTGCAGCCACACCAGGCAAATCATTGATTTGTAATAAACTCCGCTCTAATACGGTTACCTGCAAAGGGCGAGACTCTGTAATTAAGTCTGCATACCGTTGCACCTGTACGCTATAGGGGGCATCCTCTTCTGGTTTTATCATAATCTGTGCAACATAGCCTTCTACAACTTCATAGATCACATTTGCGGCATCTTTATGAATATCCTGTGGGGGCAATACTACTTGCGTTAAAATATAACCTTCATCTTGATAAAGCTTTTGTAATGCAAAGCCAATCGCTTGTACCTGCTCTAAGGTTACACTCTGATTTAAAAATGGTTTTGCGATTTTTTGTAACGCTGCATTAAACGCTACGGCCTGCGTTTTAGCATTTTTCAGCTGCACCCCTTTTAAATAAATCTTCACCTGCGTTAATGCCGGATCCGTACTTCCAGCATTCCCAGCTTTAATACTTTCAGTTTGGTCATCTGACTTGTCAGTATGAGCAGACACCTTAGGGATTTGTTGTTCCACACGACTGGGAATTGCTGAATCCGGAATAGCAGGGGCTGCTATTGCAATCCCCCATCCTAGGGTTAAACAGGCTAGACATCCAACTTTTAATTTTGTACACACAAAAAGTCCTTTTTATCTGGTACCACGATTCTGTTCACCTTACTATGCTTATCTCCCAAAGTGAAGATCTTTGAAAATTGCATCCCTTCCTGGGAGCAGCTATCATCCCTCTCATCTCTTTATATTTTCTCTAACGGTAGGAGTTATTTTTATGAAAACACGTGCCAGTAAAAACATTATTTTAATTTTAAGCTTTCTCGGAGTAGGATTAATTTCCCCTCTGATTTTGGCAAAAATGGGTTTTTGGGAAAGCAGCTTTGCGCAAGCCTCCCCAACGGCCACCACTGCTGCTGTACCTAATATTTCAGCACCTATTTCTTATGCAAATGCTGTCGATATTGCACTCCCTTCAGTAGTGAGTATTCAAACTAAAGTAGAAATACCAATGGACATGCATCCCATGTTCAGAGACCCATTCTTTAGACAATTTTTTGGGCTCCCTAATAATCCAAATATGAACCCTAATATGCAACAGTTCCCTCAAAAAGAACTACAACCCGGTTTAGGTTCAGGCGTAATTGTGAATAAACGTGGGTATGTTTTAACCAATAACCATGTGATCCGGGATGCTAAAGAAATCTCTGTTAAACTCAATGATGGCCGTATGAGCCCTGCAAAAGTTGTGGGGGTAGATCCTGATACAGATCTCGCCGTCTTAAAAATTGAGTTAGATCAGCTCCCTGCCATTTCTTTTGGAGACTCGACCCGCCTACGTGTTGGAGATGTTGTTTTAGCCATCGGGAATCCTTTTGGAGTGGGCCAAACGGTAACGCAAGGTATTATTTCAGCAACGCACCGTTCTGAATTAGGCATCAACACTTTTGAAAACTTCATTCAAACCGATGCTTCTATTAATCCAGGCAACTCAGGTGGTGCACTGATTGATACTCAAGGAAAGATCGTGGGAATTAATACAGCCATTGCAACCGCAGGTGGTGGTGGAAATGTTGGAATTGGTTTTGCAATTCCTATCGAGACAGCACAAGAAATCTTAAGTGACCTCATTGAACATGGGTCTGTTACCCGTGGCTGGCTTGGGATCAGCATTCGTCCGCTCACACCAGAACTCCGAGAACAACTAGGCTATGCAAAAGGTGACGGTGTTGTTGTCGCTGGTGTCGTACGAGAAGGTCCTGCCCAACGTGCCGGCTTAAGTCCAGGAGATATTATTGTCTCTCTCAATAATCAACCAACACCAGACCCTCGAACTTTACTCAGCAATACTGCTAAGTTAGAACCTGAGAAAAACTATCCGGTTGTAATTATACGGGATGGCCAAACGTTTGACTTCAAGGTTCGTATTGGTATGCGCCCAAAACCTGAAGAACAAGCACCGCAAGCTGCAAAACCTGAAGAAGGTGCTGCTGCGTCTAAATAAAGGTTTCTGACCTACCAAGAACCTCCCGATGGTAAAACTACCGGGAGGTTTTTTTATATCCAAGCAACGACCATAGTATGTATACTAACTATAAATCTTCTACACTTAAAACAAATGTATTATCTTTCCACGGGATAGGCGCACCATGAAACAATGGATCTCCGGCCTCTTACTCAATAAACAAGCCTCTAAAATACGGCATGCGCAGGAACGCAAGGATTTACGAGCTGCCCGTGCGCAATATATTGAGGCTATTACCAAACTACAATCAGAACTGTTATTAGAAATACCGCAAATTTTAGTAACCAGCTTCAACAGTATTGATAAAAACATACTAAAATTAACTAAAAAATATAACCCTACCGAAAAAATTCATTCTCGAAAAATTTTATCTAAACAAAACAGTATCCTCCAAGAGCATTATGCTTTATTAATAAAAAAACAACACTTATTACAAACTTACACTTTAAAATACGAACTCAAAAAATTAAACCAGAATTATCTGAAACATTTAGAGCGTCTCAAACAACAAGTAGGAGATCCGATCCCCGCGTCGATCAATCAATCCCTAATTCCATTTGACAGCGTCAGTAAAACTTTACCTGCTTTAATGTCAATTCCTTTGCTCAGCGATTTATCTCGCCATCTGGAGCAATTGCAAACTTATAAAGCTACTTTAGAAGCAGGCATTCATTATTTGCAAGATCATCTAACGAATGCGTCTGCTTCTAGTTCATACTCTGAAGCAAGTTCACTCCCAGAATCTGAAGAAAAACCTGTACCCAAGCAAGGGCTAGAATATGGTTTACAATATATGCTGTTTTTAATAAATTACTTCAAAGATTATTTAATCAACTGTATTCGCAATTGTTTTACACCACGCCCTACAACCGTTACCCCTACTGAACAAGCCCCTACGACAGTCACCCTGTCAGCGCAACAAAAACAATTCACACCTTATCTAGAAGCACGATTCAAACGTTGGGTTGCTGAAGCGCGTGTACGTGCTCAACAAACACAAACAATAGAAAAAGCGCCCCATGTTGCCTAAGGACCCATATGAATGCTACAGAAATGCACGCAAAGGAGCGACAAAAATTACAACTAGAGCGTGACATCTTAAAACAAAAAATCACTGAAGTACAAAAACAAATCCCTACTGAGCTGCCAGCAGTTCTCATACAAAAACTAGCTCGCCATAACAATGGCATCGCACTTTTATCTCAAGTTTCTAAACGCTCTTTTTTTAATCGTATACTAGGTAAAGAACCCCGCACTCTGCTCGCTGCTGAAATTAAAGCTTTAGAAATCACTTTAGAAAAAAATCAAATCATACAAGTCTATTTTTTAGAAAAAGAATTATTACAATTAAATAAACAATTTTTAGAATATTATAAAAAAATAAAAAATTTTCATACCCTCCCCGAGATGATCAAAGAAGACCTAATTCGTATTCAAGGCATCAGACTTGTCGCAATGCAGCATTTACATGTGAGTCAAACCCTTAATGAATTACTCCCCCATCTCCCTGCGCTATTATTATCACGCACGATCATGAAAAATGGCATCAATTATCTTAAAAGTGCCGCTACTCTAGAACAAATAAATGTTGCATTCATTGAAAAAGTGCCCCGCCAAAAATCCTTTAACCTATTCTCATTTTTATGGGAAAAAATTGCCTATATTTGTGCTTATACCCTTTTTTTAATCCGGTATTTATGGACCCCCGCTACCCACACTATTTCTACTACGGCTCCAGTCCAAAGGCCGCTAGCCCCGTTAGATACTTCCCAAGGATCAACGTATGCATCGTATCCGTCCCCTCGTAAGTCACTACAGCCTCTAAATTCGCCAAATGCCTAATAATAGGATATTCCAAGCTGATACCATTGGCACCCAACAAGTCACGCGTACGTCGTGCCACTGATAAAGCAACACGACAAGCCGTACGTTTAATCAAAGAAATAGCCACATGATTTATTTGTCCAGCATCCATAAGTTGTGCCACACGCCAGTTCATCAACCGCGCTTGTAATAACTCAGCATATAAATCCGCTAACGTGGCTTGAACTAATTGGTATCTTGCTAATGAATGCCCAAATTGCTTGCGATTTTTTACATAATCCAAGGCACAAGTTAAACAAGCCTCTGCCGCCCCTAATGCACCCCATGCAATCCCAAAACGTGCAATACTTAAACAGGCCAAAGCACTACTCAAGCCTTTTACCGCACCCGGGAGTTTATGATCCAATGGAATCTGACAATTTTCTAAAATAATCATTCCCGTACTCGATGCTCTGAGCGCCAACTTATGCTCTAACGGCATCACCGTGACTCCTGGCAAATCCAGGGGTACTAAAAACCCACAGATCTGTCCAGCCTCTTTAGCCCAAATAACCGCCATGTGTGCAATAGGAGCATTAGTGATCCACGTTTTAGTCCCTGTCAACACATAACCTTTATCCGTTTTAACAGCACGTGTGGTCATACTGCCAGGATCTGAGCCAACATCTGGCTCTGTTAAACCAAAAGCACCAATACACTGTGCTTTTGCCAGTGATGCTAAATATTGTTGCTGTTGTGAAACACTCCCATATTGAGCAATCGCCTGCATCACCAATGCACTTTGTACTGAGGCAAAACTACGTAATGCGCTATCTACCGCTTCTAACTCTTGGCATACCAAACCGTACGCTGTATAACTCGCCCCCAGTCCTCCTAAGCGTGTAGGCAAAGTCATCCCTAAAATCCCTAGGTCTGCACATAACTTAGGCCACTGTGGTTCAAAGTGTGCATGCTCAAAACAATTCGCTATTTGTGGCAAGATCTGCGTCTGTACCACCTGACGTACACTCTGCTGTATCGCCTTTTCTTCGTCCGTAAATAAGTCTGTTAACTGTAAAACATCTTCCATGACAACCATCCTGATTTAACGATGTAAAATCTTTTGATAGGTCTGTATTGCTTGTGCATAATCCGCTTTAGCAAAAATCCCAGAGCCAATAACAAAAGTATCTGCGCCCGCTCGATGAATTTCTGCTAAATTGTCTTCTTTAATCCCACCATCGACCTCTAAGCGTACGGGACCCAACGCTGCTGAAAGCATCACCTTAGCTTCTCTGATTTTTTGTAAGGTTTTAGGGATAAAAGTTTGTCCCCCAAAACCAGGATTAACTCCCATAATTAATACCATATCCAACTTATCAATCACATAATGTAGGACATCCAAGGGCGTTGCTGGATTTAAAACCAGCCCAGCCTGACAACCATGGGCACGAATCAAAGTCAACGTACGATCAATATGATCTGAGGCTTCTGGATGAAAAGTAATAGAGGTCGCACCAGCTTGTGCAAACATTGGGATCAGCTGATCTACAGGACGCACCATTAAATGCACATCAATAGGCGCACTCACGCCATAACGTCGTAATGCTGCACACACTTGGGGTCCTACAGTCAAATTAGGCACATAATGGTTATCCATGACGTCCAAATGAATCCAATCTGCGCCTGCGGCTAATACATTCGTCGCTTCTTCTCCCAAACGCGCAAAATCTGAAGACAACAAAGAGGCTGCGATAATTTCTTTTGCCATTTGTGATAAACCCCAATATGTTATTTAACTTTATATAAAAATTTTTTGTATCCAGTGCTACAACTTATGTTATAGTTCCGCCTTCTTAGATGAAAGGAGACCAACTATGGCAAGAACACGCGACAGCAATAATAAAAGACAAAGACTTATTGATGCTACCGCAAAGTTAGTATATGAAAAAACTTTACATACCACTACTTTAGCAGACATTGCCCAAGAGGCAAAAGTTCCACTTGGTAACGTTTATTATTATTTTAAAACAAAACAAGAGATCATGGAGGCAGTGGTTACGCGTAAAACTGCACTACTACAGACTCTATTTAGCGAGCTAGAAAACTTAGACACTCCAGCTGCAAGAATCATTGCATTTATTGATGCATTTGTTGAACAACAAGCAGAAATCGCACGTTTTGGTTGTCCATTGGGAAGTTTAGCATTGGAATTGAGCAAAGCCGGTGAACCTTTAGCACAGCATGGTCAAACCTTAATGCTAACGGTGATTCATTGGTTACGTAAACAATTTGAAATTATCAGTGGTTCCCAGGTCATCGCAGAACAACAAGCTTACTACTGCGTCAGTACCTTACAAGGCTTTGGATTACTTACCTTAACCTTGCAAGATACCACGCCTATGATTCAAGCAAGCAAAAGCTTAATTACTTGGATCCAAAAAGCCTGTGGAAACACCAGCACTGCACCCAGTACACATGCCCGTGTATTAGAGTCCGCTTAATTGCTTACTGCGTCGATGGTCTCTGCCGCTTTACACCGGCAGGGTCCTTAGGCGCGGGGCCTACTTCTTGACCTCGTGCTAATCGTGTTAAAAATGCAACATGTTTATCAAGCCATTTTTGCTGCTCAGGGCTATTATTAGATTGCTGTTGTACCTTTTTTAAAATCTGCAAAGCCCCCGCGCGTTTTTCCGCTACGCTTAACTGTTTGCTCCGATCTGCTAAAGTTTTCAGTTCCCCTAAACCATCCCGATGACTCCAGCTACGCACTAAAGTATCCATCTGAATATCGGGTAATTTGCTATACAACGCGATATGTTCTTTAGAAAAGATCCCATGAAAATTTTTCACATCTACTTTAGGCGTTAAAGCTTCTAATTGTGCAAAACGTTCCTGTAAAATACACAATTGCATCGCTAGGTTTTCATAAAATTTATTATTATGTTTAAAATCTGAGCTACGTAGAGTTTTTAATTGCAATAAACAGTTCTCAAAAGCAACATCCACATCCGCTACATGCTTAAGCCAGCCAGCTTTTAAGTCCCTATGTACATCAATTTTTGGCAAGGTAACTTTACAGTCTACTAAAATCGGCAAATGCTCACGCCAATCTTGTACAACCATACGCGCTTTTTGTAAACGGTCGATCATTAACTGATGTTCTGGTGCTAATGCGGCAGCAGGCATACCCCACCCCTTATATTGTTAGATAACCTACTCTAAGTATAGGCGAATCTAAACAATCCCGCGTTCTTTACAAATGACCTCATACGCTTCTCGTATTTGGCGTGTTTTTTCAGTAGCTATTTTGAGCATTTCAGGCGGTAAACCTTTGGCTGCTAGCTTATCCGGGTGGTGTGCACTCATCAATTTACGATAGGCTTTTTTAAGGTCCTGATCTGAAGTATGTTTTTCTACCCCTAAGACCGCATAAGCTTGAACTAACCTATCACGTACCATAGTCTGCGTGTAGGCCTGCTGACCTTGAGTATGATGAAAGGCCTGATAAGCATGATACCGGGCATCCAGTTGTTCAAAAAAAGCAGCTCCCAGTCTTAAATGTTGGGCAATTTTTTTCAAGACCATACGTTCTGAAGCAGATAAAGCGCCATCTGCATAGGCAGCTTGTAATTGTATATCCATAAAAATTTGCCATAAGATCGGATGCGGACATTTCTTTTTCAGCTGATCTAACTCAAACTCTAAAATAAAATTTTTGGTTTTTCCGGAATTAAACATATGCATAGCTTGCAAGGTTTGCTCTCGTGATAACC
This sequence comes from uncultured Francisellaceae bacterium, assembly GCA_964524705.1. Taxonomy (GTDB): domain Bacteria; phylum Pseudomonadota; class Gammaproteobacteria; order Berkiellales; family Berkiellaceae; genus CAZGDB01. The sequence goes on from CAZGDB010000004.1 coordinate 55,595, forward strand.
CCATGCGCATCATAATCTCACGCGCCATTTGCACTTCAGGTTCTGTAATGCGTCCATCAACTTTGGCCACATGCCCCATGACTGTAAATACGGCATGAAAATAGGCACGTTGGCTCTCTTTGGAGACCCCTTTAAAAAATAATGAACCACCATGTTGGGCTTTTTCCATAAACATAGCTTGGCCCAACCCCTTATCAAAGGCATGGCCCACGATGATCCCAAAAACCACTCCCAGTGGCCCGGCATACATATACCCTAAAACCATTCCCAACAATTTTCCAAATACTGGCATGTTTACCCTACGTGCTTGCATCTGCTTGCAATTTTTGCGCTAATTGTTCCAAAATATCCAAAGTTCCAACATTCACCCATAACCCTGTATACCGCTCTCCTTGAACCTGGCCTTCCTGCACTGCCGTAGCCAACATCGGTCCTAAAGATCTCACACCCGGAGTACAGCCTGCAAAAAAATCTGGATGATACAACCCGATTCCAGCATAGTTATAGGTTGTTCCTGAACGCAATATGACTGTTTGCCCCTCTAAACTAAAATCTCCTGCTGGATGATGGGGGGGATTGGGCACCAAAACTGTATGCGCTAAAAATCCCGGCGCTAGAACTACATCTTTTAAATGCGCAAAAGGATAGTCTGTCCAGAGATCTGCAGACACCACAATAAATGGTGCATTCCCTAATAACGGTAATGCTTGGATCACCCCTCCTGCAGTTTCTAATACAGGATCTTCCCAAGAATATTCAATGGCCACCCCATAACGATGACCATCCCCAAGCGTGGTATAAAGTTTTTGTCCAAGATGTCCTAAATTAATCACCACCTGTGTAAATCCTGCTTCTTTTAATTGTGCTAACAAGTGCTCAATCAGTGAAGTATTCCCAATCGACAACAAAGGCTTAGGCGTATGATCTGTAACAGGCCGACAACGTGCCCCACGACCGGCAGCTAATAACATCACACGTGGTATTTCAGGTTGCATAAATCGGCCCACCTTGTTTAGCTAAAAAAAGTGGTGCAACACGATGTGCTAAAAACTCTCCAAAGGCTTTATATTCTGGAAACCGGGCTACTTCTGAAAGGGTATATTGCCAAACACGTGGCAGATCTGCCCAATACCGTGTTTTTTTATCTCTCAAGCCCAGCCGTGCAAAGATCCCTAATATTTTCAAATGCCGCTGTAAAGAGACTTTCCATGCCCCTGTTTGAAATGCTACCAACCCTTGTTGCTGTAACGCAGCAGGTAATTGCTGATAAAACTGTGCAATCCATCCCTCTACCTGTGCTATTGGCCATTGCACATAGGCATCTTGAATCAAAGACATCAAATCATAACTACAAGGTCCTAAAACAGCATCTTGAAAGTCTACAATCCCAAGCTGGCCATGCCTATTCACCATTAAATTTCGTGCATGAAAATCACGATGTACCACTTGCTCTGGCTGTGCAGCAATAGTCTTCTCTAAATCTGTATAGAGTGAGGTAAGGCACGCTTCTTCTGCCGTAGTCAATTGTAAACCTAAGTATTTTTCTAAAAACCATTCCCTAAACAATGCAAACTCTGAAGGAAAAATTTCTTTCACAAAAGACCGTAAAGGGTGCCCTGCAATTTCTTGATGCGGCTGAAATGCTAAAATGTGTTTAAAAGCCTGTTGATAATAGTTGTCTACAGAATCTTCATTAAGTTTGTTCAATAAATCATCCTGTCCCAGATCGGACATCAACACCAATCCTTCCGGATGCACTGCATAAATTTCTGGCACCGGTAGTTTTAACTCCAACCAATGCTCTGCAATCGCTAAAAAAGCAGGTAAATTATCGTGTGCGTGTGCTGAATCCATGATAACGTACGGGCGTGTGGCGTCTTGGCAACGGTAAAATGATCGGGTACTCGCATCCCCTAGCAAAGGCTGCCAGTCACGGTATGCAATTTTAAGTTCATTTGCTAGCCAATTTTTTGCAAGACTTTGACGTGGCATATTCAGTACAAATAGATATTTTTAAGAAGCTTAACGGATTTCCGGCGGTTTACAAAATCGCACGAGTATGCGAGTTTAAAGCTTGGTAGCATGGTGCATTAATTGTGGCGATATTAAACTCAGTTTCAAAACTTATCCTGTATACAGGATGCCTCTTGGCTATGAGCCCGAGGGCATACGCAGAACCTTGGTCAGATTGGGTTTCTGTCCCACAAGCTCAAAATCCTTGCCGTGGTTATTTTAAAGGACCAACATTAGAACCCTTGCCGGCCAATCAAAAAGTCGTCTTAGAAGCTGACAATACGACTGTAGAACACCAAGGTGTTTCTTTAAGCGGAAACATCACAGCACGCTTTGAAGATTATCAACTCACGGCTGACAATTTAAATTTACGACGTAACCCCGAAACGCAAGCCTTAGAATCTATTAACTTAGCAGGATCGATTCATGTCATTACCCCAGTATTACAAGCAAGAAGTCAATCTGCCAACTATCAAGCACAAACCGGGTTACTCAGCTTAAAAGGAACCGAATATCATTATTATCCTAGACACGCCCAAGGCAGTGCGCGTTACTTTATACTACACAGCGACCATACCATGCGTTTACGGCATGCCACTTTTACAACTTGCATCCCAAGGCAAAATGGTTGGCGTTTAAAAGCCAAACAACTCCAATTAGATCCTAATAAAGGAGAAGGCTATGCACAGCATGTTACGATTGCATGGAAAAAAACCCCTATCTTTTATTTTCCATTTTTTTATTTTCCACTCGATAACAAACGTAAAAGTGGTTTTTTATATCCCCATTTTGCGCAAAGCCAACAATCAGGGATGGAGTTAGGTGTCCCTTTTTATTGGAATCTAGCACCTAATTATGATGCGCTCTTTACCGCACGATGGTTTTCACTACGTGGGACGATGGCACAAACGCATTTTCGATATTTAACCCCGGAAAGTAAAGGACAGCTAGAACTACAATTTTTACGCCACGATACACAATACCAGCATGATCGCCTCAAACTGCTGACCAGCAATCCTTTGCAGTTATCCACTTCAGATCCTAGAATGCGTGGCTTAAATAAAGGGGATAATAGAATGTTTTTATCCTATAACCATCACCATCAGTTCGATCCTATGTGGTCAGGTCATATTTTATTTCAAGCGGTAAAAGAAGATCAGCATTTCATTGATTTTAGTAATTCTATTTTAGATACCAATACACGTAATTTACCACAACGGATTGAGGTCCAACGCGATTCTGATAACTGGCAACATGTCTTACGTGTGGAACGCTATCAAAACTTATATCCTTATAATGCGCAATGGACACAAGCCCCTTATCGTCGGCAACCCCAATGGACATTCAATACTGATTTGCCCTTAATGCAATATACTTTTTTTAACTTTAGTGGGGATATGACCCATTTTGCACACACCAGTGATATCCAAAGCAATGGCGCCTTCACAGCAGTAACACGCACCTATACCACCGGTCAACGGTATCATGTTCGCCCAAAAATCAGCACCCCTTATTTATGGCCCGCTTTAAGTATTACGCCTCAAATCCAATGGGATTTTGCGCACTACAATATTACACCAGGCAGTCAAGAACAACTGATTCATCCTGATACTAAATTACACCGCGCCATTCCTTTGCTCAGTTTAGACACGCGTTTATTTTTAGAACGTCGTATTTCTGATTACACGCAAACCCTGGAACCCCGTGTTTATATGTTATGGGTCCCTTATGTCGACCAAAATGCATTCCCAAACTTTGATAGCAGTGCAATTTCTTTTACCTTTGATCATTTATTTAGAGACAATCGTTTTAGTGGTCAAGACCGTATTGGCGATGCTCAACAAGCGAGTTTTGCGATGACCACCCGTGGATTACGGAACAGTGGTGATGAACTCTGGGCTTTAAGTCTGGGAACTTTACATCATTTTAAAACCCCACGGGTTACCTTATGTGATCCAACTATTAATCCCAACTGTGCCCTTTATGAACCCCCTGATTTTGGGAACCATCATGCCCCGATTAGTGGCCGCTTTAGAACACAAATTACCCGCTCTTGGTCTGCTCGTGTAGATTGGCAATGGCAGCATAAGTGGGACCCAAATAAAGTCTCTATGGGGATACAATATCGTGGAACCCATGAAGATCTGTTTAATATTGGCTACAACCGTCTAAAACAAAACGCGATTGTATTAGATGCTAATAGTGTGCTCCCACAGCGCTTAGAACAAGCTGAAATTTCTTTTGTACATCCGGTTTACGTTGGCATGAATGTATTAGGGCGATGGCATTATGATTTACAAGCGCGCCAAACGGTAGATCTGGTCGCAGGGCTTGAACGCAATGGTTGTTGTTCTGCGGTTCAATTCGTGGTGATGAATTATCTCAGACCCAATCGTGGCCTTGAAGACCACAACTATGCCCGTGCTGTATTTTTACAAGTCATCTTCAAAGGCTTAACCCGTGTGGGGATTAACAGCCAAGAAGATGTGCTCTTAAGAGATATTAGTGGCTATCAGGCCTTCCATACCCGAGCAAAATTACAATAAGTTGACTTACACAAATATATCAACTCAGCGAAATGTGATTTTTTTACCAACATTTCGCCAGTTATAAGATATATTTAGCGAAATATATGTTTTTTAGTGACATTTCGCCAGTTATACACTATATTTAGCGAAATGTATAGTTTGAAGGTCTTAGCTATGCCTCACCCGACGATTATTGGCAGAAAAACAGAATTAGCGTTGTTAGATCAGATCACTGCCACTCCTGAAGCCGCACTCTTAGCCGTATATGGGAGAAGACGGATTGGCAAAACCTTTTTAGTTCATGAATACTTTAAAGAACAAGGTTATTTCTTTGAATTAACAGGTACCAGAAATGCCTCTCTCAAAACCCAATTAGAACATTTTAGAGAGGCTTTTGCAGAAACCTTTCATGCAGGACTATTACAACCGGTCCCAAAAAGTTGGCAAGAGGCTTTTTACCAATTGCGTAAAATAATAGAAAGTTTAGATACTGAGAAAAAAATTATTCTCTTTTTTGATGAATTACCCTGGTTAGCAGGACCACGTTCTCAGTTTTTGGCCAGTTTAGAACATGTTTGGAACCGCTATTTCTCACGCCAAAAAAATATCATCGTCATTGTATGCGGTTCTGCAGCAGCCTGGATGCTTAAAAAAATCATCTATAATAAAGGGGGCTTGTATGGTCGACTCACGGCAGAAATCCATCTCAAACCTTTCACCTTAGGAGAAACTGAAAGCTATCTACAATCCCAAGGCGTATTTTTAGATAAAAAACAGATTATAGAACTCTATTTGGCCTTTGGTGGAGTCGCCAAATATCTCAGTAATATCCCCAAAGGGCAGTCTTCTGCTCAGATCATTGCACAAACGTGTTTTAATCCTACAGGATTTTTTCCATTAGAATTCCCCAAACTATATGAATCGTTGTTTGAAAAACCAAAAGTATATATGGATATTGTAACTGCTTTAGCAGAGAAAAAATCAGGGCTCAATCAAACGGCTCTGCTTAAAAAAATAAAAATGCAATCAGGGGGAAAGTTTACACAAGTATTAAAAGAGCTCGAAGTCTCTGGTTTTATCGCTAGCATTACTGAGTTTGGACATAAAAAGAAACATACCGTTTATCGTTTAATCGATGAATACTCTCTGTTTTATTTAACTTGGATCAAACCTGCGCTCTCTGCCGGATTACCCACACTATCCCCTAGCTATTGGCACAGCTTACAAAACAGTCCTGCCTATACGACTTGGGCCGGATATGCATTTGAAGGCATCTGTCTCAAACATGTTAACAAAATTATTAAGGCACTGAATATCGAAATCATTGCCAGAGGCATCTCAGCATGGTCCTTTCAATCCAAAACTCAACGCGGTGCACAGATTGATTTAGTGATTGATCGAGCGGATAACTGTATTAATCTCTGTGAGATCAAATACTATAATGTACCCTTTACGGTCACCCAAGACTATGCAGATACACTACGTTATAAGAAGGCGTGCTTTCAAGAACAAACAGGAACCCGTAAAAGCCTATTTACCACTATGATCAGCAGTTATGGTATAACCTCTAACCCGCACGCTTTAGCCAGTATTGATGCAGCAGTCACGATGGACATTTTATTTGATTAGCGCAACCTAATAACGCGCTTGCAATGGTTGGCCTAGACTGCTACCATTGCAATACAACAAATGCTAGTTAACGAAATGAATCACGTCGGCCAATCCAAAAATCCCCCTTTGACCTTACTTGGCTGCATGATGAACAGTATTGCTTCCATCCCCTTCATTATTAGCATTATTATTCAACCCTTCACTCCCTAGAGCGGCCTATCAGTTGATAACCTGTGCCACTCTAGGGAGCTAGGATAAACAGGTAACCAACGCAACACTAAAGCTGACTATTTTGTTCAAGAGGATTTTAACCATGACGCAAGCAAAACCATTCTTTATGTGGATGTTTCCATTAATATTTTTTGCCTATCAATTCATCCTGCGTCTTTGGCCAGGCCTCATGATGCCACAAATCATGACCCAATTCTCGATTGATGCAAGTCAGTTTGGGATTTTAGCTGCATTTTACTATTATGGTTATGCGGGCATGCAAATTCCTGTGGCTATTCTTTTAGATCGATTTAGTGCACGGTCTGTCATTTTTGTGTTTGCCATCACATGTGGTCTGGCTACGTTACTATTTACCCATACCCATAATTTTTATATCGCTGCCTTTAGTCGCTTTCTAGTAGGTGCTGGCTCAGCAGTTGGTTTTTTAGGTATCTCTAAAGTCGTCTCTGAATGGTTCCCTAAAGAAAAATATGCCAGTATGATTGGTTTATCTTTCACATTTGGCCTCATGGGTGCCATCTACGGTGGAAAACCTGTCAGTTTATTAATTGATACCTATAGTGGAAAAAATGTTGCTACCACCCTAGCAATAGTTTCTATTCTCATTGGTTGTGCAAGCTATCTTGCCTTACGGTCTCCCGTCAAAAACATTCAAACCACGCAACCTGAATCATTTAAAATAACAAATTTTAAAGCTCTACTTTCCTCCCCTGTGATCTGGTGTTTAGCACTATCAAACTTACTAATGGTAGGTGCACTAGAAGGTTTTGCAGATGTATGGGGTGTACCTTATTTAGTTACAGCCTATGAACTCACCAAAGCTGATTCCGCTAGTTTTATCTCTTGGATCTTTTTTGGCATGTTATTTGGTGGGCCTTTACTCGCCTTCTTCAGTAAACGCCTTGGGAATTATCCCGTAATTACAGTTTGCGGCTGCGGAATAGCGCTAGCGTTTGCATTATTATTAATCAACCATAATGGTACGCCCTGGTTTTTTGCCTCAATCTTCTTTTCTATTGGTATTTTCTGTTGCTACCAGGTGATTGTTTTCGCAGCAGGTTCTAGCTTAGTTGCTCCTCAAAATTTAGGGGTCATTATTGCCTTCTTAAATTGTATCAATATGCTTGGTGGTTCATTTTTTCATACCAGTATTGGAACTGTGATGGATCTCTTTTGGACTGGCGCTATCGATGAAAATGGGCTGAGGAACTACAACCCTGAGGTCTACCAATATGCACTCACTATTATCCCAAGCTGTGCATTATTGGGCGCAATAATTGTTGGATTAGTAGGACTCAAACTCAAACACGCTCCACAAGCATAAAATACGAAAAGCCGATCTGACACCAGATCGGCTTACCTTTGCTTTATGTGGGCCCAAAAAAGGTGCAGTAATTCAGTTTCTCGCCCAATAAACTGCGTAAGTAGGCTACTGCTGTGAACCTAAAACAAGCTATTCAACTTAAAATTATTGCCCAACGCCTATCTGCAGTCCCCCTAAATAAACTTTTTAGAAAGTCCGCCCTCGTTTGATGACACTCTCTTAATGGGTTAAAATGACCCCATTACCTTATCTTGTGAGTTAGTTGTTTGTATGAAAAAAATTGCACTCGCCCTGTTGTTAGGATGCGCAGGAACTGCCATCGCAAAACCCGTCAATCATATTATTGCCTGGGTCAATCAGGACATCATCACACAAGCAGAGCTTGAAAAAGAAATTAATCGTCATGAACAAAAACATCGTGCCTCTCAAATGCCCTTACCTGCTGCACAAGAAATGCGTGAACAGGTATTAGAAACCTTAGTACTGCGTAAACTTCAATTGCAGCAAGCTGAAAAATCTAAAATTACAGTAGAGGAACCTGAAGTACAAAATGCTATTCAACGATTAGCACAAGAGAATCATCTGTCTGTTCCTGAATTCAAAAGCCAGCTACAAGCCTCTGGCCTTAATTGGGATTCTTTTTTAGAAGAGTTAAAACAAGATTTAATTTTAAACCACCTCCATCAACAAGAATTACTCCCTAAAATCACAGTAACTGCCGGTGAAGTCCAAGTTTGGCTGACCACCCATGCGCTACCAACTGGCACTGCACATTACCGCTTATCTCATGTCTTGCTTCCAATTGCCGATACTAGTCCTGCTGCACAAGCAACTGCGCAAGCTGCCGCCCAACATCTAAAAAAAGATTGGGCTGCATCCACTCACTGGGAAGCCCCTGCACAATTTGAAAACTTTGATGTGCAATACAGTGACCTAGGTTGGCGTACTGCACAAGAGCTGCCCTCTATCTTACAAGGCAAAGAAAGTGATTTAAAAAATGGAGCCATCATTGGTCCGTTACATAGTGATAGTGGTTGGCATGTTGTGAAAGTTGAACAAGTGGATGCCCCTACAATAGAAAACCCTGAAAATTTTGCCTTACAGACCTTACGTAAACAGAAATTTGAAGCAGAATTGTCTAAGTGGTTGGCACAACTCAAAACGCATGCTTATTTACGTACGGCACCTAAAAAATGAGCCCTTTTGCGCGTAAACGCTTTGGTCAAAACTTTTTAGTAGATCCTAATATTTTAGATAAGATCCACACATCCTTACACGCACAGCCCACAGATACCTGGATAGAAATCGGTCCTGGCCGTGGTGCTTTAACGCTTGTACTTTTACAACAAGTACAAAAGCTTTATGCAATTGAAATTGATCGAGATCTTGCAGAGAATCTTGAAAAAATTGCACACCCTAAGCTTACCCTTTTTACCCAGGATGTTTTAACCTTTGATTTTAGGACACTTCCCCTCACAGAGCGCCCTTTTAAATTAGTAGGGAATTTACCCTATAATATTTCAACACCCTTATTGTTTCATTTAATGGATCAACTAGAATGTTTTTCTGAACTTTACTGTATGGTACAAAAAGAAGTTGCTGAGCGTTTATATGCACCACCCAAAAGTGCAGCCCGTGGTCGACTCAGTGTCATGATACAATATCACTGTAAAGTCGAACATTTAATAGAAGTCCCTTCTACCGCTTTTAGGCCCATTCCCAAAGTCCTATCTAGTTTTGTACGACTCATTCCACAAACACCTACTCTGGCTGCATTAAGTCCTAGCCATTTTAGTGAATGCGTCCGCCAAGCCTTTTGTGCTCGACGTAAAATGTTACGCCATACCTTTACGGCCGATTGGGAGACTGTTGGAATAGATCCTACAGCGCGTCCTGAAACTTTAAGTGTGGAAGATTTTGTAAAACTTTCTAATCATTTATACAGTCTATCGAGGCCCATCACATGAGTACTTATGCTATTGGCGACCTACAAGGTTGTTGCACAGTGTTGCAAAATCTGCTGTCTGCCATTCAATATGATCCTAAAAAAGATCGTTTATGGTTTTGTGGAGATCTGGTAAATCGTGGTCCTGAGTCTTTAGAAACCTTACGTTTTGTAAGAACCTTACCCAATACAGAAATTGTACTAGGTAACCATGATATTACTTTAGCGCTGTTAGCTTTAGGGTGGATTGATGATCAACATTTAAAAGATCATACTTTACACGATATTTTAAAAGCACCCGATTGTGCGGAACTGATTGATTGGCTATTAACGCTGCCTTTTATGGTTACCGACCATCACTTAAAATATGTCATGGTGCATGCGGGGATCCCCCCCTGTTGGACACAAGACCAAGCACAAGCCTGGTCTGATAAAATCCAAGCGTTATTACAAGGCCCCAAACGAGATCAACTCCTGGCACAGTCTTATGGTAACTATCCAGATATCTATAGTGACGAACTCAATGAAATAGACCAATTCAGATTTGCAGTGAATGCTTTTACACGTGTACGATATTTAACCCCTGAAGGTGGGCTAGAATTAGAACGTAAGGGGCCTATTACCGATGCAAATCGTCACTTAGCTTGGTTTGCCCACCCCAATCGTCAAAACGATCCTTATGTAACCCTCTTTGGGCACTGGTCTGCCTTACGTGCAGAATCTGGCTATCCAGACAAAATCGCATTGGATGCAGGTTGTGTCTGGGGTGAACAACTCAAAGCGGTCCGTCTAGAAGATCAAAAAGTCTTCACGGTACCGTGCGTCGCTTTGAAACATGGGACTCTGTCATAAATTCTGAGGGTCTTGCTGCAGTAATGATATTTTTACAAGTCAGTATCGTTGTGAAAAGACGTGCCGCACTCTGGCTATTAACAAGGCTTTGTCCTGTTTTTGAACATTGCTGAATACATGGCCATCTGCCATGCAATATAAGCTGAATCTCATCCTGCTCACCTTCAAGATCAAGCAGACTGGTATCATTAGCCACTGTTTTTATAAAAAAACCATGCGCTAACAAACGATGTTTTAAATGAACAAAAGCCTGCTGTAAACCCTGTGCGGCTTGCAAACTCAGAACCCATTTGAGCGCTTTCATCTTTTTGTGCGGTCGTACATTAGATGTTACATCGACCATCAACTCAAAATGAAGCCCTGTGTTACCATGCAATCCGCCACGATTCAAAATTTTAATCGTACGTGGATCTGTAATCTCTTTAAACTCTTCCGGCGCAGATCTGAACTCTACCGAAAACCCTAAGAAATCAGCACACACTGTTATAGTTTTAGCAGTAACCCAACATTTATCTTTTTTTAGCGCCTCTAAAGTGGGCCACATATTATTAAAATAGCGAATTAAGTAATCCTGATGCTTTTCTTTAATCTCAGCGTGCGATAATTCCGATGTGATCTTCGGCATACACAACAATGTGTCTTCATTAGATAAATCAAGATAATACTGAAACAACTCCCCAGATGCTAACAATAATGCTTTTTCTTCATTTGTAACCACTCTCTCTTCTAGGTGTTCATCGTTGACAAACAACTCTCCCTCATAATGCCCAGAGACAAAAGCAGCCCCTTCAGTTTTAGGCTGATACTCAAACATTTTACCATCAGCATATTTAACGAGCCCGCCAAAAGGTGTTGGAAAATAAAAAACAATGGATTCTTGCTGTGAAAAAAATTTTTTTATACCTACCTGAACCTGGTCTATTAAAATCGGTATAGTTAAATTACGCAACAAACCTGCCATGATTTGTTGATAGTTTTTATTAGCATCATGATTATGCAAAATCTCTTCATAATGCGTGAAAAAAAAAGCATTCCCATCCGTTCGCCACTTTTGTTTTACGTTATTCTGCACATTTAAAGCAGAACGTTGCCATATCGCTTCTGCGATATCACAACGTTGCCACATGGCTTCTACTGCCTTTTGCCGTTCTTCCATCGGCAATCCTACAAAATAATGCAAAAGTCCCAAGGCTATGGCATTAAAACCACAATTCCCATCTCCCAACACACGTACTCTTTTTAAGTTTAATTGTGGCATCACAAGATTCCTACTTCATGCAAGTGTTCACTATAAACCAATCCCCTCATCTTCCACAAATCTTGTCGTCGCCTTTTGACTGCTGGTTAGTTAGATTTCTTTTGATAAAAATCCAGAGAATAGTTGCAACCCCTCTTAAAATCTGTCTAAATAGCTCCCAGTTTGTATCAATAAGGAAAGATCATGCAAAAATTATGGACTGCAGCTGTTTTAACCAGTACTTTACTGTGTACTTCTCTCAGTTGGGCTCATGAGTCCTTTATGCAAGGTGCACACTTGGGAATGCAAGCAGGTGCTCAAACTAATAGTTTTCATGGGATTGATGTCTTAAGCACACCGATTATTGGCGTTCATGCAGATTATTATTGGGCTTTTCCTGAAGGTGTATTTTCTGGTGTAGGTGCTGAATACGATGCTGCCTTAGACCGCAGTTCTAGTAGCGCGAATTTTCAATTTTTTAACCTGGGAACCCTGGGATATAAAGTCCGTCGTTCTTGGACCACTGCCTTTACTGGATATTTAGGAGCAGAACGTGGCGCTATTGCTTTAAATATGAATTTAGCTGTTATCGTTACCCATGCGACCGCAGATATATTATTACTCAACAATACCATCGAGCATGACGCAATTGCCGGCGGTGTTGCCCCTGGCGTTGCCTTAACGGTCAAGCTCACTCCAGATATCAGTATGGGTGCGCACTATCGTTACGAAATTTTTCCCTATAGCGTGCAAGGGCATAATATCCTAATGAAAATCAGCTACCACTTATAATTTTAAGAGTAGCCCTAAATCATGTACGATATCTTCACTCAGCGACTGAGAACTAAAAACAGCAGCTTGTGCACCTTGGGGGTTTATCAATAATAAACTCCCACTGTGCACCCAATGCCCAGTTCCCAACTTAGGATCTTCAGCAATATAAATCCCCAAGGCTTGTGCAACCTGTTGTACTTGCCCTACTTCACCCGTTAAACCTACAAAAGTTGTGCTAAAATTTCTCAAATGTGCAGCAATTTTTTCAGGGGTATCTCGCATAGGATCTGCAGTGACAAAATAAAAATCAACCGCACCACTAGGGAGCTGCTCTTGCACCGCACGCATGACCTGCAACATTCTAGGACAAAGTTGTGGACACCCTACATACCCAAAAAAGAACATTGACCAACGTCCCTTTAAATGATCTTGTGTAAAACGCTGACCTGTAGCAGTTATTAAAGTAAAAGGAGCTAACGGTTGCATCTGTGTCACCTGCGTTCCTGCTTTTAAAGGTACCAGTGCAGATTGTTTTGCTTGCCAATACTGCATTGCAAAAATAACCACTAAAATCACAGCCCCCGTTAATAACAATCTTACAATATATTTTAAGGTTCCCATCAGATATCAACTCCCATGAACCAAATTTTATCAATAATCAGAAGGGTAAATAATAAAAACAAGTACACTATAGAATACTTAAATAGTCCTATAGAGAGTTTTCGTTCAAGAACACTGTCTTCTGCACTCTTTGACAACGCAATAGCCAAATACAAAAACCATGCATTTAATAACACCGTCATACCTGCATAATACAAACTCGTAAAATGCCCTACATACGGTAATAATGTAATGGCGCATAACAAAACACTATATAAAACAATCATTTTTTTAGCAAAAGGAATCCCATGTGTAATAG
>CAZGDB010000005.1:0-17620 GCA_964524705.1 uncultured Francisellaceae bacterium
CCTCTGACAGTTTAACCCAAATAGCTTTTACGACATCAAGCTTTCCGTATTGAGCAGCCATATGCAAAGGTGTTTTACCATTTTTATCTTGAGGGTTACAATCCGCACCCGCAGCTGATAGCTTATCCAACATAGCCTCTACGACATCAAGCTTTCCGTATTGAGCGGCAAAATACAAAGGTGTGACACCATAATTATCTTTAGGGTTACAATCCGCACCCGCAGCTGATAGCTTATCCAACATAGCTTCTACGACATCAAGCTTTCCATCGCGAGCAGCCATATGCAAAGGTGTGACACCATAATTATCTTTAGGGTTACAATCCACATCTGCCGCTGACAGTTTAGCCAAAATAGCTTTTGTGACATCCTTTCCGTATTGAGCAGCCATATGTAAAGGTGTGTTACCATAATTATCTTTAGGGTTACAATCCGCGCCCTCTGGCAGCTTAGCCCAAATAGCCCCTACGACATCAAGCTTTCCATCGCGAGCAGCCATATGCAAAGGGGTGCGACCATCCTTATCTTTAGGGTTACAATCCGCATTCGCTGGTAGTTTAGCCCAAATAGTTTCTACGACGTCAAGTTTTCCATCGCGAGCAGCCATATGCAAAGGTGTGACACCATAATTATCTTTAGGGTTACAATCCGCACCGGCAGCTGATAGTTTGACCCAAATAGGTTCTACGACATCAAGCTTTCCATTCCAAGCAGCCGAATGCAAAAGGGGGTGGCCATCCTTATCTTTAGGGGTCCAATCCGCCACTAGAATGGTCGGTATTACTTTAACAATGCTCTGACGTTCGCTTGCAGCGACCCTATACAACCCTTTGTATACTACCCCAATGCTTAATACCGTCATTATCAATGAAAATAAAGATACAAAAGGATAGGTAATTAAAAAAGGAACCCCTATATAGAGAAGCCCCGCTAAACACAAAGCAACCCCGACTGATTTTAAGAATTTAGCTAAAGTCATACAGAGATCCCCTGGCCACCATGGTTTTTCTTTGTTAGCCAATTTACTATATTTGATCAATCAATACAATAGTGTAGATTCTAGGATCAACCGGGATAAGTGCACCTAAAAAAACCTAGAGGTTTGTTGCGAGAAGGCCGCCAGAGAATCTTAGCGGCAACATGACGGGTTATTTCGCGGCACACTGCATCTCTTAATTATCGTAAGGGTTCGTCGGTGCTCTAAATTCTAAACGCAAAGGTAACCCTTCCCAAGACAATCCTTCTCTGAAGGTCTGTTCAAGATAGCGCTTATAGTGCCCTGGTAGAGAGTCCACTTGGTTTCCATGAATCAAAATAGATAAAGGTCTATCTTGAATCACATGCGCATATTTCAACTTAATACGACGCCCTTGTACTAACGGTGGCTCATGTGCCTTAATCCCCTGTTCTAAAATACGATTTAACTCGCTAGTAGAAATCGAGGTTTTCATACGCTTATAGAGACGTTCTATGGTATTAAACAATCCATTAATCCCTTTGCCTTGTAAAGCGGAGATTTGATGCACATTAAGGTCAGGTCTAAATCTAAAACGATAGGATTGTTGTTCTACGATATTTTTTTCTTGTTCGGGATTAACCTCATCCCATTTATTCAAAGCAATCACCACAGGTCTTCCTTTAGTGAGTGCAAAATCTAATAAGGTTAAATCTTGATCTGAAATCTCAAGTGTTGCATCCACCACTAAGACTACAATATCTGCATCCCAAATAGCCTGCAAAGATTTAGAAACCGCAAATTGTTCGAGCTTATCTTTAATCTGAGCACGTTTTCGGATCCCAGCAGTATCCACCAACGCATAAGCTTGTTTTCTACGCTTAAAAGGAACCATCACCGCATCACGCGTTGTGCCAGGTTTATTTTCAACCATAACCCGGTTTTCACCTAAAAGGTGGTTAATTAAGGTGGATTTTCCGGCATTAGGACGGCCTACAATCGCCAATCTTAATGTATCTTCTTTAACAGGCGCCACATATTCTTCTTCAGTGTTTGCATAAGAAGCAATCGCATCTTTAAGATCTTCTAACCCACGTTTTTGATGTGCAGAGACACAACAAAAATCTGACATCCCTAATTCACTAAATTCTCCAACATAATGCTCATAAGACTTTCCTTCGGCTTTATTAATCGCCAATAGTATCGGCTTACTTAAACGACGGAGTTCTGAGCCTAAATGTCTATCTTCGGCTTGGCAACCACACTGTGCATCGACGACCCACACAATCAGATCCGCAGTTCTGAGTTCTTCTTCTGCTAAATCTTTAACCGTATGATGCAAGACATCTTCAGAAGGTCCTAGCCCACCGGTATCCACAATCATGTAGGTACGCCCTTCGTAGGTCATTTCCCCATGCAAGATATCCCGGGTGGTCCCTGGTTTATCAAATACGAGTGCGTCTTTGGCAAAGGTTAAGGCGTTAAATAAGCTAGACTTCCCAACATTAGGGCGGCCGGCCAAAACAACTTTAAGCATTTTAGAGGTATTAGAATTAAACATAAGTTATTAGGGGCAATTACTACAATGCCCCTAGTATACACCATACTAACTTAGGAAGCAGCAGGGATACCTAATCCCACGTCTTCCATTTTAACCCTCAAGAAAGGTCTCCAGCCTAAAGGGGCAGGGGCCGTACTAAAAGCACCTTGATAAGCAGCTTTTGCCACTGCTATATCCCCTTGTTGTAGGGCTAGATCTCCCTCGAGTTCACGCGCTAAGGTCACATAAGGTCCAACCTTAAGCGTCTCCAATAGGGTTTTAGCGGTAGTTGCATCCCCACCTTGTACTGCTAATTTAGCCAAACGTAGCACAGCCAGATCTTGCCAGGGTTTGTCACATTGAGACCTCACCCATTCTAATTCTGTTTTAGCTGACTCTAAAGACTGTGTACCCACATCCATTTGCGCCTTTAACAAACTGGCCATTGCGGTATAGCTGCTGTTTGCATATTTCGCTTTCAGGGTATCTAAAGCAGCACCTGCATCCGTTCCCTCTTTATTACCAGCATATTCTAAAAATTCAGTAAACAAATTAGCTGCTGCTGTTGCTTGCTGTAAATGGCGATGTTGTTGGTACTGCACCCCAAATACCGTCACAAACAATGCTGCGACACCACCGATAAGTGCTTTACGGTTTTTCTTTACCCAGGCTTTTAATCGATCGTACTGCTCTTCTTCGGTCTGATCTATACTAAACACGGTTACCCCTCAATCTCGTTATTTAATGTTCCAAAAAGATCCTGCACAGCACCTAGTTCAATTTTTGTTAAGCTTTCACCAGGCGTGCCCACCTTTACAATTCCAGTATCAGCTGTCTCTGCATTAAAGACTACGCAACAGGCTGCTCCACTGGCTAATGCTGCTTTCATTTGTGATTTAAAGCTCGCACCGGAGATATCTACAACGATACGTAAGCCAAAAAATTCCTGGCGCCAATCATTGGCTACCGCAAATACAAGCTCATAGGGTGCCTCTTCGACTAAAATATAAATATCCGCAGTAGAAACATCCATCTCTTCTGGTAATAACTCTACTAAGCGGTCTATCCCAAACGCCATCCCTACGGCTGTAGTTGAGATCCCGCCCATTTGTTCTACCAGGCTATCATAACGTCCACCACCACAGACTGCTCCTTGAGCACCTAAGCTTTGGGTTGTCCATTCAAAGACAGTGTCATTATAATAATCTAAACCACGCACTAATTTTGGATCTTGAACATAAGGGATACCAAGGGCATCCAACAATCCTAAGACTTTCCCAAAATGCGTACGACTGGTGTCATCTAGATAGTCGGTAAAGATAGGCGCATTCGCGATAAGATCTGCCATTTTAGGATCTTTACTATCTAATAACCGTAGAGGATTTTTTTCTAATCGTTCTTGGGCATCTGCGTTCAAGGTTTCTTTATGTTTTGAAAAATATTTATACAATGCTTCTCGGTAAGCCATCCGACTTTCTGTATTGCCCAGAGTATTAATTTTTAAAGTAATATCTTTAACTTCTAGATAATCAAAGATTGCCTTACTCACTAAAATCAGCTCTACCTCGGCTTGTGGTCCTTTGACCCCAAAGGTTTCTACCCCACACTGATAAAACTGTCTAAAGCGGCCACGTTGTGGACGTTCGTATCTAAACATAGGCCCGGTATACATATAACGCGCAGCTTGGTTGTAGGCTAACCCATGTTCAATTAAAGCTCTTACGCATCCTGCAGTACCTTCAGGCCTTAAGGTAATGGATTCCTCATTACGGTCTAAGAAGGTATACATTTCTTTTTCAACGATATCCGTGACTTCACCGATAGATCTCTGAAATAGCTGCGTACTCTCTAACAGCGGCAACTCCATTGGCAAATAGCCATGATCTGCCAAGATATCGTTCAATGTCTCATAGACATAACGCCATTTTTGGCTAAGTGGGGGCAGGATATCACGCATACCGCGTAAGGCTTGTAAGCTTTTCATAAAACCAACCAAAAATGTTATTTAAGAAACTAATAAAAAATAATACCTATAGCGGATGAGGATAAAAGGATTCCTAAGACAAATCAAGGTCTGTACTCTCTGCCTACTTCTGTGCTCTGCCCTGCCTGAGACCCATCCGGTCTATGCACTACAACTTGTGTTAATACTGGCACAGCGGGAGCACTGATATTATTCTGATCTTGTTGTTGCTCTTTTATCAAATCCAATTGTCCTGTGATAGCGCTTTTAAACACACACACCTCTGCGACAGGGCGCAACCTGCTTCTGACTAAGAAAAAGACTTATCCAAACAATTTCTTGTGTGATATTAGGAAATACAATCGCAGATGCTGCTTCTGCAGTTTTTGGCAATACTGCCACTATACTTTGCACACATAAATCATTTAGTTTCGTAATACACTGCAACCAAGAATCCAGTGTGTTCTTTTGATAAGGCGTATAGACTGTCTGCACAGACACAAGACTGTTATATAAGGTTGACAAACTCTGTTCTTTAATCGGCGCATGAGTATAAAACACTCCACCTTCTACATCGAAAACATAAATGCCTACCTTTAAGTTAGCGATATACGCCTTGTTAACAATCTCAAACCAATAGGCTTCGTTAATATTACAAGACTTACTCACGGCCGCTAACGGTATATACCACTTTGGCCAAATGCAAGCATCAAATCCTTCCTTAGAAAGCAATATTTCAAACTTAATGCCTGATACTCGTAGGTGATTAAGCAACATGACAAAAACCCATACAGCATTCACATTGACAGTATTAGGAATATCACTATCCAGTAACACCAAACGTTGCGTGGTGGGATTTATTTTGCAAGCTTCGATACAACTCAACAAGTCTGCAAAATCAGGATTTTCTTGTGCGCACAATGCGTTTAGTTCTGCATTCAGCGCACCCGATAGGGGCTCACAGATTTTATGGACATAGAGCTGCTGTAATAGCTTCCAAAAATCCCCTTTAATATTTTTTATAATAATGTCGAACATATCCTACCTTGTGTTTTTGGTAAATAACAAGAAATCCCTTTTACGGATTCCACCATTTTTTTCGACATGACATGAGATATGTTTACGTGGCATCCAGCTTACTCTCTAACACTTACAATTCTCTCAAGGCTTGTTTTGCTAAGACACGATGTGGGTCGTACTGTAGTGCTTTTTCAAAATACTGACGGGCTTTCAGCGCATCCTGGTTTAACAAACAAAACCCTGCATTTTCATAAGCTTCTGCAGTCCAAGGGTACTGCGTATCTGCTACTGCTTGTTGAAAATGCGCTTCAGCTTGAGCAATACGATTTTGCTTACATAAAAAAACTGCATAGTTATTATGTGCTTTTCCGGACTGAGGATCTAATGTCAACGCGTGTTGGTAAGCAGCTTCTGCACTTTTAAACTCACCGGTTTTTTCTAAAAAATACGCATAGCTATAGTGGACTTCTGGCAACTCAGGCGCCAAGCTTTGGGCATGCAATAATTTTGCCTTTGCCATCGCTAGCTGCCCCTGTTCTAGATACTGTATCCCTAGTTTTGCATTCAGTTGTGCCGCTTCATTCAGATCTGCATCTGGCACATGCGGCACACATCCAGTGCACAGAACCATTCCTAGAATGGCACGTTTCAAGGTGCGCTAGCAGCCTGTTGTGAAGCTAAAAACCGAATAGACCGTCTGGTTTTATCTTGTACACGCCCTGCTAACTGCCCACAGGCCCCTAACTTATCATCCCCTCGGGTCTTACGTACAAAACAAAACACTCCCGCCTTCAAAAGATATTCTTTAAACGCATTAATCGCGGGATCACTAGAACGTTTATAGGCTGCAAAATCAAAAGAGTTGAAAGGAATCAAGTTTACTTTAACAGGGATACCCTGTAATAAACGCACCAGTGCTTTGGCATGCGCCACAGTATCATTCACCCCATCAAGCATGACATATTCCATCGTAACATGGCGTCTAGGGTCTTTTTCGATATAAGCACGACAGGCTTTTAAAAGGTCAACCAAAGGATACTTACGGTTAATCGGTACTAATATATCTCTTAATTCATCAGTAGGTGCATGCAAAGAGACCGCTAAAGCACAATCTGTTTCTTCTATAAAGTCATATAAGGTTGGAACTACCCCTGAAGTACTGAGCGTAATTCTGCGTTTAGATAACCCATAGGCAACATCATCACGCATCAAGGTAATAGCTGCTTTCACAGCTTCGTAATTTAATAAAGGTTCGCCCATACCCATAAACACCACATTGGTGACAGGTTTTATTCCTATAAAATCTTCAGGGCGAGTAATTAACGCATTTTGCGCAATCCACAACTGACCAATAATCTCAGCAGGCGTCAGGTTTCGCTGAAACCCCTGTTTACCTGTATGGCAAAAGGAGCAGTTTAAAATACAGCCTACCTGAGAGGAAACACATAAAGTGGTGCGTTCCTTTTCAGGAATTAACACCGCTTCAATCGCGCTACCACCATCAACTTTTAACAACCATTTCACAGTCCCATCTATTGCATGAGACTCTTGTTCAATAATAGGCAAAGTAATAGTGGCACGCTCTTGTAACTTCTGACGTAAGGTTTTACCCAAATCCGTCATTTGTTCAAAATCAATAATGCCTTGCCCATGGATCCAACGGACCAATTGCTGGGCCCGATACCGTGGCTCACCCCAGTCTGCAAACAAAGTTTGCAACTGAGGTTGTGTCATACCTAAAATAGCCACGGTTTCCATAGCTTAAGCCTTACGGGTGCAGATTTCTGCATCGCTAAAGAAGAACTTGATTTCAATAGCAGCATTTTCAGCACTATCAGAACCATGGACCATGTTCGCATCAATGCTGTTTGCAAAGTCTGCACGAATGGTACCAGCTTGTGCTTGTTTCGGATCTGTAGCACCCATGATGTCACGGTTTTTTTGTACCGCATTGTCACCTTCGAGAATACTGATAGCCACAGGGCCTGAAGTGATAAAATCGACTAGATCTTTAAAAAAAGGACGTTCTTTGTGAACCGCATAAAAACCTTCTGCTTGTTCGCGAGTCAAGTGTGCCATTTTAATACCAATGATACGTAAACCTGCATCTTCAAAACGTGTAAACACACGACCTATGAGGTTTTTAGCTACGCCATCGGGCTTAATAATAGAAAGCGTCTTTTGCATCATATATTCCTTATTTATTACAGTTCAGTTTAGTAACTTGGGTTATTTTAAAATTTCTGGCTCTAGAAAGCACGCTTTATTAGATCCAAATTGTAAATATTTAGATAAAACTAAGCTACTTCCTCGATCCAAAGGCTTTGAATCGCCTCTAAAATACGTTCATTACAACGTTTTGGGTCATCCCCAAAATTTTCTAGCCCACAAACCCATTTATATAAGTCTGTAAACTTAATTTTTGTTGGATCTTGTGTAGGATAGCCTTCTTGTAGGGCTTCTACAATTTCACGTACATTTGTCCACTTTAATTGCATGTGTTGCATGATTCACCTTGATCGTTATTACTTATTCTTTGGTTGCATGAATTGTATACTTTGGGAGCTCAATTTCTAAATCACTGACTCCAACTTGGGCTTGGCACCCCAAACGAGATTGTGCAGTAAGACCCCAAGCCTTATCCAATAAATCTTCTTCTTTTTCAGTAGGTTGCTCTAAACTCTTATACCCTTCTCGGACTATGACATGGCAAGTCGTGCATGCACAAGCACACTCACAGGCATGTTCTAATGGAATCCCATTATGTAATGCCACAGACAGAACACTTTCACCGGTAGCTGCTTCTACAGTCTTTCCTTCAGGACATAAACGTGGATGAGGTAAAAAATGAATTTTAGGCATCTAAAGACTCCTGCAAGATGCTACGGTTTTCTACTGCTGCTAACCGCTGCGCTTTTAAAGCAAGATCTGATTCTGCCATTGCAATCGCTTTCTTCACTTCAGTAACATAGGTTTTAGTATCAACACCATACGTAGGATGTAATTGTATTTCGACTTGTTGTTCACTCGTAGGCTCATAAGCCTCAATGGACAATAACCCATCAAGGTCAATTTTAAACACGACCTTAACTTTGACCATCCCTTTGGGCTTAGGTGGCAGATTTTTTAACATAAAAGTAGCTAAAGAACGATTGTCACTGGCTAATTCACGTTCACCTTGAACAATATGGAACACAAAACCAGTTTGCCCATCTTCGTAGGTCGTAAACCAGGATTCAGCAACCGCAGGAACGGTTGTATTACGTGGCAATATCTTTTCTACAATCCCCCCCATCGTTTCTAACCCCAGCGATAGCGGCACTACGTCCAACAATAACCAATTACGATTAGCCGCTACTTGTCCTGCAAGCTGTGCAGCTTGATAAGTAGCCCCTATAACCACCACCGCTTCTGGATTAAGATCACAATATACAGGGCGACCAAACTGTTGTTCTAAAGTTTGACGCACTAAAGGTATTTTACTGCTTCCACCTACCAATAAAATCCCCGCCAATGCATCCGTATCTAACTGGCTTTCGTGTAAAGCCTTATCTAATAATTGAATAGTTTTTTGTATAAATGGTGCAATCAGCTGCTCTAAATGTGTACGTGTCAACGTTAAACTTTTATCAATCCCGATTGTTTTAAGCTCTAATACTACTGCCTCACATGTCGACAAGGATTGCTTAGCACTGGAAACTAACTCTTTTAACGCTGGTTTTGCAGCATCTGCGATTATTACTTCAGTCGTAACCCAAGCCATAATCGCATTATCGAGATCGTCCCCCCCTAATTGGAGGTCCCCACAAGAGGCTTTAACTTCAAAGATCCCATTATAGAACCCCAAGATAGAGATATCGAACGTACCCCCACCAAAATCGTAAATCGCATAGTGTTGACCTTGTTGACCCTTTTCAGGATCTTCCAACCCATATGCTAATGCTGCCGCAGTCGGTTCATTAATCAGTCTTAAAACCTGTAACCCCGCAAGCTCAGCT
This sequence comes from uncultured Francisellaceae bacterium, assembly GCA_964524705.1. Lineage (GTDB taxonomy): Bacteria > Pseudomonadota > Gammaproteobacteria > Berkiellales > Berkiellaceae > CAZGDB01. The sequence continues at coordinate 9,477 of CAZGDB010000005.1, forward strand.
GCTTGTATGACCATACGTCTTTGACTTTCATTAAAGAAAGCGGGTACTGTAATCACTGCTGCTTGGGCAGAAACCCCCTGGTCAACCGCTCTGGCTTTAAGCGTTTTTAAAATCTCTGCGGCAACTTCCACTGCACTTTTAGGTCCTTGTGCCGTCATCACTAACACTTGTTGTTCAGTACTAGCGCTAAAATCATAAGTGGTAGGTAAACCTAAGGTCGCTAAATCAGCCTCCCCAGCCCCCATCCAGCGTTTACTAGAGACAATCGCAGCACCTTTAGCTAATGCATCATGGCCTACCCATACCCCTTCACTGTCCCATAAGACCGCTGAGGGCAAAAGAATTTGACCCTGCGCATCTTTTAAAATCTCTACCGTACCGTCAGCACCTAAGACGCCAACAAGAGAATAAGTAGTTCCCAAATCTATACCAATGGTACCAAGTATGGGCTTAGGTTCAGAGGCAGCACTAAAATTTAGTTGTACCACAGACATGTCTCCCTCTTCTGTTGTACGTCCATTTTTAGTTTTTCATAAAAATGCCAATCACACAGTATATTAGCTGCTTTTTCTAAAGATTCTTCTAATCCGCTTAAAAAGCGTTTAGGTAATGTCCCCAATGTCGCATCCACATGTGCTAAAAACTGTTGTAAGGCACTTCGGGTTTGGATGGTTTCTAATTGATGTCTCAGCTCAAAATGCAAATCTAAATCCCCGCCCATACTCTGTAAGGGTACAGATTGACGTTGTAACCAATAGCCTGCACTTTTAATAGGATCTTTTAAGATAACATACGCACTATTGATATAAGCCATAACATCAGCAGAGGCAGCTTCACCCCTATCAGGATGAAACTTCAGGGCCAACAAATGATATTTTTTGGTTAATACACCCAGATCTAAAAAAGGCACACTAGGCACCTCAAACAACGTATAGTAATCTAATTTTAATATATCAAGTGGCGACACTAAAACTTTCTCCACAACCACAAGTTCCAGAAGCATTTGGGTTGTTAAAAACAATTTCCGAATTCAACCCTTCTGTTTTTAAAGCCAATTGCGTGCCTTTTAAAAATTTCACGAGCAACTCTTCATCTACCACTACAGTAACGTCATGCTCCTCAAACTTAAATACCGCATCTAATTCGGTAATTTCTTTAGCTGCATCTAAGTAATAAGCATACCCTGAACATCCGGCTTTTTTCACCCCTATACGAATACCAGAAACCCCAGGCATCCCTATTAATACTTGTTGTAAATAAGCCCCAGCTTCCGGGGTAACCGTAATTACGCCACTGGACATTCTGCTTCAGCCTGTTTTTTACGGTAATCTGCAATTGCAGATCTAATTGCATCTTCTGCCAATACAGAACAGTGAATTTTAACGGGTGGTAAATTTAACTCTTCTGCAATCGCAACATTTTTAAGAGTAGCCGCTTCATCCAAGGTTTTACCCTTGAGCCACTCGGTTGCTAAAGAACTAGAAGCAATCGCTGAACCACAGCCATAAGTTTTAAATACCGCTTCTTCAATAACACCTTGTTCATTCACTTTGATTTGCAGCTTCATGACATCGCCACACGCAGGGGCCCCGACCATCCCGGTACCCACTTGTTTATCTTGCTTATCTAAAGCACCCACATTACGTGGATTATGATAATGGTCTAAAACTTTATCACTATATGCCATGTTGACCCCATCCTTCCTTTAATGTTCTACCCATTGTACGGTTTCTAAATCTATCCCTTCTTGGACCATTTCCCATAAAGGTGACATCTGACGTAAATGGTTGACTGCATTTTTAACCAATACAATCGCTTCATCTATTTCTTGCTCAGTGGTAAAGCGGCCTATCCCAAATCTTAAGGAACTGTGTGCTACTTCATCACTCACACCTAAGGCACGCAATACATAAGAGGGTTCCAAGCTTGCAGAAGTACACGCCGACCCAGAAGACAAAGCTAAGCGGTCTAATGCCATAATCAGTGATTCCCCTTCCACATAGTGAAAGCTGACATTCAAATTCCCTGGTACACGCTGTTCTAAATCTCCATTAACCGTCACTGCAGGTAAAGTTTGTAAGCCTTCCCATAAACGCGTTCTTAAAGCCAGCACCCGCTTTGATTCTTCTGCCATCTCTAAACGAGCCAAACGACAGGCCTCCCCCATCCCCACAATCTGGTGAGTCGGTAACGTGCCAGATCTAAAACCACGCTCATGACCTCCCCCGTGCATCTGTGCTTCTAAACGCACACGTGGGGTTCGTCCTACATACAACACCCCGATCCCTTTAGGACCATAGAGCTTATGTGCAGATAAAGATAATAAATCAATCTTCATGGCTTTAACGTCAATAGAGACCTTGCCAGCACTTTGTGCAGCATCTACATGTAATAAAATATCTCGAGCACGGGTTAAGGCACCTATAGCAGCAATATCCTGCAAAACCCCAATTTCATTATTAGCATGCATAATAGATACTAAAATGGTATCTGGCCTCAAGGCTGCTTTTAATTTTTCTAAATCTAAAATCCCATTTTTTTCAGGCAACAAGTAAGTCACCTCAAATCCTTCACGTTCTAATTGACGGCAAGGATCTAAAACGGCCTTATGTTCTGTTTGACAGGTCACAATGTGTCTGCCTTTGCTTTTATAAAAATGTGCAGCACCCTTAATAGCCAAGTTGTTGGCTTCTGTGGCACCACTCGTCCAAACGATTTCTCGTGGATCTGCTGCTAAAAGCTGAGCTACCTCAGAACGTGCAGCTTCAATTAAATTTTCCGCTTGCCACCCATAAGTATGCGAGCGTGATGCGGAGTTCCCAAAATCTTCCTTTAGGGTAACAATCATTTTCTCAATAACACGTGGGTCTAAAGGTGTTGTAGCACTATAATCAAAATAAAACGGTTTCATAGGGGGTCCTCCGAGCGCAAACTATTCCATAACTGACTAAAAGAGTCAAGGAAACCCCTTTTTTTAGCCATATCTCTCCTCTTTTTACCGAAATAAATGCAGCTGCACTTATTTTTTAACCAATAAGTCAGAAAACTAAAAATTATTGACTTGTGTTTAGGTTTTTGATAAAGTCAGATTAAGAACTAAAAGAAGTTATGGGGTAAGCGAAATGAAAAACATTTGTCTCGATACTACCGTTACACGCATCCATGCCACCACAGAGCGTACTTTAAATACGGTGGACAAGGTGATCCCACGCGTATTTATTACTTCTACCTTCAGCACCATCATATTAGCAGGTTTAAGTGCTTGGCTTTCTCAAGTCATCGATGCCCCTGGCATTTTGCCAGATCTGATCTTAAACACTGCCACGATTATCATTGCTACCTATGCCCATAAAATTACGCGCCGTTATGCAGCTAAACGCGCTGCTGCAGAACAAGATGCACATTATGCGATGCTACAAGAAACCTTAGCCAGTTTAAACGACATTATCCATACCCCACATGATATCGGGATTATCGTCCCCTCACACATCCACAACCAAGAATGTGAAAGTGCCTAAGCATAATAGCTTTTAAAAAAATCTGTTTAATCTTCCTCGATTTTATAATCTCTTCTGAACATCTGCTTTATTCCTATTCACCTTCACCATAGTGAAACCACACCTCATTTTATTCTAATTTTTCAAAAATAAGTATTGCAACTGACATAATTTAATGTTATTTTTAAGTCATAAAAATAAATAAAAAATATGGAGGGTGCAAATGAGTAAGCATCACAGAAAGAAAAAAGAGAAAAAAACTGTAGTAACTACACCTCGTCCAGCTTCTCCTGTAGTAGAACAACTAGATAATACAGTGATACCCACACTTACTTCTGCACTTGCCAGCGCAGCTATCACGAGTTTAAACCTCCCCAAAGACGTAACAGCATTTGCTAGCAAGGCAGCTGCTGAGGCAAGTAAAACAAAGGCTAAAAAGATTACCTTAGGTGGTATCTGGGGTGTTATTAAACAGCATAAAATCGCAAGCACTTTAGTAGGATTAAGTGTTGCTGGCGCCGGGATTGCAACGGGTGTTGTAGTCAATAGTGCTGTAACTGCAATCAAAAACATCCCTGGTGTGTTCACCCCCATGACCTTATTGTCTCTAGTAGGGCAAAGTGAAATGGATAATATCATCCTTAATCACACTGAAAAACTTGAATTACCCACAGGCATCACTGTTATAGCTCAAAGTTTAGGCGCTGCTGCTGGTGCTAATAACCCGCACGCCTATGCGATTCTCGGTGCTAAAAAAGTACTAGAAACAGCAAACACTTACATCTGTGAACACGAAGATGAGCTCAGAAGCAGTTTGGATAGTATTGCAGGTTACAATTAATGCTCTAACATCAAAAAAGGCACCCTAGATTAATCTAAGGTGCCTTTTTTTATTTACGGAATAGAAAACTCACTTAATAACGTTGTATTTTAGATTGTTCCATCAATTCCGCTAAAGGCAATTTAAATTCGAGATCTGCCATTGCTTGTCCAATAGCCACCACATAGTCTTTTTTCTTTGCATCTGGCAACGCAGCATAACTGCCATCTTCAATGTTTTGTAACAAAACAATTGCTCTATCCCCGTTGGCCAGCTTTACTGCCCCATAGAGGCGTTCTGAACCTACTGGATGAGGTAATGCATAGGCGGTCTGTACTACTGCACTATCTATCTCTGTAGAGTGTCGTGTCAACAAACGACTTTGACCTAAAGTATAACCATATTCTTTTACTAAGGCATTCCACTGCATCTCGTCTTGTGAAGCCGCCAATAATGCTTCCACTTGTTTTTGCAACACCGCTTCAGCTTCTTGTTGACGCACTTTCGCTTCGACACTGGACATGACTTTATCCAAAGGTTGTTGCTGTGCAGGCGTGTATTGTGAAACCTGTAAAACTAAATAGTGTTCCGCAGACAACTCAATCACATCAGATACTTTGCCGTCGATCACATCCTTTTCGGCCAAAGCTTCACGAACAGGAGTGTATTGTAAAATTCCAGTGGTTTCATTAGCAGCTAAATTAAAGGACTCTAACTTCTTATGAATCGCAGCAGCAACTGTATCCATACCTTCTGCTTTATCATAAAGACCATCAGAGAGTTGCTCCACATCTTGCAATAAGGCTTCTTCAGCCTTTTCACTCATCTTTTGAGTCTTGATGGCTGCTTTCACAGTTTCAAAACTTTGAGTTTGTGCTGATTTTTTGTTCAACAATTGAATCAAATGCAACCCATAAGGTGTTTTTACGACACTAGAGACATCGCCTTTATTTTGCAAAGCAAAAGCTGCAGCCTCAAACTCTGGCACAAAATCCCCTTTAGACATCCAATCTAATGCTCCACCTTGTTCAGCAGAACTAGGATCTTGAGAGTACTTTTTAGCCAAAGCACTAAATTTTTCACCTTTTTTAAGAGATTCTTGAATTTTTTGCAGAGTAGCTTCTGCTTCAGACTCTTTACCTTCTTCAGAAGAAACCAAAATATGTGCTACTTTAATCTGTGCGGGCACTTGGTATTGGGCGATATTTTCTTCATATACTTTTTTAAGCTCAGCATCCGTTACTGCCACTTTAGAAAGATAGTCAGCAAGCTTTAATTCAATATATTTCCCTTTAAAATGTTCTGGAGACATAAATTCAGAAGGGTTCGCATCATAATAAGCTTTAGCCATCTCAGGCTGAAACTTCACTTTTTGTAATAAAGGTTTTTTAGGCAAAGATAATACTCTAACCGCACGTTTTTGCTCAAACAGCTTAGTAATCAACTCTGCTTCAAACGGCAGGACAAACGTGCTTTGACCAACTCCTGTTTGCAACTGACGAATTAACAAGTTTTTCTTAAACATTGCTAAAAAGGCGTCAGAGCTCAATTGGTTCGCTTGTAACACCATATGCATACGTTCTGCAGAGAACTTACCATTTTCTTGAAACTCTGGAATAGAAGCAATTAAAGCTTGCAATGCTTGTTCTGGAACCACTAGACCTAATTTTTTAGCATATTGAATCAATACTTGCTCTTCAATCAGCCCTTGTAAAATTTTGTTTTTTAAAGCTTGTGCTTGTTCTGGGTTTTGCGGCTGTTGACGTTCTAAACGTTGCGCCATCCCATCCACTTCTTGCCAAGAAATCTCCACGCCATTGACCTTAGCGGCGACTCCTTGCCCACGACCTCCCCCTAAATACTCATTGACGCCTAAAAGTGCAAAACTTAAGGAAACAACAATCACTAATACCAAGGATACCCAACGATGTGCCTTATCTCGTAAAAATTGGATCATTTTTTTACCCTAAAAAAAAGGACAGGTCACCCTGTCCATAAAGTTGGCGGAGCGGACGGGACTCGAACCCGCGACCCCCGGCGTGACAGGCCGGTATTCTAACCAACTGAACTACCGCTCCTAAACTGTTAAAAAATGGTGGGTGCTGAGGGGATCGAACCCGCGACCTCCGCCTTGTAAGGGCGATGCTCTACCAGCTGAGCTAAGCACCCAAGTTTTAAACCTAGGCTGTTTCACCTTCTTCAACAATTGCGCCAGAGTTTACAGCATCTTTAAGCACTTTGGAAGCCTTAAATGATGGAACTAAACAAGCGGCGATCTGAATAGCTGCACCAGTCTTAGGATTGCGACCAACACGAGCAGCACGTTTACTGACTCCCATGACCCCAATACCAGGTAAAGAGACCGAATGCCCCTGACGCAAGGCTTGTGTAACAGTAGAAAGCAGAGCTTCTAATGCACGACCTGCATCCGCTTTCGATAAGTTTGCCGATTCCGCGATTGCGTTAATCATTTCAGATTTATTAATTACATTGCTCACTGTGGACCCCATAATAATATAAGTTCGGGGTCAAACCACAACCCCTTGCTGCAGACACATTTTAAAAACCCAACCGAAGGGGAATTTATAACAAGTGCACTATAACACGTCAAGCATTAGTGACGTTTTTCTTCTAAAGTTTGTTGTTTATTTGTCTTCTCAGCAACAACTGGCGCCACCACCTCTACTTCTAAAGGAATAGGTAAGCTAACTAAAGCCAACTCTAGTACTTCATCAATCCATTTTACACAATGAATCGTAAGATTCGATAAAATGTTTTCAGGGATCTCTTTTAGATCTTGCTGATTTTCAGAAGGAATAATCACATCGGTAATACCAGAGCGTCTTGCTGCTAACAACTTCTCTTTTAAGCCACCAATAGGCAGTACTTCACCACGTAAAGTAATTTCACCCGTCATTGCCACATCAGAACGCGCTGCAATCCCCGTTAAAGCAGATACAATTGCACAACACATGCCAATACCAGCACTAGGACCATCTTTGGGGGTTGCCCCCTCTGGAACGTGTACGTGGATATCATTTTTTTCAAACACTTCAGATTTAATACCTAAAGAAGCAGCACGTGAACGCACCACTGTAACTGCAGCCTGAATAGATTCCTGCATTACCTCGCCTAAATGCCCTGTGCGAATAATCACGCCCTTACCCGGCACACTAGCTGCCTCTAAGGTTAAGATATCCCCACCAACTTCGGTCCAAGCCAACCCAATGATCTGACCAATACGATCGCTTTCTTGCACTTTACCATAGTGATACTTACGCACCCCTAGATATTGCTCAATCTTTGCTGCATCCACCACTATAGGGGTTTCTACAGAATGCTTCTTAACCATCTTTTTAGTCGTTGCAACACCTGCTGCAGTATCAGCTTCAATTTCTTTAATCAACACTTCTTTCACGATTTTACGACAAAGTTTAGCCATTTCACGATCTAAATTACGCACCCCAGCTTCGCGGGTGTAATAACGAATCATGTGAATAATCGCCTCAGCTGTTATTTCTAACTCGCCCTCACGCACCCCATTAGCCTCAAATTGTTTTGGAACCAAATAGTTTTGCGTAATTGCTAATTTCTCATCTTCGGTATACCCAGATAAGCGAATAACTTCCATACGGTCTAATAAGGCCGGCGGGATGTTCATCGTATTCGCGGTCGCTACAAACATCACTTCCGATAAATCGTAATCCACTTCTAAATAATGATCGTTAAAAGTAGCATTCTGTTCTGGATCTAAAACTTCTAGCAATGCAGAAGCAGGATCTCCCCTAAAATCAGAAGCCATCTTGTCTATTTCATCCAGCAAGAAC
>CAZGDB010000005.1:17630-39074 GCA_964524705.1 uncultured Francisellaceae bacterium
TGGCAATTTTCTGTAAAATCTTACCTGGCATAGACCCAATATAGGTACGACGATGACCACGAATCTCTGCTTCATCACGAACACCACCCAAGGCAACCCGCACAAACTTTCGGTTCGTAGCACGCGCAATAGATTGACCTAAAGAAGTTTTACCGACCCCTGGTGGCCCCACTAGACATAAAATAGGGCCTTTCAATTTACGCACACGCTTTTGAATAGCTAGGTATTCCATAATACGGTCTTTAACTTGCTCTAACCCATAATGATCTTCATCTAAAATCTTTTGTGCCGTTTGCAAATCATAGCTAGCCTTAGAACGTGTTTTCCAAGGCATTTCTAATAAAGTACGCAAATAGGTCTCTAGAACTGTCGCTTCTGCAGACATCGGCGGCATACGTTTTAAACGTGCCAACTCTTTATGTGCCTTTTCTACAACATCTTTAGGCATACCCGCATTATCAATACGTTTGATCAACTCATCTGTTTCTTGACCGCTTTGACCTAATTCTTCTTGAATAGCCTTAATTTTTTCATTCAAGTAATATTCACGTTGATTTTTTTCCATATTTTTCTTGATATTGGAATACACCCGCGCTTCTACTTGTAATAAATCAATCTCTGTTTCCATTAACAACATTAAATGCTCTAAACGACGCGCAATATCAAACTCTTCTAATAAAGTTTGTTTATCCGCTATCTTAAGAGAAATATGGGCAGCAATCGTATCTGCTAAACGCTCAGGATCTGTAATTGCTGAAACTGAGGAAACAATCTCTGCTGGGATCTTACGATTTAACTTGATATATTTTTCAAATTGGGTCAACACCGCACGGGTTAAGACCTGTGCCTGTTGTTCTTCCATTTTAGCGGTAGAGAGCTTCTGTGCCTTCACTAAAAAATATGGTTCTACATGCTCATAATGCGTAATTTTTGCTCTAAAAGTACCCTCTACCAACACCTTAACCGTACCGTCTGGCAACTTTAATAATTGCAAAATAGTAGCGACAGTCCCGATTTCATACAGGTCAGGACGTTCAGGCTCGTCTTGGGTAGCATTCTTCTGCGCCACCAATAAAACCTGTTTTTGCCCTAAGCTCATGGCTGCATCTAATGCTCGAATCGACTTCTCACGTCCCACAAATAACGGTATGACCATATGAGGATATACGACCACATCTCTCAACGGTAAAATCGGCATTGCATCAAGCATTTCAGTAGCCATTAGGCCCTCCCTGCATCATCCATAAAGTTATCCGTGTCTTTTGTCTCATAAATCAATAAAGGCTCAGCTTTACCTTGAATCACATTATCTTCTACCACTACTTTCACTACCCCTTCTAAGGATGGTAATTCATACATGGTGTCTAAAAGCACTTTTTCAATCAAAGAGCGTAATCCGCGAGCACCCGTTTTACGTTCCATAGCTTTATGCGCTACAGCAGCAACAGCTTCTGGTCTAAACTCTAATTCCGCATGCTCCATCTCAAATAAACGTTGGTATTGCTTCAAGAGCGCATTTTTAGGCTCTGTTAAAATACGCACTAAAGCCACTTCATCTAATTCATCTAAAGTCGCAATCACCGGTAAGCGACCTACAAATTCTGGAATCAACCCATATTTGATTAAATCTTCAGGCTCCGCTTCTTTAAAGACTTCCGTCAGAGTTCTGCGATCTTGTGAACTGTGTACTTCGGCTTTAAATCCTATGCCAGATTTTTCAGATCTTTCACGAATCACCTTTTCTAACCCTGCAAACGCACCACCACAAATAAACAAGATATTACGAGTGTCTACCTGTATAAATTCTTGTTGTGGATGTTTACGTCCGCCTTGAGGGGGGATAGATGCCACAGTCCCTTCAATTAATTTTAATAGCGCTTGTTGCACCCCTTCTCCAGAAACATCTCTTGTAATAGAAGGATTATCTGCATTTTTACGAGAAATCTTATCAATTTCATCGATATAAATAATGCCACGTTGCGCCTTTTCAGGATCGTAATCACATTTTTGTAAAAGTTTTTGAATAATATTTTCAACATCTTCACCAACATACCCAGCTTCTGTCAGCGTAGTAGCATCTGCCATCGCAAAAGGCACATCTAATAAACGTGCAAGCGTTTCTGCTAAAAGCGTTTTACCACTACCAGTAGGCCCAATTAATAAAATATTACTTTTATTCAGCTCTACTTCAGACTTTTCTTTATTTGCTGGAACATGTAAGCGTTTATAATGATTATAAACCGCGACCGACAACACTTTCTTGGCGTAATCCTGCCCAATGACATACTCATCTAGGGTTTTACGAATTTCCATAGGTGCAGGTAAACGATGTTCCCCACCTAACCCAATTTCAGTGGGTGCTTGAGTCTCATCTTTAATGATATCCGTGCACAAATCCACACATTCATCACAAATATACACAGATGGGCCAGCAATAAGCTTACGTACTTCATGCTGACTTTTTCCACAAAAGGAGCAGTACAATAATCTACCCCCCTCATCCCCTCTTTCGTTTATCGCCACGCTTACCTCTTTATTATTATAAGTTTCTGAACGCTTCCTATTACTATAGTAGTCGCTTTTTACCTATATTGTTGGCACAAAAACGTCGTTTTCTCCTGCACCCACACGATTAGTTTTATCGCTTACTTAAAACCTCATCGATCAGACCATAATTTTTAGCCGCTTGCGCTTCCATAAAATTATCTCTATCTGTATCCACTGCTACTTTATCAATAGGTTGGTTACAGTGTTTCGCTAAAATATGGTTTAAACGATCACGTACTTCTAAGATTCGCTTTGTATGGATCTCAATATCAGACGCCTGCCCTTGATACCCACCTAAAGGTTGGTGAATCATGACTTCGCTATGTGGTAATGCATATCGTTTACCTGCGGCGCCACTAGCTAACAATAAAGCGCCCATACTAGCTGCTTGACCGATACAAAGTGTGCTCACATCTGGTTTAATAAATTGCATGGTGTCGTAAATAGACAGGCCCGCCGTTACAGAACCACCAGGGGAATTAATATATAACTGAATATCTTTGTCAGGGTTCTCAGATTCTAAGAACAACAACTGAGCAACAATTAAGTTAGCGTTATAATCTTCTACTGGACCTACTAAGAAAACAACACGTTCTTTTAATAAACGTGAATAGATATCATAAGAACGCTCACCACGTGCACTTTGTTCAACAACGATAGGCACTAGCCCCCCCACATTATGGGGTGACATAATCATATTATTTGACATACTAAATTCCCTTTATTCCGTTTCCACAAACAAGGCTTCCAACTCTTTGCGAGTCATAGGCTTCTCTATAATCTGCACTTCTTTCAGTATGAGAGCAACCACTTTGTTTAACAAGGCAACTCTTTGCACATGCTCTACAAAACCTAATTTACGGTTACGTACTAACTTTTCTTTGTCTTCTTTGGAGTAAGGAAGTTCACTAAGTTGCTTTTGAAGCTCATGATTTAATTCTTCATGCGTCAACTGTAAACGACGATCATGCACCACTTGGTTAACATATAGCCCCATGGTCACACGGCGACTGGCTTCTTCCAGGTCTTCCGCACTATCATGATCATGATCGTGACTATGGTCATGGCCACATTGACTGTGATCATGATCTTCATCATGGTCATGATGATGCGCGCTATTATGACCTTTCTTATGCTGAATATTTTTTAATTCAGCACGCACTAAAGTTTGTGGCAACTCTACAGAATTCACTTCCATCAACTTTTCTAAAACACGTTCTTGCAATAATTCTTCTATTTGGCCATCTAATTGGGATTGTTGGTGTTTTCTAAAAAACGCACGCATATCCTCAACGGTTTCGAAGCTACCAAACTTAGTTCGTAATTCTTCCATAGTAGGTAAAGTTGCTACTTGTACAGTTTCCACTTCAAAAGCCATTTCTCCCTTGCGGGTTGGCAATTGTACTTGGGTACCTTTAGTCGCGCCTAATAGTCTTTCTCTTACGATGTCTTGTAGTTCAGCACTCCATAACCCTACGGTTTGTGGCTTAGATTCTGCGTCCCCTGCGATACGTAAGATCACCTGATCTTTAGGACCAGCAGCACCATCTTTTTCTGCCCAAGTTGCTAAGTAATAGCTTTGATTAGTCAAAAGTTCATCTACTTCTTCATCCGTAACCATCACAACTGGCTTTTCAATTTGCAGATCTGCAAAAGGTTTTAAATGAACTAAAGGGTAAACTTCAAAACCTACTGTAAAGGAAACATCTTTAGTGTGATCTTCTTCTTCAAAGGAAAAATCTTTAAGCTCTGGCTGTGCAACTGGCATTAAATCATGCGCTTTGATAGCTGCTTTAAAATGTTTGTTGATTAATTCATCAATCAACTCTGAACGTACAGAACCTTTGTATTGGCTTTCTACCATAGCACGAGGTGCTTTACCGGGTCTGAATCCAGGCATACGCACTTTCTTAATCAAGTTGTTTAACTTTGTTTTTTCTTGTTGTAAAAAATCAGCTCTAGGGATAGTAACGGTTACTTCTCTGCCTAAATTGCCTACGGTTTGGACGTTTACCTGTGCTGTCATAACTTCTGATCCTTCTCTGATTAATGGTGCGAAAGGAGAGACTCGAACTCTCACGGGTTGCCCCACTGGAACCTAAATCCAGCGCGTATACCAATTTCGCCACTTTCGCTAATAACGTGAGAGGGATTATACAAGGCTTACAACAGAATGGAAGCTATACAATCTTACAAAAAGAACTTTAGATCCACCAAAATGGTGGGCCGTGTAGGGATTGAACCTACGACCCGCTGATTAAGAGTCAGCTGCTCTACCAACTGAGCTAACGGCCCAAATATTGGGGTGAACGATGGGGCTCGAACCCACGACAACCGGAATCACAATCCGGGACTCTACCAGCTGAGCTACGTCCACCATATAAATTTGTGCCCGGCAGGACTCGAACCTGCTACCCTCGGCTTAGAAGGCCGATGCTCTATCCAGATGAGCTACGGGCACATATGCTTTTTACGCAGTTTGCGTAAAACAAATTCTTCTCGGGGTAGAGGGATTCGAACCCCCGACATCCTGCTCCCAAAGCAGGCGCGCTACCAGACTGCGCTATACCCCGAAGCCGCAGACTTTAACAAACTTTTTAAAAAAATAAAACTAATTCTGCATCTTTATCTACACTATTTTTATGAGCTAGCCTTCTAGTTTTAATAAATACACAACAATATTTGGTCTCTATTTAAAAAAACGTTAGTCTGTCGCATCATACATCCCCTAAGAACATTGATTTTAAGGAAGCTTGTGACTGCTAAAATAATTGATGGCAATACGATTGCTGCGCATCTTTTGAACAAAGTAAAAGAAGAAGTTGCTTTAGATGTAGAGCAAGATTATCAGGCCCCTGCTTTAGCAGTTATTTTAGTAGGAGAGCATCCTGCTTCTGAAATCTATGTTGAGCGTAAGCAACAGGCGTGTCAGACCGTAGGAATTGATGTCACGTTACATCGTTATGCTAGCACTGTGACAGCTGCACATTTACAAGAACAGATACAAGTGCTTAATGAAGATCCTAAAGTTCATGGGGTTTTAATTCAGCTACCTTTACCAACTACCGAAGGGATGTCAGATTTATTACGTCATATCGATCCTAAAAAAGATGTAGATGGTTTTCACCCACATAATTTAGGTAAGTTGCTGCTTAACCAGCCGGGGTTACGTCCTTGTACGCCCGTGGGGGTCATGATGTTGTTGCATGCGATTGCAATAGATTTGAGTGGCAAGCATGCAGTTGTTGTAGGGGCTTCCCCTATTGTAGGGAAACCGATGGCATTAGAGTTATTGCATGTTGGGGCTACGGTTACAATTTGTCATAGTAAAACGATCAACTTAGCGCAGCATGTACAATCTGCCGATATTTTAGTAGTTGCTGCTGGACAGCCACATTTGGTACCAGGGTCATGGATAAAACCGGGCGCTACTGTGATTGATGTAGGGATTCACCGGACAGCGAACAATAGCATTATTGGAGATGTAAACTTTGAGGAGGCTAAAGAAGTCGCCGCTTGGATCACCCCTGTTCCGGGTGGTGTAGGTCCTATGACGGTAGCGATGCTAATGCAAAACACATTGATAGCTTCTAGGGCATATCAAGGCAAGATGCCAACTTGATCGCCGACTCTCTATAGGTGCACCCACTCTCAAATATTCATTGCCTAACCACGTCAGCATGATTGGTGCACCCACAAGTCTGAGATACCTTCCCCTTTCAAGAATTAAACGCAATTACACCTTCCAAATTTGATTAACTTCTTGCTGCTTTTATCTCTTTTTAAACTCAAAACTGCCTACGTAACTCCTAAATTATCTCTTTTTGATAACCCTCTGTATTTTTTTACAAAACTTAAGTAAGTTTGTTTACTTAAGTTATTAAATTAAGTTATTCAACTATATTAAAGTTAGCTTAGTGACAAAAAATAAAAAGATATGAGAGGTATCACTAAATGAAAAATAAATTACAACAAGTTGCAAAGACTGTAATCATGCAAGCTCGCCAAGCTAAAGCTGCTGGCATCACAACTGGTACCCAGGTAATTGCTGGTGCACAAAAACTAGGCGTAAAAACAACCAAGTTCGCAGGTAACTTAGCTGTCAGCGCTGCTGTCAGTGAAGGATTTAACTATGTGTTATCCCATGAACAAACAGCTGCTGTAAAAGCAACACTTAAGGAACAAGTACCTGCAGAAATCATTACCACAGTAGAAGCTGCACACGCAGAATTGCATGATTCTGTACAAAAAGTATCTGCTGCTATCATTGAGAATGCACCTGCTGCCACCCGCGTAGTTGCAGAAGCGACCACCGCGCGTATTGTAACTGGTGTTGCCACACAAGGACTTAACAAGCTTTTAATGAATGGAACTATTGCTCTAGCGGGCAGTATAATTACTGCTGCTGCCTGTGCTGCTGTCTATCTAAAAACCGAAAAAGAAACTGAAGAAGTCATGCATACTACGGCAGCTACCGTTGCCGCCGAACTCACCAGTGACAAAATCGGTGGTACTATTGAATCCAAGGCTACGCATGTAGTTGGGAAAAAAGGCGGGTTAATTATTGGGGGCATTAGCTCATATGTTGCAAGCCAAGCAACGCATGAAGCCTATGAATACGCCAAGACCGCCATCACTGTCACAGCGTAATCACACAGCATCAAAGGTGTTCTGATATGCTATCAGGACACCTTTTTTATTCGGCCTGACGCCATAAAGTTCCTTCTGGGGTATCTTCTAGCAGTACCCCTTCAGCTAACAGCTGTTGTCTAATGCTATCAGCTTTCGCGTATTCCCGTTGTTTACGGGCCTCTTCTCGCGCCGCCACCAACACTTGGATTTCTTTTTGTCTATCAGCAGATACAAAGCTTTGTAAGAAACCTGCGGGTTCTTGCTGCAATATTCCTAAAAAACTTCCCCAATATTTCAAGGTCGCGCTATATTGAGCAGCTTTTTCAGGGTGTGTTTTTTTGAAATGATAGATTTCATGACAAATTTCAAATAATACTGTTAAGGCTAATGGCGTATTTAAATCATCATACAAAGCCCCAAAAAACGCTGCTTCTTGCGGCAAATGCTGCATAGGGGTCGTCGCAGGGATATCTCTTAATGCCAAATACAAGGTATTTAAACTCTGTCTAGCTTGCGTTAAAGCCTCTAAACGAAACGGTAATGGGCTACGATAATGGGTACTAATTAAAAAATACCGTATCACTTCAGGGTCTTGCAGATGCATTAAGTCTCTCAAGGTATGAAAGTTCCCCAAAGACTTAGACATCTTTTGATCATCTACTTGCACAAATCCCACATGCATCCATTGTTTTACAAAGGGTTTACCACTCACTCCTTCACACTGGGCGCGCTCATTTTCATGATGTGGGAAGCATAAATCTCCCCCCCCACCATGAATATCCAAGGTCTCCCCTAACAGATCTCGAGTCATCGCTGCGCACTCGGTATGCCACCCCGGTCGACCCTGCCCCCAAGGAGAGGTCCAAGAAGGCTCATTAGGTTTACTGCTCTTCCATAAAACAAAATCTAAAGGACTGTGTTTTTCAGTATTCAGTGCAACCCGAGCCCCCACTCTTAAATCTTCTAAATTTTGATGCCCAAGCAAGCCATAACCACTAAACTTTTCGGTTGCATAATAAACATCTCCGGAAGGCAAGGCATAAGCTAACCCTTTGGCTATCAACTTTTGAATCAAATCAAACATTTGTTCCATATAATCGGTAGCTTTAGGTTCTAGATCTGGCTTAGCCAATCCCAGTTTATTAAAAACATCTTGCATACTATGGGTGTAACGCGTGGCGATTTCAGACCAGGTAACTTTTTCTTGCTCTGCTCTTAAAATAATTTTATCGTCAATATCGGTAATATTACGCACATATTTGACCTTATAGCCCATACCTTGTAATAACCGTACTAATACATCAAAAACAATAAAAACCCGCCCGTGCCCCAAATGACATTCATCATAGACTGTGATTCCACAGACATATAAAGACACCGCAGGAGGATTTTGAGGGGTAAAAATTTCTTTACGTTGCGTAGCAGTATTATAAAGATACAAAGGCTTAGCTTGCATGTGTGCCTCCATGCATGACAGCCGTTAAACGTGCCACCACGCCTTCTTTTCCTAAAAGAGCATAAATTTTGTCCATTTCAGGACCATCCATCATTCCTGTTAAAGCAACTCGCATCGGTAAAAACAGCCCTTTGCCCTTTAAGCTTAAGGATTCTTTCAATACACCCAATACTTCTGCCATCGTTTTTCCTGCACCAAAAGCAGCAATAGCTTGCTCAAAATACGCTTTACTCACGGGCTGTAATACTGCTTTAGCTTCGGAACTTAAAACCAGGTTCCCAAAAAACACTTCTGCCCAATCTGCAGCCTCTGCTGGGAAAGTGAGATTTGCTTGAATATGTTTTGCAAAGAGTTCACGTTTTTCTACAGGAACGCGATCTAAATAAGGATGTAATAACTGTAAGAGCTCTGGAAGCGCCAAATGGTGAATGGCATTTTTTTGCCAATACATCAGTTGTTCTTCTAAAAAGTGTGCAGGTGCCCTACCAATACGTTCAATCTCAAAATGCTCAGCCAATCCTTGTTGGGTTAAAAACTCAGGATTTTCATAATGATGCCCTAAGCGTGCTAATAAATTTAAAATTGCCAAGGGGTGATAGCCTTTTTCTTTTAATTCAGTAATGGCCTGACTACCATTACGTTTAGACAGCGGCTTACCATCAAAACCAAAAATCATGGGCACATGTCCATAAAACGGCACGGGCAACCCTAAGCGTTCTAAGAGCACCAACTGTCGAGGGGTATTGGTCATATGGTCTTCCCCACGCAACACATGGGTCACCTGCATCAATGCATCATCAATAGCATTACAGAACATAAAGGTAGGCATGCCGTCTTGTTTACGGATGATCCAATCCCCTAAATCCGCTGCTTCAAACTTTTTAGAACCTTGTACTAAATCTGAAAATACAATACTACCTGCTGGCATTTTAAAACGTAGTGTGCTCGGCAAATGTGCTTTATCTTTCTTTTGTTGGTCAGATAACCTCAAGCAAGTCCCTTCATAACGTGGCGGACGTCCTGCAGCCAGCTGTTGCTTACGAGACAGGTCTAACTCTAAGGCTGTGCAATAACAAGGATAGGCCTCTCCGGAGGCAATCAGCTGATCGTAATATTTTTGATAAGTATCTAAACGCTGACTTTGATAATATGGGCCTTTATCCCCAGCAGCAGGCGCTGGACCTTCATCTACCGTTAACCCTAACCATTTTAAATCGGCTACTAACTGCTCTACATAACGCTCTTCCGAACGGGCTACATCAGTATCTTCTATACGTAATAAAAACACACCTTTGTGCTTTTTGGCATATAAATAACTAAATAATGCGGTGCGAAGATTACCGATATGTATAAAACCGGTAGGGCTAGGGGCAAAACGAGTTTTAATGACGTTGGACATGGTACCTAAAGCTTTTAGAAAAATGATGCCCATGTTACCCTAGTTTCATCAAAAAAGTGAGACTCCCTTTTAAGTTAAAAAGCTAAAAATCATGAAAATTTGGATCACCTCAGACGTTCATTTATCGCAGAAGACCCCTGAGTTAAACGCACGATTTTTTAAATTTCTAGACAACCTGCCTGAGTTGGACGGCTTGTACCTGATAGGGGATATTTTTGAATATTGGGTAGGAGCGGATATTAAGGATCCTATTGCTGAGCGCTTAGCAGAATACACCCAAAAACTTTCTCAAAGGTTTCCGGTCTATTTTATGCCCGGCAACCATGATTTTTTACTAGAGCCCACCTACGCCCACACCACCGGGATGACTTATTTACAGGACCATACAGTGGTTAATATGCCTCAAAAAATGTTACTTTTGCATGGGGATAGTTTATGTCTAGAAGATAAGCTGTATCAAAAGTACCGTAAATTTGTCAGACACCCTCGCGTAGAAAAGTTCTTTTTAGGTTTACCCCGTTTTGTACGTTTAAAAATCGCCAATTATTTACGCCACAAGAGTAATCAGTATGCTCCCACTGCAGACATCAGTATTGAAACAGCGCTATTAGAGGGCTTAGCGCAAGAACATCAAATCAAACATATTATTCATGGTCACATTCATAAACCACAAGCCATCACCCATTCTAATGTCGCATATTGGACTTTAGGAGAATGGACAAAGGAAGAAGGCTGGTTTATTGAAGTCACAGAGACTGACGTAAAATTACAGCGTTACTAGTAATTTTTATTTATTCCTCAGGGCGTGAAATAATTTACGGAATCGACCCTCTTGAATCTTTCCTTCATTGTTTTCTCCATCAGAGGAAGGAGGTGTAACTTCATGCCCCTGCTTCGATACTGAAGAATCAAGATGACTCTGCTTCGATTCTGGAGTATGGCCAAAAGTTTGGCTTGGAGTATACTTAGGCAAATGAGCATCATTCGTCCCGCCTGGCACCTGATACCCTACCGATTTTGAGCTTACTCCAAGATTCGCACGCAGCTGTGCCCAGCCTCCCCCTAAAACACCAGCAAAAGCGCCTGTTAAAAAAAACAACCCACCTACAATTGCAGGCACCCCAAAGGCAACCACGCTAGTAACGGCCAACACTACCCCCAACCCAATCCCCATTCCGATCCCCATACCAAAGGGGCTCGTCACTGCCTTTTTCACTTTTTGCCAAAAACTAAGCTTTGCTGCCATTGATATAACCCTTTACTACTACTTCTATTCTTTAATTATAGGTTATCTGTTTCTTTTATGAGGGATGTTACACTTATTTACCCTAAGCAGTTTCAGAGTTCTCAACTTTTTAAGTTTTCTGTATTGTGCCCCTACCCATAAGGCCTCTATAATTTAACATCACTAGTCAACCGGTTTTGGTATGTCCTTTATTTTAGATCCTCGTTTAGAACAAGATTCTACGTTCGTCTATAACTTAACACTCTCTGAAGTACGTTTAAGTAACAATGCTGCATTTCCGTGGTTAATATTGATACCAAAACGTAAACAGATGGTGGAGCTCATCGATTTGACCATTGAAGACCAAGAACAATTATTATTAGAAATTCGTCAGACATCACAAATCATGCAGGCTTTATTTAGGCCAAAAAAATTAAATATTGCAGCTTTAGGGAACATCGTCCCACAACTCCATCTGCATGTGATTGCCCGTTATGAGCAAGATCTTGCCTGGCCCAATCCCGTATGGAATAGCGGAATAACACAACACTATACCGAACACGAAAAACAAGAACGCATCCAAACTTTAATTGAAGCATTTAAGGAAACACCCGATGCCTCATAAACCTATTAGTGGTTTCCTAGATTTTGATAACACCCTAATGGAAACAGAAAAACATGCGCTACCTTCTTTAATTGCACGCTTTAATGAACTTTACCAATCTCAAATTCCCTCTCCCCTTACCCTTGCGCTATTTAAAAAACATTTTCACGGTCAAGCCCGTGAAATCTTATGCCTAAACTTAGGAAGTTTTTTTAATATCACCGTGGATTATTCCTTGCTTTATCAAGATAGGGAATTAAAAATTGCTGAATATTTACGCGGGATTCCTGAAGGTATTCTAATGGCACCCAACCTCATTGAGGTCCTGCAAACATTATCAAAACGCGGTGTTGTTTTCAGTTTGGTAACCAACAATCCTGTAGCGCGCGCATTACTTTCTATGGAGTGTGCCAACAATCATCAAGGTAATATTTTAAAGGGGTTCTTTGAAAATCGTCTATTTGAAGCTGGGGCACTACAAAAACCACTACCAGATGTATATCTACGGGCAATAGTAGAAACCCATGCAAATCCAAACCAATCCTTTGCTGTTGAGGATAGCATTACTGGTGCAACAGCCGCTATAGCTGCAGGCCTAAAAACTTTTGCCTTTACAGGATTTGCAGAAAAACCCGATGATTTGGCTAGAGAACTGATACAAAAAGGTTGTGTTGCAGCCTTTCAAGATTGGCGTGAATTTCCAGGATTA
The DNA here is from genome assembly GCA_964524705.1 of uncultured Francisellaceae bacterium. Lineage (GTDB taxonomy): Bacteria > Pseudomonadota > Gammaproteobacteria > Berkiellales > Berkiellaceae > CAZGDB01. Next base: position 30,203 of record CAZGDB010000005.1, read on the forward strand.
TTACTAGAATAATCCTGAAGGATTTAACCGCCTACGTTTCTCTGCTGCAGACAAAAGTAATGCACGCATTTCTGCAGAACCTGCAGCTGGTACAGATCCAACTGGCGAAAAAGACACTATGGGCGTTACTGCAGGCTTTATTTGACCATCATCATGCGTTCGTTTTTCAGCAGAAATAAAACACCGTTTTAATTCTGTCTCGTCTTTAAAGGTGAGAAACATAGGATCTTCTCTCAACCAGGCATTTTTTGGATCCAGAAACAAGTTTTCTAATTGTTGCAAAAGATCGCCTTCCCATGATTTTTGATGTCGAGGAATCGGCAAACGATACTTTTTAAACTTTAATTGTACCATTCTTTCCCCGATAGGCCCGAGAGCCTCAGATGACACCTTTAATAAGCTCTCGTCTAGTAGTTTTAGTTTGTGATCTATATAAGCGTGCAACCCTATAATCACCTGTTCTTTTACAGATAAAACGAGCGCTGGTTCTATAACAATATTTTTTTTTGGCAACATATTATGCAAAATCGTGATCAATTCTGAATAAGGCACCTGCATTAATGCCATTTCTAATCCACAATATCCCTCTTTCGTCTTTGGTTCAAAAGTTTTTTTCATGTACCCCAAAAACATTTCTAAAGTTTTTTGCAACAGTAAGCTTCTTGGGAACTGATTAGTGTTTTCTAAAAAAGATCTAAATGTGTCTTCTGAGCACCCTTCTACTGCTAATCCGTCAACAATAGCGTGCAGGATAGGGGTTCTTCCCATAAATGCAGCTTTTAATAATTTTTCTAAACCTTCATATCCTTTAATTAATAATATTTCCTTTATGCTCAAAATTCCATCTATAGGCGCAATATATTCTAGAGGTTGATGACTTACACATACTTTATCATGAATCTTATTTAAGATTGCTAAATGATAATGAATCACTCCTTCAGGACATGCTGAATATTCTTCCTGTTCGGCCTGTGGTTTTCCGGCATTAAAAAACTCACAACAGATGCTCAGTATGCCTTTACAGAGTGTCTGTCGCACATCTATTAATACTTCAAGAAGCTGTGCTTCCGTAAGTGCAACTCCATTTTGATATAGATGCTGAATGGCGAATAAATGTGCTGCTTCTTTAGTAGCTAACCAAACCAGTCCCGCTACTTTTTTAAATTTTTGTTTTAATTCATATGAATTTTGTGGGTTATTTATACGCTGAATATACCCTAGATGTTGACGAGTTCCTTTGATTTCATATCTTAAAAAGTTAATGCGTTCTTGAGTCGTCATGTCTTTTAATATAGTTTTAACAGCCCCCTCCCCAAAAGATTTGTTAGCAATGCTCGCAATATCCTGCTCAAAAAGCGCGCTATCCAGGTATCGCACAAAATCCTGATAAGCTTCGTTTATTATGATTTCATCTTTGTTTTCACTTAATTTTTTAATTGTTTCTTCTGCAGATATTTTAGTTCGCTCATCATGTACACTTTGTGGATTATTTATCATATTCGAAACATGATATTCTAAACACCCTTTCTCGCGCAGCATACTTTCTATTACATTGTATTTTTTTTCAATTTTTGCTCTGGTATCACACTCAAAAAACTCTAGCGCCGTCATTTCTTCTTCATTAGGGTTATTAACAATAATATTCTGTAATGTTAATAAATACTCAACAACTTCAATACGTTCATGCTCTGCGGCATACAGTAACGCGGTTAAGCCATCATAATCACACAGATTATAGTCAGCACCACACAAACACAGTTCTTCTACAGTCTCTTTATTACCAGAGGCTGCCGCTATGATTAAAGCTGTATTACCATAGACATTAATAAAATTTGCATCCACCGTGGGCTTGTGCATAAAAAACAACCTGACCATCTCTGCGCTAGCCAATTGAGCCGCATACATCAGGGCTGTGAATTGCTCTTCACTGACAATGTCTACGTTAGCATTATTTTTTAAAAGAAACTCCGCCACTTCTAAATGATTCTCAGCAGCAGCAAACATTAAAGCAGTTTTATTTTCATTATTTCGAAAATCAGGATCTGCTTGAAAGTCTAAAAGTAATCTAACAATTGTACTGTTCCCGTTACGTGCAGCCACCATCAACGGTGTCCATTCGTTTCTATCGCTTATATTTGGAGAAACACCACTTTGTAATAAAAAACGTACTATATCTTCGTAGCCATATTGACAAGCATAAAAAAGTGCTGTTTTATTTTTTTTATTCCTAGCATTAATATCAGCACCACACTGTAAAAAAAATTGTGCTATTTCTAGATATCCTTGCTTACACGCATAAATAAAAGACGTATCTCCCTGTTGATTACAAGCCTTTAGATCTGCACCAACTACCAATAAATCCTGTGCGACAGCGATATCTGCCACATCAAATAGTTCCTCATTAAGCTGCTTTTTTGTATACCATCGATACCATTGACGTCTCAAAAATGACAGCATTTAACCACCTCTATCAACTTTTAATAGCATTGTATTTTATAGCAACGCTAACACAAAGTATCAATCTAGGAATAAAAAAAGCGCACCTCATTTAGCTGGTTTGCTAAACAAAGGTGCGCTTTTTAAAGCAGAACAGTGTATTTATTTTGTGGCTTTTTTTGCAGGTTCAGTAGTTGCTGGTTTAGTCACTGGTGCGACTTTTGCAGGCACTTCTTTAGCCGCACCTTCTTTAGGTGTTAGTGTCAAACCCAATTTCTTTTCCATACCTGGCAGAGCTGGAAGTTCTTTGCTTAATCCAGCTGGTGCACTTAAGTCCCAACGTTCTTGCACCCAAGTTTCCCACTGCTGGATTTTAGGTAACATGTGAGATTCTTTAAAGATAGGATCTTGCATCGGTACATCCAAGGCTTTTAGGCCCCAGACTAACAACAAACACAGTAATCCACCCTTTAAACTGCCAAATGCAAACCCCAAGAGACGATTAGGACCACCCATTACTCCAAATATTAAGCAACGATTTAAAATAGCGGTAATAATACCCCCTACTAATAACGTCGTAATCACGATACCGGCAAAGGCAACAGCCCATTGTAATAAAGGTTGTTCTATGACGATAGATAGGGAAGGCGCAAATGTAGGAGCTAAGCGTACACCTAAAAATAAGCTCAAAGCTAAAAAGGTCAATGCAAAAAATTCTTTTACAAACCCTCTTAAAAAACCAAGTAATGCACAGGCAACGATAATCCCGATAACAATAATATCAAATATATTCATATCAACACCTATCCTGGTTGGTTTGTAGAACTATCCTTACTCCACGGCAATACCGCTGGGTTTTCTAAAATACGGGATTGTTTGCTTTTTTGAAGTTCTTGGCGTAACCGTTTGAGCTCTTTTTCTTCAATAATCACTTCTTTACCATTGGACCAAGTTGGTAAACTCAAAAGCGTAGGTTCCCCTGGTTTAACCCACAGGCGCGTTTCTTGGCATAAAACAAAAATAGCTAACAGCAGAACTCCCAATAATAGGAGGCCACCAAAAAGTCTTTCTTTTTGTTTCTGATCTGCCATGAACCGCATTTTTTAACCCTTATTCATACAGCATAACACCCTAACTGACTTCCAGCAAATGACCAGTCTTTTAGAGGTCAGCGCGTGGAGTAATATTAAGCAGCATTCCAAGGATACGTGCGATACGGGCACGCAAGTCTCTGCGATCACAAATCGCATCCAAGGTTCCATGATCTAAGAGGAATTCGCTGCGTTGGAATCCTTCAGGCAGTTGTTCTCTTAAGGTTTGTGCAATCACACGCGGGCCTGCAAAACCAATCAACGCCTTAGGTTCTGCTATCTGCAGATCTCCAAGCATTGCAAGACTCGCTGAGACTCCACCCGTACAAGGATTGACCATCACAGAGATATAAGGAATACCAGCTTGCTTTAAGCGTGCCAAGGTAGCAGAGACTTTGGCCATTTGCATCAACGAGATCAAAGATTCTTGCATGCGCGCTCCACCACTGGCTGCAAAGCAGATCAGAGGTCGTTTTTCTTGCAATGCGAGCTCAGCGGCTTTGGCAAATCTCGCACCTACCACAGCCCCCATAGAACCACCGATAAAAGAAAACTCAAAGGCACAAGCAACCACTGGGATCCCTTGCAGGCTACCCTTCATGGCAATTAATGCATCTTTTTCACCTGTTGTCTTTTGCGCTTGAATTAAACGATCTTTGTAACGTTTGGTATCCTTAAATTTAAGTTTGTCTTCTGGCTCTATCTCTGCGCCAATTTCTAGCAACTGACCTGGATCCAAAAAGGCGGTTAATCTATCACGAGCCTTAATGGGCATATGGTAACCACACTTCGTACAAACTTGTAGATTCAACTTTAACTCTGCTACGAACAAGACTGCTTGGCAGCCTGCACATTTAGTCCATAGCCCTTCCGGAATGCTGCTTTTACGGCTAGATGCTTTTAAACGAATACTATCGGATAATTTTTTAAACCAACTCATGCTGTTGCTCTCTTACTTAGTTGTACTACGCTGGCACTATGCTGCCATTATCCCACTTTTGAGTCATATAACCAAGGGGGCAATACTGGCTCCGGTATTTCAAAGTAATCCGGGTAACTAACTTTTATCAAATATAAACCCGCAGCAGAAGCCATTCTTGCTGCCTGCTGTCTGTCTTTTTGTGCAATCAAATGAGGTATCCATTGCGGCGATTCACGCCCTTGCCCAATACGCATTAAGGTTCCTACAATATTACGGACCATATGATGTAAAAAAGCATTTGCAGTGATATCGATATATACCCATGGACCCCGTTGATAAACCTGACATTCATGCACGGTCCGAATAGGACTTTTAGCTTGGCATTCAGCTGCCCTAAAGGACGTAAAATCGTGTTCCCCTACAAAAAACTGTGCTGCGGTATGCATCCGAGTCACATCTAAAGGTAAATGCGTATATGCCACGCGCTGCCAATGGGTGGCACTGTGCGCTGGACCATAGTGCAACAAATAAACATAACGTCGTTGATACGCACTACGTCTGGCATCAAAGTCCTCTGAGACAGCATGCGCAAAGGTGACACGGATATCTGGCGGTAAATGTTGGTTCACACCGGCGACATAGGCTTTGAGTGGACGGGTCGCGCTAGTATCGAAATGAACGACTTGTCCTAGGGCATGGACTCCACGGTCTGTACGGCCAGAAGCGTGTACTATAACAGGATGTTCTACAATTTTGGTAATAGCATTTTCTAGAATAGCTTGTAAAAAGGGAGCCTGTTGGTCGGGTTGTTTTTGCCATCCCCAATATGCACTACCGGCATACTCTACCCCCAACGCAAACCGCATACTTTTGACCCTACCGCCTTATTAAAGGCAGTAGTTTACCTCAAAATAAGGGTTTGCATTAGCATTTTTTGGGTTTCAGGAGACTTGTCTTTCGCCAAGGCAGCAAAAGTTACAATCGTGTGTTTTACCCCTAAGGCCCCTTGATAATGGTCCTCAATAATCAAGTCTGCATCCCCTTCGGCGTTAATTTTAAAATAAACATCACATTCATTAAAGTCTGCCCCTAAGCTCAGGACGATTTCTGTGAGGTCAATTTTATCCTGTGTAGGGTCAAAATTAACGATTTTATCAGTGGCATCCTCAATTTCAAACAAAGAGGTATAGAAAATAACGATAGGGTCATGCCCCCCATCCTCTTTGGCACGCAAAACAAAGACCTGTGAGCCATCTCCCCCATCTAAGCGTTTCAAGGTAGGATCCAAACGCATAAAATCTTTAGAGTCTTCTAAAATATCACGACGTGGCATTTCAAAACGCCCCGATGCTGCACTATGTTCTTCTGCCATTATGCTACTCTTTAAAAAAGTTATCTTCACCCTTTATTTTAGTCCAGAGATACTAAAAAATGTTTTTTTTAATCACTAAACTGCTACTTTTACAGTGTACTATCACAAAAATCAGGTGCGTGACCCATCACCACTAAAATTAACACACCCGCGATTTCTCCTGGTCTATACTCCAAAAGCATATGGGGACTATTATGATAAGTAGGTAGGCATGGCTTCAGATTGGCTGTTTAATTTCTGGAAAAAAAATGACCTTGGACAAAGCAGTCTCCAAGGACCTGCCCGTACCCCACACGAGCTCCTTATACAAAGTTTAATACGTTTTTTAACGATTGCGCCACGCCTACCTGACCTTGAAACCGAATATCAAATTTTGGTTTCTGAACTTGAAGACGAGCCGGATCCTAAAACGCTTGATACCCTCTTATTACGTTTAGATGCGTATATTGCACAGGCTGCAACCTTACATCGTCAACAACAAGAACAAACCGTCAAAAAGACCCAAATTCAAATCCAAAAAATCTGTTATGGTTTAGAACAACGTTTAGGCTTAGATAGTGCTCGTACTTCTTTTGCTTTATGGTTACAAAACCCAGACCAAATTCATGACCTGGAACAAAATATTGAAAAACTCTCATTTTTAGTAGATGAACTCTGCAAAAGCAAAAAAGAAGAAGCCCACAAATGGGATATTTTTACCCAGCCCATCCCTCCTGGAGAAAAAGCCATTTTATCTTTAGGGATTTTAGATCAAAAACAAGCATTTTTAGATCAGTTCGGAGAAAAGGGATTACGCGATATCATGTTAGAAATTGCACGTTCGTTGCAACAGAAAATTAAGCGTTATGATTTTTTTGCACAAATTGAGCAACAGTATTTTGTGATGATTTTTGGGAACTGTGAACTAAAATATGCCCAAGATATTCTAGAGCGTCTCAAAGAGGCTTTAAAAGAGCATACCTTTACCTATGAAGGGCAAATCATCCCTGTCACTCTCTCCTTTGGATTAATGTGCTTAAAAGAGAATGTACCTCCTTTAGTTCAAGTGCAATATGCCGAACACGCGCTCATTGAAGCACAAAAAGAAGGTGCAAACAGACTCATTTTTGTGGAGCACAATTAATAGAGTATGTAGGATGACCCAATACATCAGTGCGCAACGCTTCTTCAGAAGGTCGCCGCCCAACCAAAGCTACCGGGGATGTCGAAGATAAGGGATGCATCACCCCCATCATTTTACACATACTTTTTTGTAATTCCGGCGCCAAACGGCCATACCAAGGCTCTTGACGAATATCAACTCCTTCAAAAGCGTCACGCACATACCCACTCACAGGACCAGTAGGATCTGCATGCACCTTCGCCACCAAACTATAAGCTGGAGTTAATAAACCTACTGTTTCTCCTACAGCCCTCAAAGTACTTTCAATTTTCCAGGGGCGTCTAAGATTTCGAAAATGCTCACGGATCTGCACATGGATAATCTCCACTACATTAAACGAAAATAAGGCATCTTCCAAAAGCACCAACTCATGCGGACTCAAAAGCTGTGTTGCATTTAAATATTTAAACTGTTGCGCGTCAATTTCTTGCTTACACAACCCCAATAAAATTTCCAAAGCTTTGCGCTGCTCAAACGCAATAGGTTCGCCCTTTAAAAACCCTGAAGCTGCACGCTGATATTCTACTTGACTACCTTGAACAGCCTCTAATAATGCAATACTGTTTTCTAAAGAATGCACTTTTTTAATGACAGCAGGAAATATATTTTGAAAGCTCGACAGACTCAGAAGGTTTTCGGAACTAATTTTTTTTTCACTCATTTGTGGGGTTCTGTACTCCAAAACACCTAATTTTCTAAATTCTGACAACCATTTTAAATCTTCCGCCATGACTATAGTTAACGGCCTATGTGGCGGACCAATATGATTATATTCAACAGCCGGTTGTGTTATTAAAAATGTAATCATTTTTTCTAAAACAGCGGTACGTTCTTCAGATACCACAAGATCATCATAATGGCTACATGCTTTATAAAGCGGCGTTTCACCCATAAAATTTTTAATATTCAATCCGGCGCCCGCGTTACAAAGTTTTTCCAAAACAAGAAACTGCATTTCTTCTTTTTCTGACACCATTCGATGTAAGGGTGTATCACCCTTACAATCTTGTGCATTCAGATTTGCGCCAACACTAACTAATTTTTCCACTAACTGTATCGCACTGGGATGTCCCAAACACTGATGAAGCGCAGTTTCTTTAAACTTATTAGTCGCATTAACAGTAATGCCTTTGGTCAACAGCAACCCCATTACCGCTTGATGACCATGCTTGGCGGCAGTATGTAAAAGTGTATCCCCTTCAAGATTAACGCAGGCCTTATCGGCTTTTTTCTCTAGTAAATAAGCCACAATCTCTGCATAACCTAGTTGACAAGCTAAATACAGCGGCGTACATCCTGTATGATCTTTTAAATCAAGCGTGATTTTTGTATTTTCGATAAGATACTGAATTAAAAGCAAATCTTGATGAATCACTGCACAATGCAAAAGCGAGCGACCCAGCTCTACTTCTTGATCAACAGACCAGCCAAAATGGAGAAAATAGTTAACGACTCGAATCCTTCTTTGTGCATCTGGAATGCTGTTTTTTCCATGATGTGCAAAATACTGAACAGCATTTTCGCCTTGTGCATTACGCGTCTCTAACGATAAATTTTGATCTCGCAATAATCCATGTATCGCATCTACTTGATCACGTTCAATTGCATCCTGCAATGTTTGTGGGCGCATCCTTTCCCCCTGGTGTAACGATCTTTTATACTAAGGCACCCTTTTTCCTTAAAGACTCTGGAAATATCACTGTCGCCAGCACCTCTGGACTGCTCTGCGAGACGGCACCGAACTGAATCGGTGGTGGACTCGCTATCAGACGGGCTGTATTACGGCATTCTTGGCTATATTTTGTTAAAATCCAAGTTTCTAAATCTAATTGAGTCAACCACACTTCTGCCTGACGATATTCCTCAGGGGTATGGAATATATTTTCCAA
>CAZGDB010000005.1:39084-61632 GCA_964524705.1 uncultured Francisellaceae bacterium
GTTTCACAAACAGGTCGTATGCGACGAAAGCATATTTTCCAAACTGAACTTCAACCCCCCTAACAATTTTAAAAACATTCGCCGTAATTCTAATGACAGTTTTTTATCTTTTTTATTTTTTTTATCCAAAACAAAAGAATTATTTCGAGCTAAAAATATTTTTAATTGTTTTTCATAACACAATTTATGTTCCCTCAGGTAGTCAGACAACATAATTGCATCATTTAATGGATAATGTTTTAAAAATTGACGTTCTATTTTTTCGAGATCTCTTTCTATATTTTGAATAGGATCTGATACTTTTAATTCCAAAACCCCTATTGAACGGAATAACGAATTCCAACAAGGATTCACCTGCATCAATGAAGTAGGACCTAACAATTCTATATCAGGTGCTGAATAACTCGTACAGACGATTTCAAATAACGCATACATCAAAGCTGCAAATTGTTTTTGATAGGACAAATTTTCAGGGATTGGCAACTTACAGATCTGATAGACTACCGTTTCCTTTAGAGGATTGCGTATAAAAAGCCCACCAGATTTTCCTTCGCGCACATACTGTAAAGCTAAATCATAGTAATGGTTTTTTACTAAAAGATAAAAAGCACTAACATTATTGCTATTAACCTGAAAAGGATAAGCGTTACATTCCAAAAGAATTCCAACCAATTTTCGAGCACCATATTGAATGGCTACATGTAAAACAGGCTCACCCTCAGAATTCTTTGTACAACAAAAGTTATTCAATACCTCTTGATTCTTCTTTTTGTGCAAATTTAAAAAAATAGCTTCTATGCGCGCAAAGCAAGCCTCTCTCAGAGCTTGATCTTCTTTAATGACAGCCAGCAAATACCTCAGGTCTTGAGATTCCGCGACGATGCATGCATGGATTTTATGTATTATTGATTGATAGGCAATAGCTTTTTGCTTATGCGCAGCGTTCGGTAGAGCACTCAGATCCTGCAATAATGTTTGCCATTGTTCAACAGACTGAACACCAGCCTTAACTAAAGGCGCTACTAATGGATAGGCTTCTTTTTTCATCAGTTGATAAAAAGGGGTTTCTGATTTTTTACTTGATTGAAACGGATTTGCACCGGCTTGTAATAATACTTCTACAAACTCTAGCGTACCATATTTAACGGCATACTGTAAAACAGTATCTCCTTGATCATCCGTGAAGTACAAAAAAGCAGAACGACTCTCATGATTCGTTTGTGCGCTTTCAAACATATTTTTTAGTGTTATAAAACGTTGAGCACGCCCTTCTTTTTTAGTTTTTATTTGACGCAGTAATTTCTGAAGAGCAACTATATCTATCACCAGAGCGCCTCCAGTTTAGTGTATTATATCTTTGATGAATAATGCATAAATTTCAAGCAAAACTTCCATCACAATCAAAATTACAATATACCATTCTATTTTCATAGAATGTCTGTTTTGCAGAACATCTAAAGTAATTTCTGCTGTTTTTGAAATCAACGTAAATTTTCGTTCTAAAACACTTTGGCGTTTTACTAATTCAAATTCTTCTGCAACACTCGTATGTACTTTATCCAATTGTGGGAACTCCCAGATTTGCTCTGGCTTTTCTGTCACTTCAGCACGTGCGACCATGGTGTATTCGCGCAAAAGAACGACCCCGATATTTTTCAGCAGATCTCTGGTTTGAAAACCTGGATTCCCGGTTTTCGCTAATTCCGTTGCAATACGCTCTACTGATTCAAATCCACGTCCAATTTCTGCTTCCTGTTTTCCTAAAATCACGCTTTTAGCTAAAACATCCGCAATGGTTTGTAAATGTCCATAGGTTGCTTGACGAATAAAAATTGTTCCTTCAAAGGAGCCTTCTTCAGTTTCTGCGGGATCAATCTCTATTTGGATACTTTCACGTTCTATCTCTTTTTGAGGCCCCAAGATTTGAGGATTCAAGGTCTCAATACAATGCTGCTGTAAGGCTTCAGGTGTATTAAAAAAAACTACGACCCCAAACCTAAAAACCACCACAATAGCCTCTTCCCCAATTTTAAGCGTAGGGGGGGTCTTATCTAAAATTTCACCGAGGTGACTTAAATCACGAAGATTAATCTTATCGGCAATCAACAGCGCTTTAGCTTCAAACCGTGGCTGATGTATTAGTGAGTTATTTTTCATACTTGAATTTTTTTAATTGACCCCATAGCGCCCGCTTCTTCTCTGGAGTATGCCAAAGTTCTGCTAAGGAAGGCAAAATTAAACTCGGCTTTTGCTCGCTTTTAGGCTGGCAATCAAAATATAAATACAAAGCCCTGCCTTTTATGTTATTTATATTACTTTCAGTAATACCAAAATAATGCGTATAGCATAAAGCTTTAGCCAAACTAGACAACCGCGACAGATTCTCAGGTGTGAGCTCTACAGCTGTTGGAAAAACGCCTACTAGTGTTTGTCTTATGGGGTGGATACTAGTGGGGACTTGCAAAGATAAGCTTGAGGTGAGTAGTGGGATCATGCATTATTAACCAATCAAGGAATGACGAGACTGTACCATATGGCTGAACATTTTGGATCTGATATTTTAGGACCTGAGGATGATACCAAGGTTGTAGAGATTGCCTCCCCTTATAATGGTGCGCTATTAGCCACCCTAGAAACTCAAGGATGGGTTCAGGCGAATACTGCCTTAGAGGTTGCCAGCGCATTGTTTCAGGACCGCAGTAATTGGTTAAGTCCTGCCCAACGTAGCAGCATATTACAGTTGACTGCCTTAAAACTTACAGAGGCTCATGAAGAATTTGCGCTTCGAATTAGCCAAGAAGGTGGCAAGCCCTTACTAGATGCACGTGTAGAGGTAACACGAGCGATTGAAGGCTTAGAAATTGCTGCCCGTACCATTCACACCTTAGCAGGACATGAGATCCCAATGAATCTCAATGGCGTCTCTCGTAACCATATGGCTTTTACACGTTTTGAACCCAAAGGGGTTGTGGTAGCGATTACTGCTTTTAATCATCCCTTAAACCAAGTTACGCACCCTATTGCCTGTAGTATTGCAGCAGGTTGTCCTATTATTATCAAACCTGCAGAAGATACGCCTTTATCCTGTATCGCCTTAGTTGCGCTCTTACGAGAAGCGGGATTACCAAAGAACTTTTGTCAGATCATACATCTGTGGGATAAAAATTTATCAGAACGATTGGCTACAGATCCAAGAGTCGGGTTATTACATTTTACAGGCAGTGCGGCAGTTGGCTGGCGTTTACGCAGTTTAATTGCTCCTGGCACTGATTGTATTTTAGAGCATGGAGGGGCCTCTGCGCTGATTATTGCCCCGGATGTCCCTGAAGAGGAGTGTATTGCGCCTATTATTAAAAGTGCTTTTACCCATGCAGGTCAACTGTGCGTCTCTTTGCAACGTCTTTTCGTACATTATAAAATGGCTAAAAAAATCGGTAAGTTATTAGCAGAAGCAGCAGGTAATCTCAAAATTGGAGATCCTACATCTGAAAAAACAACTCTTGGTCCGATGATCCGAAAACCTGAACTCAAACGGGTGCATCGTTGGGTTTCCAGTGCAATAGAATCCGGTGGTAAAGTGCTCTGTGGTGGTAAACCGCAAAGTGATACATGTTATCCGGCAACGATTATTTTAGACCCTAGTCCAAAATGCGAACTGAGCACTGAAGAAGTCTTTGGGCCTGTATTAGCGATTTACACTTATGAAAACTTAGAAACCGCCATTACCAAAGCTAATGCCCTGCCCTTTCAGTTTCAAAGCAGCATTTTCACTAAAAATATAGATATCGCTTTGTATGCAGGACAGCATATGAAAGCCAATACGGTACTCATTAATGAAATCCCTAGTTTTAGGGTAGATTGGATGCCTTTTGAGGGAAGCCAACGTTCTGGATTAGGTGTGGGGGGAATTGAGCCCACCATTCGTAAAATGTCACAAGCTAAACTTTGGATTTTTAAATCCCCTGGTTTAGATGCCCTAACACTCAAAACCTAGCACTAAAAAAACCTACACTTCTTTAGTTTTAATTAAAAAAGTGTAGGTCTTGCAGATCGGAGAAAAAACGAACTGAGTTTAGTACCCAGCGCCATCAATGCTGCCTTCTCTGTCTTCATTTTGTTCTTTCAGAACTTCTGCAGCAGCTTGTTGGTTTTCTTCAGCAGCAGTAGTTGCTTTTGAAGTTTCACGTTGGGTTTGTAATCTTTCTTTTTTAGCTTGCTGGCTAGAAGAAGCTTGTTGTTGATTAGAAGAAGCTTGTTGTTTTTGCAAGTTTGCAGACTGAGTGGCTTCTTGGCTTTGTGTTTGATTTTGTGAAGGAGTGGTTGTAGTTGTTTCTAACGCTACAACGTTGCCAGCCAATAATCCTAAAACGAGTGCTGATACGATTTTCATACAATCTTCCTTATTCAATATAATATCCATATACAACGAAAGTCCCCTACCTTTTTATCCTACTATAAAAAAAGATAGGGGTGAAGCAGGCTAAAAGATTAGTATGCGCCTTTCTCTTGGTGGTGTTCCAGTGCCTTTTCTTTAGCTTTTTCTTTCATAGCTTCATGATGTTCTTTAGCTTCTTCTTTCATTTCTTTACGATGTTCCATCGCCTTTTCTTTCATTTCTTGGTGATGTTCTTTGGCTTCTTCTTTCATTTCTTTACGGTGTTCGATTGCCTTTTCTTTCATTGCCTTATGGTGTTCTGCACGTACGTTATCTGCTGCAGCTAATTGCTTAGTAGCAGTTGGCTGGGTTGCTTGCGCGGACTGTTCTAAAGACTTTGCAGTATCTGCTGCAACCACGTTACCAGTTAGTAAACCAAGAAACATAAATGGGAGTGCTGTTTTCATCATAATAAATCCTTCCTTGTATATTGAACCTAAATCCACAAATAGGAGTGTAGTAAAAATTTTCAAAAAAACAAATCGCTGCTACACTGCAATAAATAGCTTACAGGGAAGACTGCATTCATGGATATGAAAAAAGCGTTTGATACATTACAGGATATAGAAAAAAATCTAGCTAGCCCGTGGTTTCTCAGCACTATGGGAATTATGTCGTTAGTTGTTATTCTAACTCCAAAAAAATGGTTCGCCGCAGTACTCTCTTTAGATCAGATATCCTCTCTACAGCAACTGGCAGCTATTATCTTGCTAGCTGTTTCTGCTGTTTTAGTGTTGAAAGGAATTTCCAGCGCCTATGATGCTATCTCCAACCTCATCACTAGAAAGATTAAGTGAAACGATTGTCTCTCTCAGATCTTTAGAAGATGAAGCAGCTCCTTCAGCCGCAAAGCGCACTGTTCGTGGTTGATGCTCTAATATCTTCACCTGAACACTCAGTGTGTTCACCATTTCTTTCATCGATTGCTCAGCGGTATTTTTCTCTTCTTTTTCTTTCTCTGCAAAATGAATCAAGCTTTTAAGAATAGCACCTCTGGCCTGAAATTTATTATCTAACATATTAAAAGCAAATAATTTAAATAACCCTGTTTCTACTTTATACGTAAGAGCAGCCAAGCCGCCTAGCACTAAACCTTTTGCTAAAAACCCCATAATCCCCGTTTGTGCCCCTAGAATGACAATACTCCAAGCAACCGCAGGCGGTAACATAGTAATAGGCAAGAACGCATTTAAAAATAAAAACCCTATTAGTGCTACGAATCCAGCACTCCAAAGCGGTACGGTATGACGAAAAACAGGATACCAGGAAGGCAAAATCGCATCTTGTTCGGAGCGTTTCAACTTGGGGTTCTGAATAAGAGGCTCATCGACCTCAATCGGTTGAAGTGGAACTACCGGTTCATTCTGTAATTTCGCAACCTGTGTTTTTAGTTCCATCACTATTTTTTGTAAAGCTGTACGGTTTCTTTTTTTAGCTTGTTTTTTCTCGTTCCAACGTGCCTTTAATGTTTCTAGCAGCGTACCACGTTCCTCATAGCGTTTTTCCAGAGAAGTAAAATAACTGATTTTAAAAAGAGAGGTTTGTAATTTATAACTCACTATAGCTATCGCGGATAAAACTCCCACTTTTGCTAAAAAACCCAAAAAACCAGTTTGTGCCCCTAAAATTACAATACTCCAGGCTAAAGCTGGGGTTAAACTTGCAACAGGTAAAATGGCTTGCAGTAGCAAAAAACTGACCACAGTAATAGTGGTCGCCACAAACATAGGTACACGTCGACGAAACCAATAATACACTGAAGGTAGCTCTGTTTTTTTATGTGCACGACGAGTCATATCAAGAGACATACTGCCCACCTTATTTGAAAAAAATTAAAACAGACGTGGTGCGTAATGAATACCACCTTCACGCCATAAAAGGTTAATATTGCGTTTTAAGACTAAAGAAGAACCGCCCAAATTACGCTCATATACTTCATTATAATTACCTACTTGTACAAGGACCGTAGCTGCCCAATTACTGGGCAACCCTAAAGGCGCCGCCAAGGTATCAACTTCCTTGAGCCATTCTTGATGCGCCGCATTAGGACGCCCGACCGTTTCTGAACTCAACCGCTCTTCTTCTGCATTTAACAAAACAGACCCAACTGCACGTGCCACATCAAACAAACGAGTTTCTTCAGCAGAGATCACAGGACCTATAGCATCTTTTGCAATCAATTGACCCACAATTACATGCTGTGTTGAAGAACTTAAATGTTTACGATAGGCCGCCAAAGATGCCACCCCTGCAGTCACTGCCATACAGCGCCCATTTTGATACGCCTGCATCATTTGCGCATTTTCTGAAAAACTTTCAATGATAATCGGCATACGTTGCAATTCTGCATATTGTGTAATCTGTCTTTCTGCTGTGGTATTTTTTAAAACACATACGGTTTTATTGACAAGATCTGACAACTTACGGATCCCTGAACTTTTAGACACCAAAAAACCTTGCCCATCGTAATACAACACTCCCGGGAAACGCACACCTTCGCGTAATTCACGCTCTAAAGTGACAGAGGTATTCCCTATTAACACATCTATTTCTTTTTTACGCAGACCTTCAAAACGATCTGCAACTGTGCGCGGTAAAAATTCTACTTTCGTTTGATCTGAAAAAATGGCGGCTGCCATTGCACGACAAAAATCAGCCTCTAAACCTACCCATTTTTGTTGACTATCTTGTGCCACAAAACCATCTACTTGCATCCCTACACCACACCGTAAAACACCACGCGCTTGAATTTTTGTGAGTAGGTCAGGGGACGGTAAATCCGTTTTAGTCACAGCAGCCATCACCACTGGTGTCTCTTTAGTGGTAACTGCACCTAAGTTATCCTGCTCGATAGCAAAACTCGTCACCGGTAATAAGGTAGCCAACACTAGGCTTATACCAAAAAAATATCTATCCATAGAGGCACCCTTTACCTTTTAAAGTCTGGCTACAGTATGCCGACATTATAACAAGAATTACCTTATTGTGTAGCCATGAAACCTACAAACACCAGAAAGAAGAGCGACCTGGAAAACGTAGCCTCTATGCTACGCAATGAACTACAGTGCGACCTAGAAGAAAACACACCTGTAGATGACAATCAAAAAGAAGCCATCGCTTGTTATTTAAGTGAAATCCGCCATTATCCACTCCTCACACCAGAGCATGAGGTCACGCTAGGGCGCAAAATTCAAACTGGCGATACCCAAGCCCGCAATACCATGATTCAAGCAAATCTCAGGTTAGTGGTCAAACTTGCAAAACGATATCACTCTAAAGGCACCATGTCCCTTTTAGATTTAATCGAAGAAGGTAATATTGGACTAATGCGCGCCGTCAGCGGCTTTAACCCTGAGCTGGGCTACCGGTTTTCAACCTATGCTGCCTGGTGGATACAACAAAGTATTGAGCGCGCTATTATGAACCAAGCACGCACCATACGCCTGCCTGTCCACATCATTAAACAACTGCGCCGCAACCAAAAATTAGAACGTGAAGGCCAAGAAGGACTCACCCTGACACCGGCAGCGCTATCTGTACAAGATACGTTTGCCCACGATGCTACCATTTCCTTAGACCAACCCCTGTCTGATGATATCAACAAACCCTTTAAAGAACTGCTCAAAGCACATGATGCTACCAACCCTCTCTATCTTGCGACCAAAGAAGATCTCGAATCTAAAATTCAAGACTGGGTTGGCAAACTCTCTAAAATTCAACAAGAAGTTGTCTTACGTCGGTTTGGAATGCTCGGTTATGCCCCTTGTACCCTAGATGAAACCAGCCAACAAATGGGCCTGACCCGTGAAAAAATCCGCCGTGTTCAAAGCAGCGCCTTTAAACGCCTACGCCGCGTTATTGAAAGCACAGAATCCAATATCAATTCTCTGTTCTTAGACTAACCTCTGCTATAATTCCCCCATACTGCTAAGATTGGTTTTTCCCATCATGTTTTCTTTATTAGTCACCTCACTTATATGTATTCCAGTAGTCCTGATTTTACTAGTGCTGTATATCGTATTGGGTAAAACTCGTAACTCTGGGAATACCCTCACCAGTGTGGCAACAACCCAAAATATTTTATTAACTGAGGTATTAAACTTAAGAGAAAAACACCAAGATGGGATCCGCATTAATCTACAAGAAACCCAAGCACTCTTAGAACGTGCACTCCAACAAGTACAACAAAATTTACAGATGGGACTGTCCACACAACAAAATTTTACCCAACACTTACTACAAAATTTTAGCCAAAATACTGAAAAAGCAATTCAAAGCCTATCAGATAAAGTAGAAGGTAAACTCAGCGAAGGTATGGAACGTACACTTACCACCTTTCAACGTATTACCGAACGCCTCTTACTCATTGATGAAGCTCAAAAACGCATGTCTGACCTATCTTCTCAGGTGGTAAGCTTACAAGAAATTTTAACCGATAAACGCGCACGTGGTGCCTTTGGAGAAATCCAATTAGAAGGGTTGCTCAAAAACATGCTTCCCCCCAATGCTTTTGCCTTGCAACACACCTTAGCAAACCGATGCCGTGCCGATGCAATGCTCTATTTACCAGAACCTACTGGCAATATCGCTATTGATGCAAAGTTTCCCTTAGAGAGCTATAGAAAATTACAAAATAAACATGCCTCTGAGATAGCGCGTAAAGAAGCAACTTTACAATTTAAACAAGACATTAAAAAACATATCCAGGACATCAAACAAAAATATATATCCCCCCCTGAAACCACTGACTCTGCCATATTATTTTTACCAGCTGAAGCAATTTTTTCCTATTTGCATAGCGAACATGGGGATCTTATTGATTTTGCACATAAAGAACGCGTATGGCTCACCTCCCCTACAACATTAATGGCACTGTTAACCACTGCTAGAGCCGTGATTAAGGATGCCAGATCTCGTGAAGAAATGATTATCTTACAAAAACATCTCTCTGCCTTAGCTCAAGACTTTAACCGTTTTGAAAAAAGAATGGACCAGCTCTCTCGCCATATCGAGCAGGCCCACCAAGATGTACATGCCGTCCAACAATCTGCTCAAAAAATCACCCGTCGTTTTACCCAATTAGAACAGCTCGAGACGGCGCCGGCAGCACAAAACCCAACAATACCGTTGCCAACCTTAGAAGAGTGAACTAACCTGAAATATAGATACAGCCACTTATTAAGATACCCGTGTTCCAACGTCTCAAGCGTAAGCTGATCTCAAATGTACAAAGTTGGTTACTTAAAGAAGATGCTATACATAGCATGTCTTTATCTGACTTTGACCGTATTCGCTTTGAGGTACGCCCTTGTGATGTATTACTGATTGAAGGACGTAGCCGCGTCAGCCAAGCCATTCGCTCCATCACCCAAAGCCCTTGGTCACACGCCTGTTTGTACATAGGTCGCCTTCATGACATTGATGATGTAGTCTTACGTAAAGCTGTTGTAGATTACTTTCAAGGTGAGCCAGAAGAACAACTCGTTATAGAAGGCATGTTAGGGCAAGGGACGATTATTTCCCCGTTACGGACCTATAAATCAGAGCATATTCGGATCTGCCGTCCTCGTGGGATATCCCGTAGTGATGCCCAAAAAGTCATAGGCTATGGCATTAAACGCTTAGGCAAAGACTATGATGTCAGACAGATTGTAGATCTTGCCCTGTTTTTACTTCCCTGGGGTATCTTACCCGTCAAATGGCGTACGCGTCTGTTTGAGACTAATGCGGGGTCAGATTCTAAAACCGTATGTTCTACATTGATTGCAGATGCCTTTCATTCTGTAGGATTCCCGATCTTACCCTTGATTATTGAACATGAGGAAAAAGGCTTAGAATTAATTCAAAGAAATACCCGGCTCTTTACACCCAGCGACTTCGATTATTCTCCGTTCTTTGAAATCATCAAATACCCCATTGTTAAATCTGTGGAAGGGGGTATTTATCGCGACTTACCTTGGAATAATGAATTAGTGAGTCAACATGGGTCAACTGTGATCCACACGAGTGCTAAACCCGTGCTGTCTCCTTTACAAAAGAAAGAGCCTCATGGTCCAGGGAATGATTTCTAAGTAGGCTGACCTGCTAAAAAATATAGCACCCCTGCTGCAAAGACACAAATCAAAATGATTGCAGCAATCGCATCTACAGCATCATCAGATAAAGGCGCACACGGTTTATTTTTACACCACTTTGAAAACATAACAATCTCCTCACTCAATAATGGGCTTAGCATAACGCTTTACAGCAGAAGCTGTAAAGCATAGGTAAACAACTTACAATACCCCCTTCCTTAACAATACACTAGTCTTGCTTGAGGCGCTCACTTGGCGCAATATTCGCCAAACTAGCAGGAGCTGCGACAGGAACAGGTATAAAAGTCTGTAACAGTACAGGGGGACGTGGCGTTTTTTCATGTAAAATTAATGCAATTACAGATCCTAATGTATCCAGCCGCATTTCTTTTAATACGTCTTCTAAAGTCACATAAATAGAACGCTCTTGATCTCCAATTACCATTTTTAATCTTCCTAAAAACGTCTGTAAAACCAAGTTAATCTTGTACGTACGCTCCAAATTACTACCTTTACATTTTTGATTTTCAAAAAAAGCCACATAATCTTGGCGTGAAAAATCTGGAAATTTTTCCAAGGCAAATAACTCACAAACATCTTCTAATAATTTTAAATTTTCAGTCCCCTCATAGGCCATCTCAATAAAGTGGCGTAACAACCTATAATTCTCTGCGATCAGCTGTTCTGCAAAGTCTGCATTAGGATTAACTGCAGGCGTCAATTCTTCATCCGTCACGATCACTCTATCATCTATCAAAGTCAATATATTAATAATATGTCCCAAAGTTCCTGGCTGACAAGAAAACTGTCTATTATTTAATGCGATAGAAACAGGTGCATCAGGGGGTGTTGACACCCTTTGCCCTAAATAAATATGCTGGATATCTAATAATCTTTTGATAACATGCAGACGTATCTCTTTGAATTCTTTTTGTTTATCAAAACCTGGCTCTTGTGTCGCTTTAGATTGAAACACCACTAAATGGTCTTCTTCTTGTATCGCCAACCATACCAGCCCCATATATTCTTTAAATAATGTAGATAATTCAGGAACAGCCGCTTCCATTCTCAGAATTAACCCAAGATTGTTCGCTGTACCATCACCCAATATCGCTTCAACCAGATACTGCACACGTTCTTTTTGACTTAAGGCTTTTAATGCCTGTGCTAACACCCCTTCCCCAAAATCAGTAGCAGCAATCTCCAGCACCTCTTCTTGAAACTGTCGCGAGCGCACATAAACTTTAAAAAAATGATACGCTGCCGCTATCTGCTCCGCTGTTTTATCTTCTTTTAACTTTCCGACACTTTTACGTATATTGGTTTGAATAATCGTATCGTGCACATCCGGAACATGAGATCTATTATATTGTCTGGGGCGTATTTCTAATGCCCCTCTCCCACGCAATACACGTATAGCATCTAGAGAATTAGGAAAAGCATCAAGAATAAAATACCGCCCTGCGCTAGGGTTTATTAAAAATGGATACGATAAAAATCTATTTAAAACCGTGAGATTCTGAGTGTCAACAAAAAAATCCACCAAATGTTCCAGAACCGACTTAGGTGCCACCCCTAGACACGCATAACGATCTACAATATAAAAAATTTCCGGATATTTTTTCAACAAGCGTTCTAAAGCGTCAATCTTTCCTTCTATAATAGCATTGATAGCTACTTGAACAGATAAACTATCAAGATTACACATTAATTCTTTTTGCATAGCAGGGTGTGGATTTAAAAGAGATTGAATACCTATTTCTAAAAAACCTAAACGCAACTGCTCCTGCACCACAAAATCTGAATAAAACATTCTATCGTCTTGATATAAAGACACACATTTAATCGCACGCATCAAAGGATACGCCGGAACATATACACCACGAGAGGAACAAGACTTAAAAACCTTGTAATGTTCTGCTATTGTATCCATATTTTTATCGATTACCGCAAAACCAAGATCATCGGCAGTCAATAAAATCAAATATTTAGAAGGCACCAAATGCATTAAAGCAGTGGGGCGCGCCACTTTAAAAGTTATAGGGATTCTATAAACAAAAAAACTATAACCCAATCCAATACAATCAAACGCACCCCGAAAAAATGCTTCCATTTTTTTAAAACCAAGCATAACTCGCCTTCCCCAAAAAATCTGGTTTTTATATGTCTCATTTAGACCGGTATCTATTTTTTTATATTACGGGTTCCAAACCACTGAATTTCACAACTTCAGGCACGGTGTTACTTTGTGGCGAAATGACCATACGTGGTGCTATAGTACTAAATTGTTGCATCGGGACAGTCGGAGAAACCGTGTCTACAGGGATATTTAAAAACCTACGGACTGTAGATTTTTCGCGTGCATAAAGCTTCACAAACCAAGGCTCCGTACTTAAACAATCCTTAAAAACACTACGCCACTGTCGCACCAATGCCGTCTCCCCTAAGGTGATCTGATACATAAAAACCTCTGGACTGTGTACAGGAAAGGCGCGTAATTGCTCTTTAAAAAACAGATCTACATTAAAGGTCTGTAAGCCTGCCATTACTGCTTCCAAACCTTCTGTATAGTTTAATGCCAAAACGTAGGTTGCATAAAAACGCATTATCTTCTTAATCATATTTTCAATTAAATTTTGAACAATTTGAGGGGAAGGCTCATTTTTTGAGATCGCATCACAAACCATATTATACGTTAGCTTATAGCCTTCTAAACAATCTAAGAGTTCTGCAGCTTCTTCTAAAGAATAGCTATACATCAATGCAACAGCGAGGGCGTTTTTAGAGACCAAAGGCCTTAATTTAATAAAATCTGCCACTCCACCTTGCCCCTCTATTATTTCCTCTTCAAAATTAAAAATAGACGTATCCACTAAGCTTTCAGCAGGAATCACACACATTAACGCTTTATTACCTAAGGCATACTGCATAAACCATTGCATCAAAGCACTATGTTCTGGCTGCACATAATGCAAGGGCATTTCACCTACTTTATTGCCGATAATAAACAATTCAGGAACCCTCTGCATTAATAATTCTACTATCTTTTTGTAGCCTTTTGCGCATGCAAAATGTAAAGCTGTTTCACCCTCTTTATCTTGTAAAGTTGCATCCATCCCTGCATCTAGCAAAACTTCTACCGCATCCGCAGCACCTTTAATCACCGCCAAATGTAAGGCAGTTTTGCCACTGTGATCTTTATTTACAATATAATTATATCCCAATAATAACCGTAACATTGCCGCATCACCCATTTCTGCTGCTAAGTGCAAAGGACTACGTCCCTGAATGGTCACTGTACATAAGGCTTCGGGAAAAATTTTTAATAAATGTTTAACCATGACTTGATTTTTTTTCAAAACCGCTACCGCAACAGGGGTTAATCCTGTCTTATCACGTGTCAATATCAAGGTTTCTGATAACAAAAGTTGTACCACATTCATATTTCCTGTTTCTACGGCAATATGCAAAGGTGTTTTGTCATCCAAGTTTTGAGCATAAGCATCGGCTTGTGCATTTAACAAGTGTTTTATAATAACCAGATTGCCACTACGTGCAGCACAATGTAAAGCGGTCTCTCCTGCACCATTTTTGAGATTTACCAATAAAGGAGTGGTTTTCACCAACTGTTCTACTTCTGTATCATTTCCAATCATTACCGCCGCATGCAACAATGTGTCATAAGGAGCTTGATAGCTATCAAGTTCATGGCCCTCACCTTCACTAGCAGGTCTACGTCTTTTTTTTGATTCATGATCCATTTTTTTGCTCAGCCACTTGCATCGCTTTTTTAATAATTTCCTGTAATTTTTGATCTTGTTCTATATGCGGTAACATGTTACGCCAATACCCCAGCGCTTGAGTATATTGTTTCTGTATAAAAGCATTCATTGCTAAGATATTCCACAACTCTGGCTGTTCTGGCGTGGTTGCTAAAGACTGTTCTACCTGTTGAGCCAAGGTTATAGGTAAAGACTGTTGTTGGGTAGCATAGCTTTGTGCATAGTGCGCTAGGATTTCTGGATGTTCTGGATGCCGCGCATAGGCTTTAGCATACGCCTGTTGTGCCGAACCTACTTCCCCTGCCATCTCCCAAATTTGCCCTAAGTGAAACCATAAATACCCATAGCTAGGTTTGGTTCTTTCTTGATACTGGGTTAATAAACTTACCAAGTCTGCTTTGGGGGTCTGGCTTTGCATTGTTTGCCCTAAAGTACGATCAAACTGTCGCATTTGATGGGTTTCGTCCACCAAGCTTGCACTCCCGCTGAAGTAATATAAACAACTCGTAAGTGCTAATAAAAGGAACCATTCATGATAATGGTATAAAAAACGTGTTTTATGGGTCATTTAAAAGACTTTGGTCAAGCATCTTATTGATAGACCTCATCATAACATGATTTTTATTCAGGCTGTGAGCGGTCCTTTGGTGTCTGTGTGTGGGGTGGTGACACGATCATTGATTGGGCACCCTGCGCACTTTGAACTGGTGCTTTATACGCTTTCAAGTCAAATGCTGGTCCCTCCGCTTCATCAGACGCATCGGATGCTCTTCTACGTCCAGCACTAATGCGGTCATAAAGATTGCGCCCCTTTGTTCCAACTGCAGCAGCAACAGAGCCACCTGCTGCTGCTAACGCACCAAACATCGTATTCTTCGGAGCTTTTTTTTCAGATGTATTAGAATTAGTGTCCATTTAAGTCTCCTTATGATTATTTACCGGCACTACCTGGTCTACCTGGTGTCCGCCTTTCATCACCCCCATCAATATCCAAACCTGTACGAATTTCGTTATCGTTATAGGCAGGTGGTGCATTCTCAAGTGCATTATCTGAGCGTTCTTCTAAATACGCCAATACTTTCTGTAAACTCCCTTCAGGATCTCTTTGAGCTTCTTCAAGATTATAAATCCCTGAAGGGTCAGCAATATCTATTTGAATTGCATCAGTATCTAACCTCTCATCCTCAAGCACAATATCCAAAGCATGTTTAGTCAAAGCAACTCTATCTTGTGTTTTTAAAGACACGCTATCGGGAGGCACTTTATAATCTTCCGCCTGATAATCTTCCGCCTGCACGTCCAAATCCAATCCATTTTGTACAAATTCTTGATTATAAGCGACTTGCGAGGTCACCGTAAAGCCCGCATCCTTTAACTGTTGTATTACTTCAGAATAATTATCTCCATAAAAATGGTTTGCAATTTCATCATTGATAATTGCCAGCTTTTCAGCACAATTTGCGTTAATGACCACCTGTGGATACTCACCCAGGCGTACATCCGTTTGCAGGACCTGAAACTCCATATTAATCTCTTCCTCAAACTCTAATATCGATTTAATCGCCTCTAAGCCCTTAGAAACAATAACCGCATGGACTTGTCCTTGTTCTCTCAACCCACCTTCAATTAAAGCTGGCGTTAAGGTTTCCACCTCAAATAAGGCATGATGCCCATCTTCCTCAGTTAATTGACGTTGATGACGCTGTCTTATTAAATCATGCACCATGCTTGCTTCAAAGTGTGTAAAGCTTCTATCAGCTGCCGCATACCCTACACCCATCACTGCTCCAGTATGGTCTAACGTAGGCTTGATAATATCGGCAAACTCAATCATATTCTGGGCGGCAGTGACAGCAGCTAAGCCAACAGCAGCCCCTTTCTCCGCGCCTTTATCGCCTACAATAAAGAAAGTATGTCTATCATCCCCAAAGACTTTAGAGAGCTGTGGGTAATGCTGATTTTTAGTCACCGTATAACCGACCTTTTCGGCAATCTCCATCATTTTAGCATTCATAACCTGGTTATAAACACGAGTACGAATAGCTCGCTCTAAGACATCACTCCCTTTGACTCCTTCTATATATTGGCCAACCGACCCCAACCGTTCCCTCAGTGTATCGGTATATGTAAGTAGGGCAAGCATTTCAGGGTCAATAGAACGTAAAGGCTGCTCTACATTTAAAACTGCCTGAACACGCCGCTCTATGTCTGCTTTTGTCTCTAAGATTTCAGCTGCATTAGAGCGTAAATACTCCATCATCTTAGGGTAATACTGTGTACTAATTAATTTTTTCAGATCATCTTCAGGCTGTTGTAACTCAGCATAAGGGTCTCGCTGTATTGCCGTTTCTACATATGCCGTAATATGTAGTAAAGCTAAACGTTCTGGAGAAAGCATAATATTATCTTTGAGTTCATAACTGTTGGTTAACTCACAAATCTCCCCCACCCATTTTAAATCGTAGACTGAGTTCTTCAATATAGTATGAGGCTGTTCTGCCAAGACCACCTTCCCGCGCTGCTGTCCCTTTAAAAAATCATCCGGTTCTTGAATAGTAGTTTTCTTTTTAGCTGCATGGGCTTTTTGAACGCTCTCATTCAACATCATTTTACTTGCTAACGTATTCGCGTAAAACGCCGCATCTGTGAAAATCTTATTGCGATTGGTGCTGCTAAAATCTAAGTTCAGTTTAATCCCATAGTGTCCAAATAATGCTTGCACCGGCAGAGACTGTAAAGTCTCCGTGATTTCCCCAAAACTATGGATTCCTTTTTGCACCATATGTGCAGACAAGTTTTTAACAATAGCATGTAAATCTTCGCTGATTTGTGCCTTTTTACTCGTTGAAACATTTACAGGCTTACCCTTTTTATAGAATTTTTTACGCAAATACGCCTGCACAAACCCTAGCATCAGATAAAGCTGTTCAGAGCCTGTGCTACCCACAACCGGGATATGAGGATTTCTAATCGCAAAACTAGAAGGTTCTAAACCCCTTGGTTTATCTACCCCTCTATTTTTTTTAACATTAGGGTTTAATTCAGTCATAGGTAAAGGCATATTAGCTTTCAGTATTCCTGGAGCTTGGGAATATCGATCTTCTGGTGGGGTGTTTTCTTGATCTAACAGGGTGCGAACCCCATGCACGAGATCCCTACCTTGACGATGTAATTCTGTACGTTTTTCAGGCGAAACCTTATTCCACAGATCGTACATCGTTTTTAGCTCGCTCAAACTAAAAATATTCAATTTTTTAAAAAATCTTCGCATAGAAGCCGTATCTTTTTTAGTACGCGAAACCAATACATCCACCGAAAAATGTGTATCGAAGTACCGACGACTAGCATCTTTTTCAGCATGATCTTGTTTTGCGGCTTTTGAAAACCCCTCACTCGCCATTGCGTATAAATCACTTTGTCCACGCAACTCCTGTAAAATCTTATTTTTTGCAGTTTTATAATCACTCACCACATAAGCATTTTTAATTTGTAACATTGTTGCATGTGTAATTTTTTGCTCCCACATCGCCATCATTAATAATAACGTATCTGAAGTGTCTAACTTATCAGTTTTTAAAGCCGCTTCATATTGTCCCATACGTTGCTCTCGGATCTGATTGCTCCTTTCATACTCAAAAGCCAGCCCCTGTGTTTTTTTAATCGCTGCTTGCTCCATGGCTTTACGTCTAAAGGTACGCTGAAACCAGGTGCTTAATAGGTAAGCAACAGAAGGATTACCCGCAAGAATAGCGGTCTCTCTAGCGGTCTTTTGATTCACATCTTTGATTTTAGTATTTGCGCCTTCCTTCTTCAGCCACTCCACCATCTCAAAATTTCCTTTTTCTGCAAACAAGTGTAGCGCTGTGCGTCCTTTTGCATCTTGCGCATTTAAATCTAGGCCTTTTTCTCTTAAAAATTTTACCATTTGAACATCATCTTTCAAAACAGCCAAATGTAACATGGTATTGCCAGCACCATTTTTTAAATTTTTATCAAAACCTGCTGGACAAGCTCGTAATAAGGTTTCTACCATATTAGTATCCCCACGTTCTACAGCCAAATGTAATGGCGAGAACCCTCTGTTATCCAAAATAAGTAGGCTATGTGTGTTTGCGCGTGCCAGCTGCTGAACCGTGCGTATATTATCGGATGACACAGCCCAATGCAGCGGTGTACGACCTGTTTCATCCTTAGCTGAAAACCGTGGCTTCTCTCGGACTAAAGAATGTGTTTTATCAGCACACAATTCTGGTATAACCTTTGTGATGATTTCAATATTGTTACTCATAGCTGCTAAATGGAGCGGAGTACATCCATCATTAGCTGGTAAATTCAGACTTGCCCCTTTTTTAACTAAAACATTAAACAACTGATATTTTCCCGCTAAAATTGCATGATGTAAAACAGTGTATCCTTTGACATCTTTTTCATTGATTGCAACATGATGATTTAAAAGCAAATCAACCAACACAGGATCACCTTGTTTTACCGCCAAAAATAATGGGGTATCTTTGTTTTGACCTTGAGATTTAAAATTTATATCCGCACCTTTTTCAATTACAAAACGAGCCAAATCTATATCTTTTAACGCTATCGCTTGTAACAGTGCACTGCGCCCTTGCTCATCTATAGAATTAACACTGCCTCCATTAACTAAAAAGACACCAATTAATTCTTTTTTTTTCTCTATCGTATGTTTAGAGTGCTGAATAATACGAGATAACAACCCTTGTGGCAACGGCTCACCTACATTTTTCATTAAAAAATCAAATAAGCCGGGATTTCCCGCATCTAGCGCCAAGTCTAAAGGAGAGAACCCCTTATTGTCCTTCATCTGTAAATACTCAGACAGCTCCGCACCCTCAGGATCTTGATTCAATATGTCTTTTAAGGCCCCCATATAACTTTCAGTATACTCTGTTCCCTTAATCACAGCCCAATGCATCGCAGTACGTCCTGATACATCGGTTGCCATAGATTGCGCGCCTTTTTCATAAAAATACTGCACCCATTGCACTGCTAGTTCAGGGGTTTCACAATACTGTAATGCATATAAAGGAAGCTGATCTAAAAATGCGGGCTCTAATTTTTTAAAATCAAAAGACTCATTCTGCATTTCATCTAATAAAGCATTAAAATCTTCCTTGGTGAAGCCTTTTGTATTTTCTATAGGTTTTGGCATAGGCACCTCCTAAGGTTGAACCCAGTAATCATCCCTCTTGGAACCAAGTTTGGGTTTAAAATTTTCTTCATTGTCTGATGTAGAGTCGGCCTTAATCGTAACTACGGGGGGAACCACTTTACTTAAAGGCACGGGTTGCTGCTTAATTCCATCAGTAGTTTTTTTACCCCCATCAGTCATCTTCCCACTCATGTCTTTTATACTGACATCTAAAGCCTTTACTACATATTTTTCTTTTCTGTCCTCTTCTTGACCTTTAAACCAAGTAAGGACGGCATCCCATATCTGTTTAATACGGTCCATCCAAGAAGGGTTTGATTTCACGACGATAGCCTGCTTAACAACAGGTGCAGCAGCTGGTACAGGTTTTTCTGCTACATCATTCATAGGCGTTTTGTCTGGTTTAGGTGTTTCGACTGTTTTTTGACTTAACAGAGTCGCAACTTGATCTTTATAAACAGGATGGACTAAGTCTAACGGCGTCTTACCTTCGTTATTTTTAAGATCAGTCTTTGAATATTTACTCAGCGCAGAAATCAGTGACATATTTCCATTTTTCGCAGCATAATGTAAAGGCGTATTACCAAGTTCATCCTGGACTTTAGCAGCGGCATCTGCGTTCCAATTATAGTCAGCCCCTTTATTGGGTGTTAATAAAGCAGACATCACATAAAAATTACTTTTTTCCGCCAAAAGATGTAATACATTTTTGCCCGTGTTATCCGTAACACTCAAATTCATCTGATTATTTTTAAAAATCGATAACAGGTCTTGCTTATTGTTCAACTGTGCAACGACAGCCATCCCGACTGGTTTTTCCTCTAGCTTGTCAACAAGGTAATGAAAAGCAGTTCGCCCCTGTTCATCCTGTAACTCTGGATTTATGTTTTTCCGAATTAAAAATTCAGCTAACACTGGGTTTTCATTCATCACTGCCCAATGCAGCGCACTTCTGCCTTTATTATCTTGAAAGTTAATGTTGTCATCATTTACAATATTTTCAATATCATTTTTTTGTTTTTCTTCGGCGGTTACCCGGCTAAACAAATCAGTCACCGGTTTTGTAATAGCATTAAACGCACTGACAACCCCTTTCGTGAAGTCACTAGGGATTATAGACAATTCAATATCGTCAGGATTGACCTCTTTGGAAGGAGTAGCGCTCATCGCCTCCACAAACCCATCAAAGGTAGTGCCTACGGTCTGATTGACCAAAGGATTTTTAACAGTATCCGACATTCACCGCCCCCCAGTATAATCAGAGGTTATACACCTAAGAAGGTGCCACTACCATTGCATAGTTTAAGTATAAGACAGGTAGGAAATAACGGTCGGACAATATAGGGTCTTATGTGATGTATTTTTATAAAAAAATACTGCTATATATCAACACAAACAAAGTGCGTGTGTTTACATATTATTTTTTATGCGCACATACAAGCATATTCATTAATACTCAGAGAGTTTTTCTACTATCTTTGAACTAGAAAACGTCCCTATACGCGGCGTCACCACGATAACGGTCGCCCCCACCAAGGCTGCTTGTTTTTGTTTATTTTCCCATTGAGGATCGTCAGCGGTAATCGCAATAATCCCAGGTTTAATATCTTGTACTAATTGCGCATATTCTTCAAAGGTTTTCATCTCACCCAATAGTAAAACCGCATCTACATTACTTAATTGGGATAAATTATAAGCGCGCTGTGCTTGTGTATGCAGGGGTTGACGTTTCTTGGTTTGAATAATTCTAGCATCCGGTTCTAAGGCAACGATTAAATACTCACCTTTGGCCTTTGCTTTTTCTAAAAACTGCAGATGTCCATAATGCAAGATATCAAAACACCCGCCTACTAACACTACCTTTTTTTCAACCGGCACAACCATCCCAATATGCGGTTGGTAAGTCACAATCTGTACAGGAGCAGCTACTGCCATAGCACTCACAGCTCCCAATAGTAGCCCCACGCCCATACTTTTCAAGTTAATCATTTTTTACTGCTCCCAACCGTCTACGTCGTGCAGCTAATGCTGCTCCTAAGGTGATTAATACTGCCGATAGCCAAATCCAGCGGACCATCGGTTTCGTTTGTATTTTAAAGGACCATTGTTCTGGGCCTAAGGGTTCTCCCATTGCCACATACACATCTCTGAAGATCCCAGGCACAATTGCCGTCTCACTCACCGCCACTCCACGTGCTTCAAAAAACCGTTTTTCAGGTTGTAAGGTAGTCTTGACGCCTTGTGCCGTAATAATTGCCAAAGTAGCCTTGGTACCTATAAAGTTACCGCCCTCAACGGTCTGCAGGCCTTGCAGCCTATAGGTATCCGTCCCTAAGGTTTGAGTTTGACCGATATGCAGAACCACTTCATGCTCACGTTGTAAATCCGTACTCACACTCATAGCTATCGTTAATAGCCCAATTCCTAAATGAGCACATAAGAGTCCTGCCTTTTTAGTAAGTCCACCTTCATATTGCCAGGCTGCAAATAAGGTATAAAAAACTAACAATGCCCCGCCTACTACGCCCATACTGGTGGTCCAATACTGGCATTGCCATAATGCTACCCCGCCTAAGACCAGGGAGATCCCTAAGGCTTGATAAAATGCATGACGTTGTTCTGCATTAGGGAGTTTTTGCCAGGGCACGATGGTGGCAAAGAGTACTATCGCCCCCCACAGTGGTACAAAGACACCATTAAAGTATCCCGCCCCTACCGTAATCGTATTACTGGTTAATGGAAACAATGTTCCTAATAAAATTGCTGCTGCCAAAATGAGTAATAGGATTACCCCTTCACGCATCCCTAGTTTTCCTTTTTTAGGGGTAGCCCAGGTATTCTTCTTAAGGTCTTGGATATAAACAATGAGCATCCATAAGGTCAGTAAAGCCAAGCCTCCTGCTAAGTAGCTCCCACGTATAGGGTCATTAGCAAAGGCGTGAATAGAGCTGACTACGCCTGAGCGCACCAACACAACGCCTAAGAGCACTAAGGGGAACCCAAATAAGGCAAGTGCTTGGGTAAAGCGTGCAGAGAAGTTAACGTGGATCATAGCCGCCATCCACAGCCAGGCCA
>CAZGDB010000005.1:61671-67948 GCA_964524705.1 uncultured Francisellaceae bacterium
TACCCCTAGGGTTAAAAGTCCTGTAATAGCAAGTAGATAACTGCGGATCCAAACATAAAACAATAAGGGCATAGTTGCGGTTTTAATACCTGCATAGGCAGCAGCAAAGGGAATACTTAAGCCCACCAGTCCCATGTATAAAATGGGGGGGTGAATAATCAGCCCAGGATCTTGCAAGACAGGATTCAAATCCTGTCCTTGTGCAATCATTTCAGGCAGTGTTCTTAAAAATGGGTTAGCACCCAAGAGTATAAATAACAACAGAGCACTCTGTACCCACAGTAATACTTTCAAGGCTTGGCCCATAAAAGGCGCGTGAATATGGGGGTTTCGAATAACAATGGTCATCCAAAGACTACTGGTAAGCATCCACAATAACCAGGAGCCTTCATAACCTCCCCAGGTCGCGGTTAAACGATAATACCAAGGTAAGCCTGTATGCGCATGCATCACCACATAGCGCACGCTAAAGTCCAGTTGCAACAAGCTCAAGGCTAAGGTGGCAAAGCTCCCCCCTATCAACACAAGAAACAGCGCGCCCCAATGTTTTTTCCATTGGGTGGGGTCTAAGGTAAGCCTTAAGGCAAACACTACTGAAAATGCAAAGGCCAGACACAACAAGAGTGTCCCTATTTCTGGAATCCACAACATTATTGATTTCCTACTGGTGGCATATATCGTTCATCATGTTTGGTTAACACTTGGGTAGCTTGTAATCGTTTATGGACACTATCCCATTGACCCAAAACAACGACCCCTTGGCCTACTCTAAACAAATCTGGCAAGATCCCAACATACCTAACCTGAATTATCCCTTGATAATCGGTAAGCCCAAACTCTACTTGTAACCCTTCCCCACGATTCAATACGGTGACCATGCCGCCTACGCGTATGGGTTGTCCTGTGGACAAGGGTGTATTTAAGTTTTGTAACTGGGTTGGGGTATAGTAGAGATTTAGGTTCTGTTGCAGCGCGCTATAAATCCAATAGCCCCCGGCGCTTAAAAAGCCTAAAATCCATAATATTAAAAACAAACGTCCCTTACGTTGTGCATTTAATCGTAAGTTCACACGCGGCCTCGCTTGCTTTTATTTTTTTCTGCACGGTATTGCCACCAGTAATAACATACGGTGGTCACCATCACAGTAGTGAATATACCATAGGCCGTCCATACATAGGATTGATACATCAAAGTTACTCCGTTACAGCGGTTTTACGTAAAATATGGGTTTGTACTTTAAGTAGCGCTAAGGTTGCACCCCATCCTAAGACCCCGATTAAGCTTAACCATAGGGGTAAGCGCATACTAGGGTGTATTAATGGGCCTTCTGCGCGCAATAAAGTGCTGCCTTGATGTAGGGTTTGCCACCACTCTACAGAATAATGAATAATCGGAATATCTAATAACCCTACGATGCCTAATAAAGCGCACGCTTGATAGCGTTTATGTTCATTTTGTATAGTTTGTGCCAAAAGGTATTGGGCAAAAAATAGAAAAAACAATATTAACTCTGAGGTTAAACGCGCATCCCACACCCACCAGGTACCCCACATGGGTTTCCCCCAAATCGAACCTGTCACCAATGCTAGGCCAGTTAATAACATACCCGGTAGAATAGCTGCTTGGCTCAACCAGGCAAACACCTTAATTCGCCAAATATAATAAATAATACCTGCCAGACTCATGCCTACATAAAACCCTAAAGACCAAATTGCACAAGGCACATGTACATATAAAATCCTAAAGGCATCACGTTGCTGATAATCCTCAGGTGCCCACCAAAGCCCTAGATATAAGGCAGTGATTAGACACGTCAGGGTAATCAGGGCTAAAGGGGGTAAGACTTTTTCAGTAAAACTATAAAAATGAGGAGCTGACAATAACTTTTTCACAACACAATGACCCTATTCAAAATTCAATTTTAAGGCCTGTACCGTTAAGAACGGTAATAAGGCTAAACTGACACAACAAATACCCAAGAGCCATAATGCAGCGCCATTCGTGAGTCCAGCATTACCTTGTAACATTTGTTCAATAGCCAGAGTACCAAAAATCAATACTGGGACAAGCAAAGGTAATAACAGCACGCCTAATATCCCCGCGGAGGGTCGTTCTTGTTGTGACAGCGCCGCCATTAAGGCGCCCAATAAGGTTAAAACAATACTGCCGGGCA
Source organism: uncultured Francisellaceae bacterium (assembly GCA_964524705.1). Taxonomy (GTDB): domain Bacteria; phylum Pseudomonadota; class Gammaproteobacteria; order Berkiellales; family Berkiellaceae; genus CAZGDB01. The sequence goes on from CAZGDB010000005.1 coordinate 63,846, forward strand.
CTAAGACCCCAAGTAAGGCTATAGGGGCAACAGGAATATTCCAAGCCTGTGTCATACCAATGAGTAATACTAATAAAGGAAACACCACGATCGTCCAATATACCCCAATTTTAGTAAGCACTCGGACAATCAAAGCACGAGAACCTAGCTTCCAATGGGACCACATCTTTTGTTGATGCTCAACCATAAATAAATCTTCTAAGGTCAGAGAAACACTGGTTAATAAAATCATCCATAATAATGCAGGTACAAACACAACCAAATTGGCAGACTGGGGTAACAACATGGGAATCAAGATCCCCCATAACCCCGCAAAAGCCCAGGGTAGTAACATTTGCAAAGGACGACGAACATAAGTTTTGAGTTCTAAGCTTAACATGCGTGCACCACACCCAAAGATAGTTGTTTATCCAACAAAGAAATGTTTTGATGTGAAGCTACCACTAAGATCCCGCCTTCTTGTAAATGTTGAATCATCAGGCACTGAAAGTTGGCCATAGACAACGCATCCAAATGCGTAAGCGGTTCATCTAGCACCCACAGCGGGCTAGGATGTAATCTTAAATACGCCATCCCTAAACGACGTTGTTGCCCACGAGAGAGTGTGCCATAAAGGCTATGGGCCTTATGACTTAATCCCACTTCTTCTAACATTGCGGCTACGTGCGTAGGCTTTAAGGGTGCCACCTGCGTATAACGAAGATTTTCTGCCACTGTTAAATGGGGGTGAAAACCTTGCTCATGCCCTAAATACGCTGGTTTATCAAAACCACGACTATCCCGTTGCCATTCAATACTACCCGTATGGCTTCTTAACCCCACAATGGCATTTAAAAGGCTAGTCTTACCTACTCCATTAGGGCCGCTGATACATAAACCCTGCCCTGCATGCAAACTCATGTTGACAGGTTCAAAGAGGGCACGATCGTCTAGATGACATTGAACCTGGTGTAAGACTAAACTTTGCTTCCAATCTCTATTGAAACACGCGTCATTTACCGCTTCTATTTTTGTGTTAAGCAACTTATTCTAAATCCTTTAGCAAAAGAATATTTTGCTGCATAATACGCTGATGTCACCCCTGCAGCCAAAGGTTTTTTTACAATGGTAGAGTTTTTAGCCAGTTATCTAATGTTTTTTTTAAAAGTAGCAACCTTTAGTGGTCTGTTTATTATGACTGTATTAGTGGTTATTGTCGTTATTGCTAAATATCGCCCATCTGAAGGCATGCTCGTGATTGAAGCCTTACATACCCGTCAAAAAGAACTTAAAAAAGAACTCGAAGAAGAAATCCTACCTCCTGATGTCTTTAAGGCACAACAAAAAGCGCTTAAGAAAAAAGAAAAAGCAGAAGCCAAACGTCATAAAGAAGGCAAATTAAGCAATAAGCCTCGATTATTTGTTTTAAATTTTGAAGGTGACATGCAGGCATCTAACTTAGATAAACTCAAAGAAGAAATCGCCGCGATTTTTCTCGTGGGGCGACCCCACGATGAGGTGCTCATCTCCCTGGAAAGCGGAGGGGGCTATGTACATGCCTATGGTCTGGGTGCAGCATTATTAGAACGTCTGCGTCATAGTTTTAAACTCACTGTGGCTATTGATAAAATTGGTGCCAGTGGCGGTTATTTAATGGCTGCCTGTGCCCATCAAATCTTAGCTGCCCCTTATGCAATCATTGGGTCTATTGGTGTGATAGGACAGATCCCAAACTTTAATAAGGTGTTAAAAAAACATGATGTAGAAATGGAGCAACATACCTCAGGGGAGTACAAACGCACCTTAACGATGTTTGGAGAAAACACCGAAGCTGGTCGTCAAAAGTTTAAAGAAGACTTAGAAAAGATTCATGGCCACTTCAAAGATTCTATTTCAAAATACCGCCCTGCACTTTCTCTGCCTGTAGTTGCTACGGGAGAAACCTGGTTAGGAACGGATGCTTTAACTTTAGGGTTGGTTGATAAAATACAAACCAGCGATGCTTATGTGCAAGAGTTTTTACTCAAAGGGGAAGCCTTTAGTTTAAAACAAGAGTTTCCTAAAAAATTAAGCGATAAACTCAAAGAATCCTTTATGGGGCACGTTAAAACAATATGGCAAAATGGACTTAAAAAATTAGGCATCACCTGGTGAACGTGGCGAATAAGACCTGGTAATCTCAATATCTTCCTCACCTTCTTTGCTGCCCCCAAAAAAAGTAGGGGCTACCGATGAAGGTGAACCAAGATAGGTCCCTTGCGTATTGGTACTTTGTATACTAGTAAACAAACCTGAACTTGATGTTCTCATAGAAGTACCACTATCCAAAGAAAGCAACATAGCAGCTTTGTGTTCTTTCAATAAAGCATTCTCCTGAACTACAACTTTTAAAATGTTGCGCTTTAAATACTCCAGTGCATGTGGTTGAATACCTTCCATCAGCTCCTGAGTATCTCTATACTCCCACTCTTTTTGATAATCAAAGGTATTAACCAAGTCTTTAAGGATACTGTGACACATGTCTATTTTTTCAAGAGCCTTAGGGTTTGTTAAAACCTGAACATCAATATGTGCAATTTTTTTTAAGATTTCCTTTTTAATACTGACAGAGTCACAGATCTTAATAATATCACTAGCCAACTTTGCCCGATCCCAATCAGCAGCAGCTACCACAGCCTTCACAAAAGCTGTCATCCTGACTTCTGATGGCATATTTGGCTGCTGTAAAACTTGCAGTAATGCCGCCTTATTCTCTACTGCGACAGTAGCTTGCACAATACTCGTAATCACACTTTCCACAAATACTTGGGTGGATACTGCTGCTTCTCTAGGTGAATCAGTGTGGGAATAATGGGAGAATAACGCTTGACAAAAAGGTTGTGCCGTCTGACCTGAAAAATCATAAATAACCTGCAAGATAGACGTCTCCAAACTCATAACATATGACAAGAGATCTGCTGGCAACTCATCCATTGCATGCGTCATCAAATCATGCACATGCTTCTGAATCACGGTATGAATAGTGTGCTCTGCAGGCAGGGTATTCGCTGCACTATTTTTTGTTTTTGGCATATTCGCCTCCTACTCTAAAATCCTTGAAACTTTAGGGTAAGACTTCGATACTCTTTAAAAGTTCAATAAAAAAATTTTAAATTCTTTTTTGGTCGCCGATTTTTCTAGGATGTAAAGGAGGCGTCACCTGCACAAGCGATGCTAAAGGAATGGGTGAATAATCAACCCCATAACCATGCGGTAGACCATGAGAAAAATGTGGGATAACTTTTGCAACGCCATTATCTTGTAAAATTTTAATCATCTCACTTTTGGCACGCACATTATAATTTTTAGTTTGCAAAAAAATCGGCTGTGTATCGTTATAAGCATCCACAGTCGCAATCAATACCGCCTTATCCTCGTCCTGCAAAGTAATTTTTCCACTTTGTAAAAGCATCTTTAAGATTTCATAATGCCCATTTTGACTCGCCACCTGCAATAAAGACAAGCCTTCTTGTTTGGCATTTAAATCTAAACCCTTAAGAGGAGATTTAAGAACTTTTTCTATAAATAGCCGATCTCCATACTCAGCAGCCCGATAGAGCGCAAAATGAAAGGCTTGACGCATTTTCTCCATAAATCTATCTGAGATGAATTTTTCGGATCTCACTATTTCTGGATACTGCTTCAATAACAAAAAAATAGCCTCTATTGCGAGATTCATCTCTTCTGGGTGCACTGCACCTTTTTCTAAAACCTTTATATGCCCTAATAATTCAGAACGAGACCCTAATGCCATTTTTCTGACGCTTTTTTTCATACCGACCCCATTTTTTTTATTATTTTTATCGAGTCCTTTATTGTTTTTTAAGTACTGATTGCTTAGGTGGCCCACTATGCAAAATAGGTTCTCTTTTCATACCTTCCGTTTCAAAACTAAAAAATGCAGTACTCGCAGAACCATCTGATACTGATGGTTTGCGTTCTAATACTTGGTGCCCCTTTGGATGATTCAAGAGTACAGGTTGCTTCCCAATAGCTGCATTAACTTTCTTTCCTGCACCAGACGTCATCACTGGAGCTACCGCATAAACTTCCTGAACACCTTTCTTCTGTAAAGAAGAAACCAT
>CAZGDB010000006.1:0-64662 GCA_964524705.1 uncultured Francisellaceae bacterium
TTAAATCCTGGCGATTATGTCTCCCAAGCTTCAAGTTCAGTCGCTACAGGTTCGCAAGATTTTAACCCAGAAACGGTATTGCGTCCTGCTTCTCCTAGGGTAACGCTTGGATATAGAGCCGAGGGAGGGATGGCTTTTGAGAACAGCATACACGGATACCAGCGGCAAATTCAAAAGAAGAGATGAGAGCGGCACGTTTGAAAAGATTTGATAATAATGGCCCGGGCAGCAATCCTGGCAAAAGATAGACAGAGTCAGCGAACCCAGCTCGGATACGAAAGAAGCAAGATTTTGAGACGAACTACTGGTCACAAACCCCCATCATTCCTGAGTATGCCGATACTCACCAGTGCCTGATGGGGTATAGATAGAAGGCCTGTATATGCTATCTATATAGGCATAATTCAAACAAACTTATCCTTATATAGGTAAAATGTCTGCAAGATCGATGCTTTTTGCTTTATATGACCGAACATCAGGTTTGTGGCTTATACTAATATTAGTTTTTCAACTTAAATGATTAATAGATTCAAGGGGTTAACAGCATGCCTCAAGCACCTTTAGAACCTTCCAGCCGCTTAATCTTGCAGCATAAACGTGAGGAGCATGAGGCTATTCAGGATACGGCTGAGCTTGCTTTATATGGTGGTCTTGCGTGTTTGTCTCGTACCCCTGAATTATCTGCAAAATCCTTACCGTTATGGGCGGAGTTTTTAGGGGGTGCATTTATTGCGGGCGTTTCTTTAATTGAAACCACGCGTTTGGCTTATCATAATAAAGATTGGATTGCAGCTTTAGATACGCGTGTAACAGCTTTTTTACGGCATGCAGATCTGCAAACCTTGCAAAAAGATACTAATGTCGTAACACGTACAGATATTGAAAAAGCATGTTTGGGTGCATTAAAAAAGGAAATAACAAAAGATGTCTTGTATGCAGGATTCTTACAGTCCTTATCGCTCGCTGGACTTGTGTTTTCAGTAGGTCAACTGTCTCCCCCAACCTTTGCGATTACCGCCCTGCTCTCTTTGGGGATTTTCACAGCTGGTGGGTTTGTGACGGCAGTGATGGCTTATAAATTTCGTAAACAAGTAGAAAAAAATTGTCAGGAATTTTTTCAGAATAAAGAAAACGATGCATTGTTTGAAGAAACTTTAGAACGATTAAAGACAATAAAAGAAACGTATAAAAAACGTACTCTATTTGAAACTATATTGCATCGCATAAAACAGGCACTAAGTCCATTGTTTTTTATAATGCAAATCATGAGAATAGCAGAAGATTTTTTTACAGCATTCAAAGTTATCGCTCCCGTTATGAGCTTAGCAACCTCCATGCTATCCGCAATAGTTAACCCTGTCACGAACTATTGGGCTCGTCAACGTTATTTATTACCTGAAAATAAAGACTTATTTAAACAAAAAATAGTTTTCGAGAATATTTTTTCTAAAAAATACATTTTTTTCGGTAAAAGTAAATTAGATCTGTTTCGTGAGGAAGCTAAAAAACTAAATGTCAGTTTTGATAGTGATGCAGAGGAGCATAGAGTTTGTCAGGATTATTATAAAAAAAAGGATTTTTTTGAATTTGCAAGCAAACAAAATAAGAGTATTTCTCAGAAGGATTTTGAGAAACACAAAATACGTAGCTTTGTAAAAAAAGATGTTTGGACTTCCGGGATGATTAACACTTTCTACGTCTCGAGTTTTTTTATAGGGTTGGGGATGTTTTTCCCTCCCCTATTGATTCCTAGTTTGGCTATAGCAGCCATTGCTGCGGTTGCAGGGGTCATTACAACAGCCATTGTGGCGCACAAGGAGGCCAATAAATTTGAAGAGGCTTTTAGTGATGATGTAAAGGTTAGCTCTATAGAGCAAACGCCAACCCCTAATTCAGATACCAAAAGATTTTCTGATGCATCAAAAACCATACCACTCAACATCTCAACACTAGAAAATACACTTGTTGATAGAGATAAAAAACACCCGCTATAGAATTACACTATACTACTGATATTGGTATTTATATTAGGATAGAAATGGTGTAATTATGCCAATATATACAATCCAAGCCACCAAAAAAAATGCTTCTTTCTCTCATGCCATAACAGAACACTATGCTTACCTTAGAGACAAACAGGATGCCCCACAGTTTTTAAAAGACTTTATGCGTTCCAATCTAGATGACTCTACTAAAAAGATCTTTGCAGAAATACTTTATGCCGTCATGAAAGAAGCCGCCGAATCCGAGCATGAGAAAAAATTAGTGACACTGCTTGAGCCAGAGATAAACAAAGAAAATATAAATGCAGTATTTGCAGACGAGGGGGACAAAGGTGTAATAATGGACTTGCTTTCCCGATATTTAAAAAACAAAAAAGAACCCTACGATTCTACATTCTTGAATTTTAAAAAAATATTACCCTTTAATCAGAGTGTTGGAGCCCTAATGGGGTTGGCAGGAGGTCATGGTTTTTTTACAATCATATCAAACGTAGGTAACCTATCAAACAAGAGTGTCACACTATCTTATGAAGTTCTAACAGCGCCAGCAGAGCTTAATGGGCAAGATGATTATAAACTTATGGCTGTTTTAAAAGGTTTGGAGGGTGAAGGTAAAAATGAGAAAAAAAAATCATTACTGCAATCAAAAAAAATTGAATGGACATTCCGTGGCAAACAATACAACGCCGTCATAGACAGAAATTTTTTAATAATCAAAAAAAACGGTGAACTTTTTAGAAGTTTTCCTGTTATGATCACAACCTCCTCTATAAGCAATAGATTTGACACCACTGAAGACGATATGGAGTTATCTTTTTCTGTAAATGGAACTCAGGAACACATTGATGCCTTTAAAGAAAAATACGCCGCCTCTGAAGTGGAAAAACCTGACCCACCAGGTTTTTTTAGGCGCATGTTTTTACGTTTCCAGGATACTTTACGTTCTATAAATTATAGCATAAAGTCTTTTTTTGCTTCAATAGGCTCAAAGATATTTTATAATGTTTCTGAAAAAATAGTAACACAGAAACCTTCAGAATATCACCCTGCTTCACTACACTATTCCGGTGATGAAAAATCATATACAGGCTCAGAATATGAAAGTGTTGGTAATCGTCCCACAAGTATTATCAGCCCCAGCAGATCTGTTGCCTCTGTATCTGCAGATGAGGAATCTCTAGGTTTGAGATTACGTCAATCTGTAGTTAGTTCAGGCTCTGATTCAGAACCTGCAGGTGTCTTCGAAGACTATAATTTAGTTGATACTGTTGCTGACGGAAACTGTGGGTTTAACGCCCTTGCTTTGCGTTTAAGAGATGAAGCAAAATCTGTTGCTAATTTAGATGCGCATTCTTTGTTATTAAAGGAAATGGCGGACTCTAATAAAAACGACCGTGAGTTTCAAAAAGAATTTGGACCAAAAGTGCGCGCCTATGCGTGCAAAGCGTATCATGCTTATATTGAAAAACAATCCGATTTAAATGTTGTAAAAAAACACCATAGACAACTATATAAATATATCGAGGATGCAATCAATAAGATTGATTTTGATGTTTCTGAGTTAAGAAAAAAAGCGGCACTAGTACCCGATCTGACTGCACAAGATAAGGCTTCAATTGATTCTCAAGTAAGTGAACTCCTTGCTAAAAAAGAACAATTACAAAAAGACCACTCCTCTCCAGAACATAAAAAAACTAAAAAAATACGACCCCCTAGAACGCCTGAGGAACGATTACTGCGCGCACAAAAACGCTTAGGACGCCATAAAATGCGTGCTCAAAAAATCATAGATGAAGTAGTGGCAAACCCCACTACATGGGTAGATGATCATACGCTTAATTTTGCGGCCACCTCCTTAGGGTTTTCTTTAAAAATAGAAAAACAAGATAGCCCTCCCTATGAACTTGCCGACACGAAGGTCAACCAATATTTCAAAAAACCAGAGGATGCACCCGTAGTGCATTTATTAAATACACAAGGCAACCATTGGACTTACTTACGACACCAACCCCCTCTATTGAGGGCGGAACATTAACTTTTTTTGACGCAACTGCAGATTACCACTACCATAAGTGTTAGACATGGCAGTTAGAAGTTGGTTATCTGAAAAATACCACCCCCTATATTAAACCCCTCTTTTTAGAAGGCGGCTCTTGTGATTTTCGGGCATTAGCCACAGAGCTAGGAGTCACTGAAGGGTACAACCGTTCTGAAACCCCCAGCATGCTGTTAGCAACGAATGATGCGCAGGCCATTCAAACCTTTTTACTAGAATACCGACACCAACCACTGACCTACCGCCTTTATCTAAAAGAAATCGAACGACTCGTATTATGGTGTGTGTATGCTTTACAAATGAGCGTTTCAGATCTTAAACGCGAACACCTGATTCAATATCAAGAATTTTTACGTGACCCGCAACCATCAGCTGTTTGGTGTGGACCCAAAAAGAACCGTGCCTTACGTTCAGGTGAGGTGAACCCTGAATGGCGCCCTTTTGTAAGTGGGTTATCTGCTCCTACATTGCGTAAATCTACTAGCGTGCTAGATAGTTTTTTTAACTATCTAGTTCAGCATAACTATCTCTCTGGTAACCCTATGGCCATTGATAAACGGAAAAAAGGTGTAAAATCTAACTCTACAGACCGCTGGCTAGAACGTGAAGAAATCGTTGGAACCTTAGAAGCCTTGTCTCTCTATGAGCAAGAAAATCCCACCAAAAGCTTTGAAGTTGCGCGTGCGCAATATATTATTTTAACCTTATTTTACACCGGACTTCGTTTAGCTGAAGTCAGCCAGCATACCATGGGTAACTTTGTGCTCATGGAAGATCACTGGTACCTTAAAGTTGTTGGTAAAGGCCAAAAATTACGCAGTATTGTGGTTGTAGATGAATACCTAGAGGTCTTGGTTCGCTTCAGAAAAGCTTTAGAGCTAGATTCCCCCTTCCCCACTTATGGGGAAACCACCCCACTCATCCCGGCACTAGATAAACGCTCTAGCATTACGGATAACCGTGTGAGTCAAATTTTACGCTGGGCTTTTGATATTGGAGCAGCACATTTTGAAAAACTCTCCCAGGAAGGCTCTGACCAAAGTTTTTTTTATGTTCCTAAGGCCTCTAAATTACGCCAGGCCTCTGCGCACTGGATAAGGCACTCTTATGGTACCTATTTAGTAAAATCAGGCTGCCCTATTGAAAAGGTACGTCAGTTAATGGGGCACGCAGATATTTCCACAACGATGATTTATGTGCACTTTGCAAAGTCTGATTTAATCGCTGCCGTGAGCAAGTTATCTTTAAATGAGGATTAAGCCTGTTCTGCATCTGCAGGCGGCTTAAACATGAACTGTTCAGGCTCTACCTGTAATTCAGAACGGCTTTTTTTTATTAGAAAGTCTAAGAGATTAGGTTGAACCAAATAAAACGTCAATAAGGGTAAATATAAGATAAATAAACCAATACTAATTTGTTCACGGTGTTTACGGTCATGAAATAATGCAAAGGCGATGATAAGTCCACTAAAAACAACCCCTAAAGCAACTAGGTGCACCCAGAAAGGTAATGCACCCATATTATCTCTAAAGTTCGTTAAAACAGACATATTGTTCCTATGTACTGACAACTAAAGCGGGTTTATTACGATGCAACAATAAGTTCAAAATTATCCCAACGATAGCAGCTAAAGCAATACCACTTAAATCTACTTGGCCCACTTTAAAGATGATCCCACTAACTGGAATCACTAAGATTATGGCAGCAACCATCATAGAGCGTGGCTCCAATAAATCCTCTTTAGCTTCTACCAAGATATTTAATCCAATGACTGCAATAGTTCCAAATAATAACATTAATACCCCACCCATCACTGGCGTTGGAATAGTCTGTAAAAATGCACCAATTTTAGCGTTAAAAGCTAAAGCAATTGCAAAAAAAGCTGCCCATGTCATATTTGCTGGGTTAAAAGCACGGGTCATGGCAACTCCAGCAGTTACTTCTGCATAGGTAGTATTAGGTGGTCCGCCTAAGCATGCCGCCATCGTAGAGGCAATTCCATCTCCTAACAAAGTTTTGTCTAAACCTGGATTCTTTAAATAATCTTTACCAGTAATGGTACTGATAGCAACCACATCACCAACATGTTCAATAGTAGTGACGAGTGCTACTGGCATGATGAACAAAATTGCTTCCCAGTTCCAAGTCGGTGTTACAAATTTTGGGATCTGCCAGTAAGGTGCAGCTTGCACCACACTTAAATCGACCATGCCATAAAAGTAAGCGGCAACATAACCAACTACAATGCCAGTCAAAATAGGCACCAGACTCATTACCCCTTTTCCAAAGGCACGCGTTAAAAAAGTTGCAGCTAGGGCTAAAAAGGCAACCATTAAAGCTTGGCTTTCAGGATGTATTTGTGTTGCACCATCACCTGTTTGTCCCATAGCCATATGGGCCGCTACAGGCGCTAAAATCAAGCCTATGGACATGATAATAGGACCGGTGATAATGGGAGGGAATACTTTTAGAAGCCATTCACGGCCTCGTACGCGCACTAAAAGACTTAATAATAAATACACTACCCCACTAGAAGCTAAACCACATAAAGTGCCACTTACCCCCCAGGTTTGAACGCCGTAGATGGTTGGTGCGATAAAGGCAAAGGAAGAGCCTAAAAATATGGGGATCTGCCCCTTTGTAATTACTTGAAATATTAAAGTGCCAAGCCCAGCTGTAAATAAAGCTACACAAGGGTCTAGACCGGTTAAAATAGGGACTAAAACTAAAGCACCAAAGGCAATAAAGAGGTTTTGAAGCCCCAATAAAGCAGCAGTAGGCTTAAATGAAAATTGATAGGCAGAAGAGGAAGTAGTAGCGTTTTTTATAGTCATATAACTACCTATTAGGCATATTCTAGCTTCCTCATACTGCCATGATTTCCCTTTTTTAGCAAGTAACCTTAAAAGTATCTCGTTGTAGTGCGAAGGTGTGGGTTTGAGTTGGCTGTAGCCTGCTCTTTTGCACGTGTGTGGGTTGATGTGAGTATAGCTGTGGTTGCCTGCGAGGTTCTAAATGAGCTACATGCGGATGTGGTTGTGCATACTGGGCTGGGAATTGTTGCGGGTATCCTAGATACGCATGATAAATGCGTCGCATACGCTCATCCGTTTGTCCATGCTCATCCATAGGGTCTTGAGGTTGTGGCATAATTCTCAGGGTGTCAAGGATACCTTCTATTGCGTATCCTTTTTTACGCATAAAAGTAGCTGCAAAAATATCTGCTTGCTGTTCCTTTATGTCAGCTGGCACATGCGGCCGCCCCATTGAATCTTGATGTATGAGATGCCCCCATTCATGAGCTAACCAAAAAATAACACTCCCCTCATTTCCACCTAGATCACTAAAACCAATCACAGCTTGATGATTATAAGAAACGGTGTTCATAAATGGATCTACAGAAATAAGAAAATCTTGGCCAGTATACTCTGCTAATTCTTGTTTTATACGATTTAAAAGCTGCATACGTTGAGGAAAAAACTGTTGTGCTTTAAGATGTTGGAAATGTAACACTTGGTCAAAAACATGGTGTGGAAGCGGACGGTATTCTAAAATAGGATTAAACATAAGGACCTCCTTGTTTAAAACCATGTAAGAAATTCAACTTACCTTTTAACCATAGTTGAGAGTTATCAACTGCGCAAAATGTTCTGCTGGTAGGTCTTTCGGGGAAGATAAAGAAAAAATGGGAAAAGAGAGCTGCCCAGGCTTGTTAGCAGTTATCAAAGGAATAGCGTTAATAGCTCAATCGCACGATCGCCTATAGAAAAGTCTTTCAGAACTCAAAAATATACGTATAATGCCAGTTGGTTTTCTTAATCTAAAATAAGCACTGCAGTATGTTTTCAGAGTGGCAACAACAATACCTACACAGCAAAATTGAAAAAAAACTTTTACATTACACCGGTAAGGCTATTGAGTATTTTAACTTAATTCAGTCAGGCGACAAGGTTTTGGTATGCGTTTCCGGTGGTAAAGACTCCTTTACCATGGCTACCCTACTCAATATTCTGCGCTTAAAGACTAACCATAAATTTTCTATGCAAGTGCTCACGCTTGATCAAGGGCAACCAGGTTGGGAGGATGCGGGATTACGCGAGTATTTCACAAAAATGAATATCCCATTTGAAGTGCTTCGCGAAGATACTTTTAGTATTGTAAAAGAAAAAATAGAACCTGGTAAAACCTACTGTTCCCTCTGCTCCCGTTTAAGACGTGGAGTGATTTATGGGTATGCCCGTAAACATGGGTTTAATAAAATTGCCTTGGGGCATCATCGTGATGATTTAGTACATACTGTCCTTATGTCTATGTTCTATATGGGTGAAATATCTAGTATGCCACCTAAGTTATTAACCGATGATAAAAGACATATTGTGATCCGCCCTTTGGCATTCTGCCAAGAAAAGGACATCATCGCTTACTCCAATGAACGTAAGTTTCCGATCATCCCCTGTCAGTTGTGTGGAAATCAGGAAAATCTAGCACGCCAGCGCATCAAAGCCTTGGTACATAACCTATCTATCGATAACCCTAAGATCCCAAGCAACATTCTACACTCCCTTCAATCAGTACAGGTCTCCCAATTGATGGATAAGGATTTATGGAATTTTAAAGATCTCGAAAAACAACAAGTGACTCACGATATTAAGTTAGTTAGCAGGTTGTCAGAGAATGAACCGCTAACAGAATTAACCAGTGAACCGTGGGAATAACGGGTATTTGCAAAGAACCTTAACATCCGTTAGCCTTGTATAAACGTTTTTAACCTATTTGAGAGTTTTTGAACATGACGAATGCGTATTGGTGTTTATTGGCAGTGATTTTGTTCCCCTATTTCTTTGTGGTTGCCGCTAAGGTGGGCACTCCAGGGTTCAATAACCATGCCCCACGAGACACCTTAGAAAAAGCCAAAGGCTGGGCCAGACGTTGCCTTTGGGTAGAACAAAACTCTTATGAAATCCTACCTGCTTTTGCAGCAGCGGTTATCGTGGCACACACCATGGGAGCTGAACAGGACTCTATTGATCGCTTAGCGTATATCTTTTTAGCGTCCCGTATTGCTTATGGGGCTTGTTTTGTAACCGATAAAGCGACGTTACGTAGCTTGGCATGGTTTGCAGGCATGATTTGTGTGATTGGATTATTCTTATTGCCACAAGGTTAATATATCGACGTATTTTTAATTCTAAGAAAAAGCCGAGCTTAGCTCGGCTTTTTCTTATCTATCACCACTAATTAATGTGTTGATTTTTTAGTCGTCCACTTATCACGCATTTTTTCGAGCTTTCCAGAACTTACCAGCTCTTTCATACCTTTATTAAACATATCCATCACTTCTTTACCTTGCGGTGTATCACTAGCAATAAAATATACATCAAAATCTATGACTGGCTTCATACTAAAGGTAGAGAGATCTAAGAAAGCCGCTTCACTGGCTACTTTAATATCCTCTTCGTAATCTATTAAAAAATCAGCATACGTATCACGCACTTTTTTCAGCCCGGTTTCTAGTTCTGTAAAACTGTTCTTGGTAAAAGGTACACCCATCATACTTTCAAAATCATACCCTTTGTAAATAGCGACGATTTTTTTTTCCAAACTAGGCATACCTTTAAAATCAGGATTACGATCCGTTTTAAAAAGAGCAACCAACGTTATATGATCCATAGGCTGTTCAGAATACAATACATTACGTGGTGGTTGTTTAGCATACACAAACGCACCATCTATTTTTTTTTCACTCACTTGTTGAGCTGCAATTAAATAAGGTAAATTTTGATAACTAATCGTCACGCCTTTTTCTGTAAAAATAGCGTTTATAATATCCCAATACAGCCCTGTCTTATCCACATTATTATAATTAAAGCGCTCACTCCCCGCTAAGGTGATAGATTTGACTTCAGCTATGGCAATTTGTGGTAACAAGCATAATAAAAAGGACAACCAAAGTATCCGACGCATAACACGCTCCCTATGTTGTGATTTGTACTGCAAACCTCTGTTTTAAATACCCTTCTAAAATCTGAATAAATTCATCTGCAAGATGCTCACCCTGAAGGGTAATTACTTTCTTACCTTCAATAAAAACTGGCGCCTTAGGCATCTCACCGGTACCTGGCAAACTAATCCCAATATCGGCATGCTTGCTTTCTCCAGGACCATTCACGATACACCCCATGACTGCAATTTTAACAGCCTCTACACCAGGATAGCACGATTTCCAAATTGGCATCTGTTCGTCTATATGCTTTTGTATACGCGCGGCCAGAGATTGAAATACGGTACTTGTCGTTCTACCACAGCCAGGGCAAGCCGTCACCGCTGGTCTAAATTGACGCAAACCCATCGCTTGCAATACTTCCTGGCAAACCCTCACTTCCTGGGTTCTGTCGCCGCCGGCTTCGGGCGTTAAGGAGGCCCTAATAGTATCCCCTATTCCTTCCTGTAAAAGCACCCCAAAAGCCACTGCCGTCGCCACAATCCCCTTGGTAGACATCCCTGCCTCTGTTAACCCTAGATGTAAAGCAAAGTTACTACGTTCTGCTAGCTTACGATAAACAGAAATCAAGGTACTAACCTCGCTTACCTTACAAGATAAGACTATTTTATTTTCAGCAACGCCCATTTTTTGTGCAAAGTTAGCGCTTTGTAAAGCTGATTCTACTAATGCTTCTTGGATCACAATCGCCATAGGTTCTGGTTGAGACAATGCTAAATTGGTTTCAATTTTATGTGCAAGCAAGGCTTGATCTAAACTACCCCAGTTCACCCCAATCCGAATAGGTTTATCATGCTTTAAAGCATGTTCTACTATGGTTGAAAACTGTTTATCTTGTTTGGCCCCAAAGCCTACATTCCCAGGATTAATACGATATTTCGCCAATACTTTTGCGGTTTCAGGGTAATCATTCAAGAGTTGATGACCATTATAATGAAAGTCACCCACTAATAACGGCTCATGCCACCCCATTTGAATTAACTTATCATAAATCGCAGGTACTGCTGCAGCTGCTGCTGCATCATTCACTGTAATACGCACTAACTCTGAGCCTGCTTTCCATAATGCAAAAGATTGAGCCGCGGTTGCAGCAATATTTTCTGTAGGCGTGTTGGTCATAGATTGCACAACAACGGGCGCACCCCCACCTATGATAATCTTACCAACTCTGACAGGGGTGGTTTGAATGCGCATAAAGCCTCTCTAATTATTATTTATCTAATTTGCTTTTGTTTACAAACTTACTTGGTTTAAAATGTACTTTTAAGCGAGGTTTAGGGGGGAGCTGTTCCCCGGTTTTAGGGTTACGCTTTTGGCTAGTGTGTTCAGTTATTTTAAAAGACCCAAAACCACGCAGCTCTGCACCCTCTTTTTGTAAAATTGCTTGTGTTAAATGTTCTAAAAAGCCATTTAATAAACGATGGCTTTGTGGTGCACTCACCTGTAGTTTGTCTGCCAATCGTAATGCCAACTCTTTTTTATTCACCAAGCAACTCACCTTTGAAAAACTACCTGAATTATAGGGTGTCTTTGGATTGCAATCAATGCATTTTAATGGTTTAATCAGCTATATAGCTTTCTCAAAGAACAATACAGGAATCAGTAGTATGTTATGGGTTTTAGGATTATTTGCACTCTTTGCTAGTTTATTCACTTTAAGTAAATTCGCACTTGCGTTCACAGCACCCTTTTTTCTAATTGGGTCACGTATGTTTGTAGCAGGTTTAGTTTTATTAGCCTGGGAGGCCTGGCGTAATGGGGGCCTTAAAATTCGTAAAGAAGCGGTCGGATCTCTTGTGCTCTTAGCGCTTACAGGTATTTATATTACAAACATTGCTGAAATCTGGGGTATGCAATATATGCCTTCCGCTAAAGCTTGTTTAGTTTATTCACTTTCTCCTTTTGTCGCTGCCTTTCTAGCATTTTGTGTTTTAGGTGAACGTTTGACTAACAAAAAATGGCTTGGGTTAGTCATCGGCTTTATGGGCTTGTTACCTATTTTGTTTATCCCACAATCTGAAAGCGTAGAGTGGTTAAGTTTTAAACTCCCCGAACTTGCCATCGTAGTTGCAGTGTTTACCAGCAGTCTTGGTTGGATTTTATTGAAAAAAACCACTCAAACATTTTCTTGTAGCGTTTGGTTAGCTAATGGCCTGAGCATGTTGATTGGTGGTAGTTTAGCGCTGGTGCATTCTTGGCTAGCTGGAGAACCATGGGCCCCTTTGCCTATCACACCAGGTCAAGAGTTATTGTTTGTAGAAAGCATGGTTGTCATGTTATTGGTATCTAACGTCATTTGTTACAATTTATATGGTTTTTTATTAAAACGTTTCTCAGCAACTTTTATGTCTTTTGCAGGTTTAGTCACACCATTTTTTGCAAGCTTATTTGGATGGTTGTGGTTAGAAGAAAGCATTTATTGGCAATATTGGGTTGCTATGACGCTTTTTGCATTAGGTTTATGGGTATTTTATCAAGAAGAGCGTCTTCCTGTGGCCATTGAGGCGCCGTAACGGCGTCTCAAAAAAGGCAGGCAATCCTTTGCCTATACTACTGCATCCTTGCGAACATCCGTGTCAGGCTCCCTGTGACAACATCCTTGCTATCACTTGTTGAGAGTCTATGCCTTTTTAAAAGATGTACAAGCAGGGTTATGGTGGCCAGCTTACAAAGAGTTATTGTTTTTTCAAATAAAATCAAAGGGTTATTTTTATAGTGTGAACCTTGGCTTAGTACACATCGGGCAAATATCTCACAAAGGATAAGAAGATATCCCCTGTTTACGTAATCTGTCTTTAATAATTTGAAGGGCACGATTTTGGCAGGCACGTACTTTCTCCCGTGAAATCCCTAATAGTTGTGCCGTTGCTTCTAAAGAATGAGATTGTTCTCCATCTAATCCAAAGCGTAAAGTTAAAACCTCACGATATTGTGCTTTCAGGGTGTGTACATGTTGTTGAATACAATCCCTTAATTCTTCATTCTGAGCCACTTCTGAGGGGTTATAGGCATGCGAGCCAAAGAGATCTAACAACGTATGTTCTCGGTCATCACTGAGCTTAGAATCCAAAGAGATAAAGGGTTCTATAAAAGTTTGCAGATCTGCAATTTCTTCTTCACTAAACCCTGAGGCCTTTGCCAGTTCTGTACAGGCTGCTGGATGTTGTAGGTCCTGCGCACATTTAGCACTGATTTTTCCTAAATGCATAATTTTCTTTTGAATATGAACTGGGAGTCGTACAGATCTGCTGGAATGTAATGCTAACTGCATACGTTGGCGGATCCAATAGGAGGCATAGGTAGAAAATTTAAATCCCAAGCTAGGGTCAAACTTTTCAATGGCATGCATTAAACCGAGATTACCTTCTTCAATTAAATCTAATAAGTGCGTTTTAGAGCCACGATATTTATTGGCTAGTTTCATTACTAATCTAAGATTAGATTCAACCATTTTATTACGGGCAGCGATATCCCCTGCTTGTGCTTTATGGATACATTCTATTTCTGAAGCAAAATCCATACGTACTATTTTATTGACTTGATAAGCATAAATTTTAAAAACATTATGCTCATATTGAAGCTCTGCTTCTTGATCTGAAGTGTCAACAGAAACAAGCTTGGGTTCTTCCGTTTCAGTATCGACTTCCTCTTCAAAGGATAAAGGAAGCACCTTCAACGCATCCTCTATCTCTGCAGGCTTTTGATTACTATACACAGTTCCCCCTCGTTCCACAGCATTATTAAATGTAACTACGTAATGAGAGTAAAAAAAGAGACAAAAGTTCAAAAAAATCACCCATTTTTAAAAATTGTGCTAGGGGCACTTAAAGAAAGTTGATATTACACGATTTATATTTTTAACAGGTTAGTATTTGAAATGTGAAAAACGTTTACTTTCCGTTGCAATATGTTGCTCCGAAGCTGAAATAATTGAAGCAGAGCTTGCCAAATAAGAGGGGTTTGATGTAACGCTGATTTCACATATTTCTTTTTTTAAATTTAGCAAGACTTGCATGATTTCCATAAACGGCATTTCTCTTAATGCATCTTCTAATTCCAAATGCGCCAACCTACTTTCATGCTGAAAAGATGCCTTAATAGTTCCTAATAATTTTTCTAAAGCAAATTGAGTACTTACAGTGCGTGGGAAAAGATTTGTATTGGCTAAAAAGGAAGTATACATTTGGTGAGTGCACCCCTCAATACTCAATACATCTACGATATCACACAACAATGCTTCTTTTTTTTGAAACGCCTGAACAATAACTGCTGTTAATCCTACGTAGCCATTCGCTAATAATTGTAGTTTAAGACTAGAGTCTTTATTAACAACAGGGGTTTCGGGTTGATTACTAACCCTGACCTGTTCATGTATCTGATTTAATATAGCCAAGTGGTGGTTGATGGTTCCAGGCGCACAGGCAGGGTAATACGCTTCTACAGATTGACCGGGCTGTAAATACTCATATTGTATACTCACAATACGTTTCCATAAATTATGACGTATATCTTTGAGTTCAATATCAATTTTTTTTTGGACAACTTCATTTGTGTCTTGATCATCTAAGCAAGGCGTATTTTTTATATGCTTAATCGCTATTAAATGTTCTGTATCATGAATCGCCAGCCAAACTAATCCTGCTACTGTTTTAAAGTTTTTCTTAACACTTTCGGAATTATTATGATGCATCACTCTATCAATATAACTGGGGTATTCTCCTTCGCCAGCTATCACTCGTTTCAAAAGCGCTGCTCTTTGTTGTGCCGTAGTATTTTCTGATTTAGTATATTCTCCAATCCATCCTTCCCCAAAAGGGGTTTGACTTATTTCTTCAATATCCACACTAAAGGCGGGGCTTGCAATATACGCTACAAATTCTACATATGCATTCTCTATCATTTGTGGTGTTTTATCGGCACTAAGTTTAATAATACTGTTTTTTATTGATACTTCCGTATGGGGGTCGTGAATACTTTGCCACCCATTGGTATCATAAGAGCGCCACTCTAAAGCTCCACCCACACGTAGCTGGTTTGTAAAATTTGGAAGGCCATCCCGATCTAAAAAATGGAGCACGTTCGCATTATTATCGTTAGGGCTATTAATTAAAATGTTTTTTTGTTGCAATAAAAATATAATAATAGCGCTATTCACGTGTTGTGCCGCTAATAATAACGCCGTCAATCCATCTTTTCTTTTTATATTTATATCCGCTTTTGCCGCAATGAGTGCTTTCACGATTTCTAAATGACAATTATTGGCAGCCATATGCAAGGGGGTTACATTATAAAAATTGGTAATATTTACGTTAATGTTTTTTTCTGAAAGCAGTAAATGAACGACAGCAATATCGCGATTCTGTACAGCATAATGCAGGGCTCCCCATCCTTCAGGGTTCTTCGCATTAATATCTGCACCTGCAGTAATTAATTCCTTAATTTGCTCCACACGACCAAACTGTACTGCTTCAAAAAAGTCTCGCTGATATGGCATAAGCGCCTCATTTCTTGAGGAGCCATACTAATGCTATTGCTCCGTTGGCATTACTCTGGTAGTTCTTGCATAGGATCTATAGGACGACCATTACGTCTGATCTCAAAATGTAATTTAACCTGGTCTGCCCCACTTTTACCCATGGTTGCAATTTTTTGACCTTGTTTAACAGTGTCACCTTCTTTAACAACGATATCATCATTGTGAGCATAAGCTGTGACATAACCATCGCTGTGTTTGATCACTACCATTTTGCCGTAGCCTTTAATTCCGCTACCTTGGTAAATCACTGTACCTTCATCCGCGCTGTGAATTGGCGTACCTACAGAACCTCCAATTTCAATTCCCTTGTTGGTATGCTTATCACCTTTAAAATCTTGAATGACTTTACCTTGAGTCGGCCATACCCAACGCCCTGTCTTTTTAGGTGCTGGTGCTGGAGCAGATTCAGGCTCAATGGCAGCTTCTGCTATTTGTTGTTGTACAGCAGGTTGCTCAGCATCTTCTGTAACTGCAGCTTCAGTAGTTTGAGGGGGTGTATCCGTTTCTGTATTAATAGCAGTTTCTGTTTCAGCCACTTGTGGTTGTTCTTGTGCTTTTGGTAAACTTTCTGCAAACGGCGCGGTTTGTTTATGTTCTGTAGTTTCAGGCGCAGCTGCTGTTGTCTCTGGTATAGTTGTAGAACTGCTATGATTACTACTAAAAGTGGTAGTCTCTTCTTGAAACTTTGCAGATGTCAGTTTACTGTCTTTGTTTGTGCTTGCAGAAGAATAAGTAACAACAGGGGCAGTATCATTACGGGAAGAACAACCGCTAACAAACAGACTGCTCAATAATGCTGCATAAAAAAACTTGTTCTTCACTTTTAACCCCAAAATATAGAATTTTCTATTAGATATCCTAATAGATTTAAGATATTTTGCCAAGCTAATTGTTTTTACTTTGTTGGTTAAAAAACTAAGCATCTTGTTTTTGTAAACAATACTCTAGCCAATCCAACTCATATTCATAAGTGAGCTTTGGTACCACCCTTTGGGTCATATAACTAGTACACAACAACCCTAGTTTTTCTACACAAGAAGCTTCATCAGTGACAGTTGGATCTAACGCGTAAGCTGCCAATGCTTTATCTAGTAAATCGTATTTAAATACTTGTGGTGTTAATACTTCTACTACTGAATCTCTAGATAACGAATACACTTCATTATTTTCTAAACGCTTTTTAATAGAAGAGGTCATAGGTCTACATAGCACTCCGCCGACTGTATGGTTTTGAGTGTGACACCATAACCCTGCCACATCCTCTGCATTAAAATGTGGACGTGCCGCATCATGCACCATCACCCAGGTAGGATGAGGGGTAGGAATAGCCTTTAATCCACAATGTACAGATTCAGCACGGGTACGACCGCCAGAAACACTACGTAATTTTTCCGACAACTGTTCAAAAACCTTAAATTCTTTAGCTAAAGTTTCTGGGTAAACCAGTACAATCCCAGCGATATCTAAAGGTAGCGCAAGCAAGCGCTCCAAAGTCCACTGTAACAAAGGCTTTCCCGCTACCATTTTGAGTAACTTGGGGCTCCCAAAACGTTGGCTAGTACCACCTGCGGGTACGACGATCCATAAGGGCGTGTTGGTGTTATTATTTGCTTGGTACATATTGGAAAAATGTCTCCCCTTCTCGAATCATACCCATATCATGTCTGGCACGTTCTTCTAACGCATCCATACTGTTTTTTAAATCTTTCACTTCCGCCATCAATTGCTGATTGCGTAAACGTAGTCCAGATACGCGTTCGTGTTGTGCTCTAAGATCTGCCTTTAAATGCATAATATGCTGAATACTGCCCGGCCCCATCCAGAGTCGCGCCTGTAATCCTACGAATACAGCTAAAAACAAGATACTTAAAACTTTTGCCATCTGATCTGAGGTCCTTGATACCTTAAGCTAGGGTCTGCTTGTTCTATCCGTAATAACTGATTGTACTTAGCCACCCGTTCACTACGACAAGGCGCACCTGTTTTAATATGTCCTACTCCAGTACCTACTGCAAGATCTGCCAGAAAACTATCCTCGGTTTCTCCAGATCTATGAGAAAATACAGCATTCCAGCCATATTGTCGGGCTAGCGCTAAAGTCTCTAATGTTTCTGTTAGTGTACCAACTTGATTTGGTTTTAGGAGCACTGCATTACATAATTGAGGATGCATCGCTTTTTCTACAAAAGCTTTTTGCGTCACTAACAGATCGTCCCCCACCAGTTGAACCCGCGGCCCTAAAGTATCATAGAGATGCTGCCAACCTTTCCAATCTTCTTCAGCCATACCATCTTCGATAGAATAAATAGGATACTGTTTTACCCATCCAGCTAAACGATCTACCCATTTTTCTGAAGAAAGTGCTTCTTGACCTAATTGATAAGCCCCATTTTTATAAAACTCACTAGCCGCACAATCTAAAGCTAAAACAATATCTTTGCCTGTATTAAACCCTGCAAGCTCAATAGCGCTTAATAATTGCTCAATTGCTGCTTCATGAGAAGATAAATGCGGTGCAAAGCCCCCTTCATCTCCTACTGCCGTACTTAAACCGGCTTTTTTGAGCACTGATTTTAAAGCTTGATAAACTTCTACACCATAACGCAACCCTTCTTTAAAAGTAGATGCTCCAATCGGTAAAATCATAAATTCTTGAATATCTAAGCCATTATCCGCATGTTGACCGCCATTCAATACGTTTAAATAAGGAACTGGTAAACAAGGAGATACTTCGGTTTGGAAGCTTGCATACAGTGGCACTTCTAAGACTTGCGCACGGGCACGTGCACAGGCTAAAGAAACCGCTAACAAGCTGTTTGCCCCTAAGTTCGCTTTAATGGGAGAGCCATCTAATTTAATCAACAACGCATCAATAGCAGCCTGGTCAACCACTGCAAAGCCTAATAAGGCCGGCTGAATCAGCTCAACCACGTTATGGACGCATTTTTGTACACCACGTCCTAGGTAGCGTGCGCTATCCCCATCTCTGAGTTCGAGCGCCTCTCGAGAGCCTGTAGAAGCCCCTGAAGGCACCGCAGCGCGCCCCATGATGCCATTATCTAAAATTACATCTACTTCAATCGTCGGCCAACCACGAGAATCTAAGATTTCACGCGCAATCAGTTGTTGTATGTGCATACTGCATCCCTTCACGAAAAAATTATTCAATAATTAGCTAGAAACTGTTTCTTCCATCCAGCTTTGACTTTTAGCAGCCTGGTCTATCACAAGAAGGCTTTCTAAGAGTGCCTCCATTTTAGCTAAAGGCCAAGAATTAGGGCCATCACTAAAGGCTTTATCAGGATTAGGATGGGTTTCCATAAAGACTCCACTGACTCCTACCCCTAATGCAGCACGTGCTAACACTGGCACAAACTCACGTAACCCAGAAGAGGCATTACCTGCAGCTCCCGGCAACTGTACAGAATGGGTTGCATCAAACACAACGGGGCATCCGGTCTCTCTTAAAATCGCTAAGGAACGCATATCAACTACGAGTTGGTTATAACCAAAGCTTGCACCACGCTCACAAACTAAAATTTGGTTATTGCCCATAGCGTGTGCTTTTTCAACAACAGACTTCATTTCCCAAGGAGATAAAAATTGACCTTTTTTGATATTCACAGGGATACCACAAGCCGCCACTTTTTGAATAAAATTGGTTTGTCGGCATAAAAAAGCAGGAGTTTGTAACACATCCACTACTGAAGCCACGGTAGGCATATCTGTATCTTCATGCACATCTGTTAAAACAGGGATCTTAAACTGAGACTTAACTTCCGCCAAAATTTTCAGACCCTCATCCATCCCTACGCCACGGGGACTCAAATGGGATGTACGATTCGCCTTATCAAAGGAAGACTTAAAGATAAAGGGGATGTTCAGTTTATCTGTAATCTCTTTTAAGTATCCAGCAACATCCAAAGTCATTTGACGACTTTCAATGACACAAGGTCCGGCAATTAAAAAGAAAGGCTTTCTGGGCCCAATTTCAAAGTGACACAGTTTCATTATTCTTTTCCTTTTGTGCTAAGTGATGGTATTGCACTGCAGCACCAATAAAACCATTAAATAAGGGATGTCCGTTATGCGGGCGTGAACTAAATTCAGGGTGAAATTGGCAACCCACAAACCACGGGTGATCTGAAATTTCTAACATTTCTACCAAACGCTTATCTTGAGACCATCCTGAAAACACCAAACCTGCTTTTTGAAGCTCAGCAACATATTTGCCGTTCACTTCATAACGATGGCGGTGACGCTCTACGATGCTATCAGCGCCATAACACTCGCGTGCTTTTGTTCCTGGCATTAATACGCAAGATTGTGCGCCTAAACGCATCGTGCCGCCTTTATCACCGGTTTGCTCACGATATTGCGTTGCACCTTCACTATCTTTCCATTCCCGAACCCAATCAATCACAGGATGCGTAGTGTTGGCATCAAATTCTGTACTGTTTGCGGTTTTCCAGCCCAATTCACTACGCGCGAACTCTACTAAAGCAAGTTGCATCCCCAAGCAAATCCCAAAGAAAGGTTTGTTATGTAAACGTGCATGCTGAATCGCTAAAATTTTCCCTTCAATCCCTCTTTCCCCAAATCCACCAGGTACCAATATGGCATCTACGGTATCTAAGAGAGAAGTGCCTTCTTTTTCTAAGACTTCGGGATCTATCGCTTCAATCAATATTTTTGCTTGATGATGAATCCCTGCATGCAATAAGGCTTCTTGAACAGACTTATAAGCATCGGCTAAGCCCACATACTTACCTACAATCGCCACGTGAATTGTATCTTTAATTTGACGCGCACGTTGACACAAAGCGGTCCATTTACTTAAATCAGCAGCTGGTGCTTGAATATTCAACTTACGTAATACGATGTCGTCTAACCCTTGTTTTTGTAAAGCTGAAGGGATTTCATAAATAGAAGAAACATCCATCGCTGTCATCACCGCTTCTTCTTCCACATTTGTGAACAACGCAATTTTACGTTTATCACTGTCAGGAAGATTTTTTTCACAACGGCAAAGCAAGATGTCTGGCTGAATACCAATGGAACGCAACTCTTTTACGGAGTGTTGTGTCGGTTTTGTTTTTAATTCACCCGCTTTAGATAAATAAGGGACCAATGTTAAATGCAAATAAAGCGTACGTTGTTTACCTAAGGTTAAGCCCATTTGTCGAATAGCTTCTAAATAAGGTAGGGATTCGATATCCCCTACTGTTCCACCAATTTCAACCAATACGATATCCATACCTTCGCCGGCATTTAAGATCGTTTTTGTGATTTCATCTGTAATATGAGGAATAACTTGTACAGTCGCCCCTAAGTAATCACCCCGACGTTCTTTTTGTAAGACATCCCAGTAAATTCTACCTGTGGTAGTACTGTTTTTACGCAACATAGGAATATCTAAGAAACGCTCATAGTGACCTAGGTCTAAATCTGTTTCTGCCCCATCTTCGGTCACAAAGACTTCCCCGTGCTGATACGGGCTCATCGTGCCTGGGTCGACGTTAATATAGGGGTCTAGTTTGAGGAGGGTAACCTTAAGGCCTCTGGCCTGTAGGATAACCGCTAAGGATGCTGCAGAGATGCCTTTTCCAAGGGAAGAAACCACTCCGCCTGTTACAAATATAAATCGGGTCATGGAATTCCCCAGTCCTGTAATGATACTAAATTATGACTGGAGCTTATTGTACCATAGAGTGTCGTTATATCACCACCGCAGATCTGCTTTCTAAGCAGTAGAATCGACCAATATAAGCAAACAAACTAACATAAAATATGGTGTCCATAAGTAAAGAGGGGGTTCCCCCCCCTCTTTCTTATACCCAAAAATCTATGCGTTGCTAGCTTGACTACTTTTAGTAAAGCTAAACTCACCGTGCTGCACATCAATTAAAACATGATCTTGAGCAGCAAACTCCCCATTTAAAATACTATGGGAGAGCGGGTTTTCAATAGCCTGTCTAATCAACCTTTTTAGAGGTCTTGCACCATATACCACATCGAACCCTAGGGCAGCCAGTTGGTCAAGTGCAGCATCTGTGATCTCTAATTTTATAGAACGTTCAGCTAATCGCTTACGCAAGGACGCCAGTTGAATATTAGCGATATTACGAATATGTTGTTTTTGAAGAGGTTCAAAAATTACAATTTCATCCATACGGTTAATCAGTTCAGGCCTAAAGTATTGTGGCAACAGTGCCAATACTTTATTACGCACCTGATCTGATTTTCCTTTTTCAGCAAGCTCTTGAATAACAGCAGACCCGATATTAGAAGTCATCACAATAATCGTATTCTTAAAGTCCACCACTCGACCTTGACTGTCTGTTAACCGACCATCTTCTAGGACCTGTAATAAGATATTAAATACATCTTGGTGAGCCTTTTCAAGTTCATCTAATAACAACACAGAATAAGGTCTTCTACGTACAGCTTCCGTTAAATGGCCACCTTCTTCATACCCTACATACCCAGGAGGTGCACCAATTAAACGTGATACAGAATGTTTTTCCATATACTCGGACATATCGATTCTAATCATCGCTTGTTCTGTATCAAACAAGAACTCAGCTAAGGCTTTACAAGTTTCTGTTTTACCTACGCCGGTTGGCCCTAGAAACAAAAATGACCCAATGGGCTTATTAGGGTCTGACAATCCTGCTCTGGACCTACGGATCGCATTTGCAACGGCTTGTAAGGCCTCGTGTTGTCCTACCACACGTTTTTCCAAATCTGCTTCCATGTGCAGCAGCTTTACGCGTTCTGTTTCCAGCATTTTAGTAACTGGGATCCCCGTCCAGCGCGCTACAATTTCAGCAATTTCTTCTTCTGTCACTTTATTTTCAAGTAACTGAAAATGCTGGACATTAACAGAAGAAACATCCGCCAGCTGTTTTTCTAACTCTGGGATGGTACCATAACGCAGCTCTGACATCCGGGTTAAGTCCCCAGTACGAGAAGCGGTTTCAAAATCAGCTTTGGCTTGTTCCAACTTTTGTTTAACAGATTGGCTGCCTTGCAATGCCAATTTTTCAGTATTCCATCTATCTTGCAGCTCATGAAACTTGGTTTCACTCTCCAGTAATTGTTTTTGTAAATCCTCGCGATGTTTCACAGAAGCTGCATCTTGATCGTCCTTTAAAGCCGCCAATTCAATTTTGTATTGAATTAACTTACGCTCTAATTTATCCATTACCTCTGGTTTAGAATCCAAACTTACTCTAATCCGACTTGCAGCCTCATCAATAAGGTCAATTGCTTTATCCGGTAATTGACGGTCTGCAATATAACGGTGCGATAAAGTAGCTGCGGCAATAATCGCTGGGTCTGTGATATCTACCCCATGGTGCAATTCATACTTTTCTTTCAAACCACGTAAAATAGCAATCGTATCTTCCACGGTAGGTTCTTGAATATAAATAGGCTGAAAGCGTCGTTCTAAGGCGGCGTCTTTTTCAATATATTGGCGATACTCATCTAAGGTCGTAGCGCCCATGCAATGCAATTCACCTCTGGCTAACGCGGGTTTGAGCATATTACTGGCATCCATAGCACCATCGGCTTTACCGGCCCCCACTAAAGTATGCAGCTCGTCAATAAACAAGATGATTTCCCCTTCTTGTTTTGCCAAGTCATTTAACACACCTTTTAATCGTTCCTCAAACTCTCCTCTATATTTAGCACCCGCAATTAAAGCACCTAAATCTAAAGTTAATACTCTTTTACCTTTTAAGCTTTCAGGAACCGCCCCTTGAATAATACGTTGCGCTAACCCTTCGGCGATAGCTGTTTTACCTACCCCTGGCTCACCAATGAATACAGGATTATTTTTAGTTCTACGCCCTAAAACTTGAATGGCACGTCTGATTTCGTCATCACGCCCAATTACGGGGTCTAATTTATTTTTTTCAGCAAGCTCGGTCAGATCTCTAGTATATTTTTCTAAAGCATGTTGTTTTTCTTCGCTATTTTGTTCAGTAATGGATTCATCTCCACGACCTTTTTCAAAGGTTTCTTGTAAAAGTTTGGTATCCAAGGAAGCCTTTTTAAGTAATTCAAGCAGCTGATTAGAACCATCCTCTACTGCTGCCATAATAAAAACTTCACTGGAAATAAACTGGTCCGACATTTGTTGTGCTTTACGGTCAGTTAAATTTAATAAGCGTATAAGCTCATCACTAGGGCGAATCTCTCCAGTAGTTTTTCCTAAGGTGGGTAACTGTTCCAATTTTTCTTGAATTGCGGTACGTAGGGGGGCTAATTTTACTTTAGCCTTATTCAATAAAGGGCGTACTGTGCCCCCTTCTTGTTCTAACATGCATTTTAGAAGGTGTACGGGTTCTATAGCTGAATGATTTTTACCTAGCGCCAAAGATTGCGCCTCAGCAAAAGCTTCTTGAAATTTTGTCGTTAATTTATCAAAACGCATATAGTGAACCTCTTCTTTATTACCATTCTCAACACCTACCCTAGATGATGGTGACTGAGGGGCAATTTTTCAAGAGGTTAGCCAGATTAAGGTTGCCATTCTTCCAGTTACAGCGTTGCGTCTGTATGAAAAAAAGTGTTCTGATTCAGTATAAGTGCAATGTCCTCCTCCAAAAACCTGCATCACACCTAAGTTGTTCAACTGTAGGCGTGCAATAGCATAGAGATCTGCATGCCACTTATGGGGCACTGCAGCAGGAGCAAATGCTTCTCGTAAATAAGGTTCTTGAGTTAAAAAAGCTTGTGGGACATCTGGTCCTACTTCAAAAGCAATAGGCCCTATAGCTGGTCCTAACCATGCCAAGATATCTGCAGGGTGAACCCCTTTAGCACGCACAATCGTCTTTTGAATAATTAACGCCTGGAGTGAACGCCAACCACAATGTAATGCCGCAACAAAAGATCCTTTAGTGTCAGTTAACAAAACTGGTAAACAGTCTGCGGTCATTACGACACAAGGATGGGTAGGCGTAAAAGCGATACTCGCATCTGCATCCACCACTTCGTGATAATCTTCAGCCTGTATAACAGTATTTCCATGGACTTGCATTAACCAAGCAGGGTCTTTGGGAAGTGCTAAAGTGTTTTTTAAAAGTGTTCTGTTTTTTACCACGACGTCAGGGGCGTCCCCTACATGTGTCGCAAAATTTAAGCTATCCCAAGGAGGAACACTATATCCCCCAGTTCTAAACGTACTAAAGGCCCGTACCTTCTCAGGCGCAGGCCACTGGGGTATTAGTCCGTTGAACATAGTTTAAGGGCCTCATATAACCGCATAAAATCTTCTGGAATTTCAGCTTTACACACAATCTGCTCTTCTGTAACGGGGTGTTTAAAACTCAATGCGCGCGCATGTAACGCTTGTCTAGTTAATGCAGGATGTGCTACCCCATACACAGAATCCCCTAAGATCGGAAACCCTAAATGTTGTAAGTGGACTCTAATTTGATGCGTACGGCCTGTTTCTAAGGCAAGGTCTAGCCAAGTTGCAGTAGGAAGAGTTTCACGCACTTTAAAATAAGTACGTGCGGGTTTACCTTCAGGATTAACCGCCATCTTGGTACGCACCTTAGGGTGACGCCCTATGGGGGCATCTACGGTCCCCATACTGGGTGGGTGTCCGTTCACTAAAGCACAATAATTACGTTTTACCTGTCGAGAGCTCAGTTGTTCGACTAATTTTAAGTAGACAGGTTCTGTTTTTGCGATTAACAATAGCCCTGTGGTGTCTTGATCTAAACGGTGAATAATCCCAGCGCGTGGGATATGTTTAGAATCAGGATAATGATGTAAGAGTGCATTTAACAGTGTCCCTGTCCAATTGCCTGCTCCAGGGTGCACTACAAAAGCGGCTGGTTTATTAATAACCAGAACATGATCGTCTTCAAAAACGATATTCAAAGGGATGTTTTCAGGTAAAAACGTTAAAGGGTCTCGTAACTGTAGCGCGAGCGTAATACTATCCTGGGGGCGTAATCGGTAAGCGGGAACACAAGCTTTACCTTTGACTTGCACATGTCCTGCTTGAATCCAATCAGCAATTTGTGCACGGGAATAATCACTAAACACACCTGCTAACCAGGCATCCAAACGCTGTCCATGCCCTTCAAGCACACTAAATTGGATAGGAGATTCTAAGGACATACGGCACCGCTAAACTACTACTGTGGAATCCCCACAGAATACACCAAAACCTGTCCCGTCTCAAAACAAAAAACAAGCTAATTAACTTAATTTTCTTTAGGTTTAGGAGGTTTAGTGGTGTTCCTTGGCAGTTCGTGATTTTTTTTAGCCAGAGCATTTTCAGAGTGCGGCAAGGTTTTAAAAGTTAAGACTCTATCTTGGGGGGGGTGTTCTGTGTCTTCCAGATATTGTGAAGCTAGTTTTTCCAAATCCAGCAATAAATTATCTTTATAGTTATTAAGTGTACCCTTTTTTAACTGAACTTCTACAGGATTGCTGTCAACATGCTCAGAGTAACCATAAGCACCTAAATTAATAGGTTTACCGGTTAGCAGCTTGGCATATAAATTTAACATAAAATACCACACCGTATCGGAAATATGTTTAAGAGTATACGGATGCTTCCATACACCCGCCACCCCGCGCCATGCGGAGGCTTCCATTTGAAAATGGCTCGCACGTTTATCTTCTTTTTTTACTGTTAAAACTAAAATTTCAGGGATAATATATCCGCAGTGTATCCCCAGCTCTTCTTTTTTTTCGCCTCTAAAATGCGACGAAACCCTTGCTTCAACTCCAGGAATATCTCGCAAAGCCTCATAAAGTTCACCATTATCGAGGGTTTTAAAGTGCGCACCTTTAAAAAACTCATATACATCTACTTTAAAGTTCTTCATAATCAATAAAATATCCAATGCATTAATATGATGAATTAATTTATCAGTAGCCATAATATTTGCTTTAATCTGCGCTGAAAGTTTCCCCTCCTTTAAACCCATTTCTTTCAATAATCCTAAAATAAGCTCTGCAGACAACTGTTTTATTTCATCGTTTGCTTTCAGTTTCACGACTTCGTGCAATTGGATTTTCTTAATCTTTCTAACTGAATCCAATAATATCTTTGATTTATTTTTTGACATAACTCCCTCCCACGTCAATATTTTTTTGACTCTGTGTTTACCAAGTGCTTTTTTTTAAAGAAGCGTCCCGCTCTTCTGGTTTTTTTTCCTGTTCTGCTGGAACGTCATTTTTTCCTACTATTATTGAAGGCTGGTTTTGTGAAATTGAATGTAAACCCCTCTTCCCTTCAGTCAGAACATTTTTTATCGTTTTTTGCTGAAGACGCCGACGCGTAATTTTATTTTTTAAAACAGTCCAGAAGTTGGCAAAACTTAAAGAAATCAACTCTATACGATCCCATAACTTTTTAAAAAAACCAGGCTTGGTCGTAATGGTAGACTCAACATTAGGCTTGATCTCTAAAAAAGCCTTCTTTATTTTTTGATTACCGCATTCTAGCGCAATCAACAATGGTGTTTTCCCTTGATCGTTCTGTAAAGAACGATCAGCATTTTTACTTAATAAATATCGCACGATATTTACTTTTTCTGCCATCACTGCGATATACAAAGGGGTTTCTTTTTGTTTGTTTTGTATATTTAGTTGTGTGGCATCCTCTTCAAATAACGCCCTCGCCACTTCTACTGTTCCAGAAGCAGCAGCATAATGCAAAGGCGTATTCTCATCTTTATCTTTTGTAATCTCTAAACCTTCATCCAAAAAGAAATTCAACAGGTCAAGTTTTCCTTGAAGAGCAACTAGATGTAAAGCGGTCACTCCAGATTTAATATCTTTCAGTTTAAGATCTACATGTTGTTTTTTAAGCGCAAGACATAACCCTTTATAATTAATATTAGGATCGTTCGCCTGAAGAAAAGAATGTAACAAAGATGTGCGATTTTCTTTTGTTTGCAGAAGACTTTTTCCTTTTAGAGTTTTCAAACTTAAATCTGCACCTTGTTCAATTAAAAAAGCCATTACTGGAAACATATTCAACCTAAGCTTCCGCGACGCATATACTGGAGTTTCTCCTTTTTTATTCTGTGCATTTTTATTAGCACCATTTTTTAATAACAATTTTGTGATTTTTAGCAAATGCTCCAACGGCACCCCTTCTTTTTCTTTACACAAAAAATGTAAAGGGGTATCCCCGTCTTTATTTTTTGAATTTACATCTGGAAAAACTACCGCTCCATTAATCCCTATCTTTTTATTTAGCAGTGTTTCTACTAACTCACCGTCGCCACACAAGCAAGCAACCTCCAATATCGTCAAACCTGTTTTATCTTTACCACGCCAAGTAAAGTTGTCGACCTTTGGGGCTGATTGAAGTGAAAGCCGCAATTTACGTAAGCAATACTTGAGGTTTTGTGTATCACCACTATCTAAATACCCCTGTATTTCCTTCATGTATTCGCTAATTAAGATCATTTTTTTATCCTAATACATTAAGATACCCCCACATTAACGGTAGAGTAAGATTTTTTATTTTAGTTCCTTATAGTGCAGGTAAATGTATTGTGTTTTTTTTAGATTAGAGAACAAGGAGAGACTCACAGGACCATACATATAGATCCGATATATTGTCTATTTTTAGGGCAAAGTGAGTAGGGTGAGGCTCACGCCTCACCCCTCTCACAGAACCGTACGTACGGACCTCGTATACGGCTCATGTAAACAATTATCCTATTTCTAGGACAGAGTTTCCGGTTGTATATGAAGTTAAGTCAACCAGCTTTAACTCCTTGTGGAACGATTGATTTGGCATAGACATGTTCGCTAGGGGGCTGTTTGCATTCCACCAACTTTGCATTTTAATACACTTAAATGGCGGCTTGCGCCCCAGCTGTTTCAGGCTTCGATGAAGTCTCCCGGGCGTCTTCCATTGTCTCAGCTGTATGCAGCATAATCGTCGTCTCATCGATGCCATTAAATTCTTCAATATTCCAGCACAGTTTGCTATCCTGAAGTAATTCACAAAACCTCTTAACAATGCGTGAATCGCCTGCACTAGCGCTAAGACTCCACTGCTCGTATTTCGTTTTGTGATTTGTTTCAGCTTCTTCTTTAACCTAACGATCTTCTTCTCCTGTATGGCCGTATGTGTTGTGTGTATTTCTACACCCAAGAAATTTACCCTTGTTTATTGGTGATCTATTCTTGTCAGCCTCCTGCCTTCAAGCGGCGATACAAGGCTTCCCCAGTTTTAAGTACGCCATCCTCAATCACATCACAGTCCTGACCAAGTATCGGACTTCACGCTATTCTGCATGCTTATCGCTACTGCGCTGCCGTATTTTGTTGACTTTCACTATATACCCTTAACTTCCTATGGCTTCCTTCAGCCCCCACCGCTACCAGTGACGCCCTTGCCATTCGGATTGCCTTCCACTTGGTCGGGTAGCCTCTGCTTCTTTCAGCAGACTAGGTTGCCTAAACAGAAAATGCACCCAAAGGTGCATTTTCTTGTAATATAGCCTGCTCAATAATGATTTTACTTTGAGAATGATTTGATTTGTTGACGTACGGCCTTCTTTTGGCTACGCGACATCTTGAACCCTAGAGGTTCAACAAACTCATACTCAGATCCAGAGTCAGAGTCAGAATAAGAATCAGTATTTTTTTGTTGTACTATAACTGGATTAGGCGCGCGCGTAAGATCCACACTTCCTTCAATACCTTCTTCAATAACCGCGCATGTATTACCTTCTTTTTTTCCAAACACACGACCAATGGCATTATATAAACTAGAAGCAGCATTCTTCGCTAAGCCAACAGGTGCATTACCTGTAATTGTCTCTTTTGTTGTTTTAGCAACATCGGATATTTCTTTTTTTGTGATCGCAAAGACTTCTGGTATCTCTTTAGTTGTTACATCAAGTATGTTTTTTCCGCTATCAATCGCACCTTTAGTACTAACTAATACTTTTTTACCCGTATTAATCGCACCATGCACTGCATTAATCGCGCCTTGGGTAGATTTTGCAAGCGGAGCCACTTGTTTTTTTGTTTCAGCAATAACCCCCCCTAATTTAAACACCGCTCCATTAACTGATACTATAGTGCGTCTCAAAGCATGCGCAGTTGGACGCACTTCTTTTTTTACTGCACGAACAGTTTGATGCGCGCTTTCAATCACTTTATTCGCACGTCGAGCCAACGGTTTAATGTGGGCGCTCGTTTGACGAACAGTCTCACGAACATCCTCCACTGCACCTTTAGTAGACATTAAAACATTATGTAAATCATTGCTACGCAAGGCAATAAAATAACCTACCCACCCCCCTACTAATGCAATCCCAGCAGTAACAGAAAGACTGATAGCAATAAAAGGATTACTAATAAATACTAAGCAAAGCACCACCGCAGAGACAGTCAATGCGGAAGTTAAAGCCATCATCCAACCGACATTACGTGGATTATTGGTATTGTTAGAAACCACAGAAGCTTCAGCCACGGGTTCTTGCAAAACTGGACGAGCAAGCCTCACAGGAGGCCTTGGTTGCTTGCGTACTCTCATATTTAAACCTTTACATTGTTGAGATGGCATAAGTTAATCCTTATTTTTCATTATTATTGAGGTACACGTGCACCTCACAGCATTAGTTGTCAGTTAGATTACTATATTTTTTTTATCAAAGCAAGCGCTCACAGCTTCTTTCTCTTCTCGTTTTGTTTAATAATCTCTTGTATCGCAACCTATCTGAGTTAATTACATGTCTTCAGTATTTATTAAAAGTGTTCTCGTAATAGGTGTAACCGCATTATTAAGTGCTTGCCAAAGTCTTGATAAAGAAAAGCAATATGACAGCCAATCAGATGCTCAAATTTATAAAAGCGCTGTTAAAAAACTTAAAAAAGGTAAATATCCTGATGCAGTTGAAGATTTAGAAGCACTGGAAGCCCGTTATCCTTTTGGTGACTATGCTCAAAAAGCTGAACTAGCATTAGTCTATGGCTATTATAAAGCAGAAGATTACGCCTCAGCCCTAGCTGCAGCCGATCGCTTTATCCAGCTCTATCCTACAAGTCCAGAACTTCCTTATGCCTATTACCTCAAAGGCATGGTCCGTTTTTACGAAACCATGGGCTTCACAGACCGCTATCTTCCTATAGAACGTAGTCAGCGTGATAAAGAACCTGCTGAACAAGCTTTTATTGCGTTTAAAGTAATCTTAGAACGCTTCCCAGACTCCCCGTATGCCACAGATGCTAGAGCTCGCATGGTGTTCTTGCGTAACATGTTAGGTAAACATGAGTTAGAAGTAGCTCAGCATTACTTTGATAAAAAAGCATACCTAGCTTGCGTTAACCGTGCCCATGCCGTCTTGGAAAAGTTTTCTGAAACCCCAAGCGTTCTGCCTGCACTAGAACTCTTAGAGCGTGCTTATCTCAAATTAGGGTTCACCAAAGAAGCACAACAAATGGCTGACATCAAGAATGCACAGCCTGATCTTTAATCAAACGTTCTAAAACAATGGGCTCTATTTTACCAATAAAGGGCCCATGAACCTTACCTTCTGGGTCTATCACAAAGTTTGCAGGAATACTGGTAAAGCTTGGTAACTTAAAAAAGGCTTTAGGGTCTTGTTGTAACAACCTAAACTTTAAATGATATTGTGCAACAAATTGCTGCAACACTCCCACCGGAGGTAAATCAATATGCACACTCAAGATTTCAATCTGCGGCCAGGTCTGCGCTATGGTATTCAGTACATCTAGTTCTTCCTCACAGGCGTTACACCAGTCGGACCAATAACTCACAAGTCGCCACTTATTATAGGGAACCGCCGTACTCACAGTTTGACCTAAATCATTTTTAAGTGCAGGCGTTTGGATCCAAAGCACTAAATACCAAGCCAACACCAAACAGCCCAGCCCATAGAGCCCCCAACCTAACCAACGAGTTTCTTTTCTCATGTAGATCTCTTATTATACCAACTACAATGCCAAACCATTATTACAGATGAAAACACCTTACATTTTAATTATCTATTATACCAAAAACAAAGCTGCACGATTATTAGCTGAACAACTAGCTCTGGGTATAGAATCTGGCGGTCACTTTACCACGATGTTACGTACTGTAGCACCTATTGGAGAGCTCACAGAAGACAGAATACCGCAAGTGCCAGACAGTGGGCCGCCTTTTGTTACACTAGAGGAACTTAAAAATGCTGCAGGCCTTGCTATAGGCAGTCCAGCGTATTTTGGAGCCATGGCCGCACCTATAAAACAATTTTTAGATACAACCAGCACCCTTTGGATGAATGCAAGCTTAATCGGTAAACCCGCAACCGTTTTTACAGTTAGTGAAAGCATGCATGGCGGCCAAGAATCTACCCTACTCTCCATGATGATCCCCCTCTTACACCATGGAATGGTAATCGTAAGCGTGCCTTATAGCATTCCAGAATTAAATAGTACTCGTTCTGGTGGAACACCTTATGGCGTGAGTCATGTAGGACTTTTTGGGCAAAACCTGACTCCTGAAGAAACTCGAATTGCCTTTGCACATGGAAAACATTTTGCAAGCATCGCCCAAAAACTAAACAGCTAAAAAATATGGATGCCCCTCAAGAACCAAAAAATCCAAATACGCCACCAGAAGAAGCAGAAGAAGTTCAGCAGGTACGACCTAATATTTCTTTTTTACAAAGTTTACAGCGCCCAAAAGCGCCTCCAGCACATGCTAAAAGAACACCACCTCCCAGACAGGACAAAATATCTGATCAGAAACCTCAATAAGCAGTAAGTTCTGACAAAACAGCCTATTTTATCCTATACGCACAACAAAACACAGAAATCGTATTACCATTTGACATCAATATCCCTAATACACTACTGCCAAACTTTAAGATTGGTCCACTCACATAAGCAACACTAGATCACAATTTAGAAAAAGTTAAATTATTATTGAAACAAAAAAACGTGTATACACCACATATCTTGAAAACAAAAAATACTTGTGTTAATCAGTTAACTATGTTAATCTGCGCAAATAAAAACAACTATGTATAACCAAGGAACGCATTATGCCTGCACCAGCACAAAATAATTATCATTTTAATCCACGCAACGCTGCGTTATGGGGAATTTTAACCACTGTCATCACCTTAAATTTAGCATTAGCTTGTTTAACCTTGATACCAAATGTTGTATTGGCAACCCAGTTAGCAGCCCTTTGTATCGGAATATTAGTGGGCGGTTGGGCATTGTACGGTCTCAGCGTTGCTGCAAATTTTATAATGGACGCGACGAATAGATTTTTTGAAAATTTACAAAGAAATCTAGAACCTGCAATTCAGGCGACCAATAGAACAGCACAGCATGCTGAAAATGCCGCTCATGTTGTAGCACATCCTCTGAATGCTGCGGCCAATGCTGCAAATGGGATAGCGGGCGCTGCGGTCAACGTAGCGAATGCTGCGGTTACTGCACTACAACCAGCACCTATCATACTACGTACTGAAGATCATCCTGATGAGAATGATGTCGTCGTGGTACATCGTTCCATCACTACTCCAGAAAATCCAGGTTTGGGATCTTGGTTAAAAGGGCTATTGTTTAGCCCCAACGTCACCGTCCATCATATACCACTAGAGGAACAACAAGCGCAGCTAGTTCCACCTGTGCAAATCTAACCAGCCTCTGCGCAATGCTCTCTAGTATCTGAGAACTCTAATTCTGGCCATCGTTCCTGCATCAACCGTAAGTTGACCATACTCGGGGCCAGATAGGTGAGATTATCTGCAATATCATATGCTAGGTACTCTTGGCACTTCTGTTTAAACTCTTCCAGCTTTTTAGCATTATTGCTTTTTACCCAGCGTGCGGTCACCACTGAGATCACATCGTAAACACACTCAGCCTTATATTCCTCTGCTAACCTAAAAGCCACCACATCAAACTGTAGCACCCCAACAGCCCCTAAAATCATAGTATTACCCAGTAAAGGTCTAAAAACCTGAGTAGCCCCTTCTTCAGATAGCTGGGTTAGTCCTTTCATTAAGGCCTTAGTCTTTAAAGGATCTTTAGGGCGTACCGCCTTAAACAGCTCTGGTGCAAAATAAGGGATCCCAGTAAAACTCAACTGCTCCCCTTGGGTAAAGGTATCTCCAATTTGCAACAATCCATGGTTATGGATACCAATGATATCCCCCGCCACAGCTTGTTGAACTTGTTCACGTTCAGAAGCCATAAAGGTTACAGCATTTTGAATACTGACTTCACGTTTTAAACGCGTATGCCAGACTTTCATACCCTTATTATAAACCCCAGAACAAATTCTAAAGAACGCGATACGGTCTCGATGATTAGGGTCCATATTTGCTTGAATCTTAAACACAAATCCTGAGAATGTAGATTCTTCTGGTTGTACCTCTCGCGTTTGTGTCGAACGCGGAAAAGGAGCTGGCCCATAGCTTTGTAAAGCATCTAGGATATGCTGCACCCCAAAGTTATTTAAAGCGGACCCAAAATAGACTGGCGTTTGTTTACCTGCTAAAAATGCTGTTCTATCAAATTCTGTCCCTGCCCCTTTGACCAACTCCAACTCTTCTTGGAAGGACTTAAATAAACGCGGATATCTTTCCTCTAAAATATGCGCATCGGTACCAGGAATAACCTCAGCCTCTTGCACTACATCTCCTTTACCGGGAGTAAAGAGGTAATAACAATCTTTTTGTAAATCATAGACTCCTTTAAAATCACGCCCTATGCCTAAAGGCCAGGTCATTGGTACACAATGTAGGTTCAATGAGGTTTCGATTTCATCTAAGAGATCTAAGGGAGAACGGCCTTCACGGTCTAACTTATTAATAAAGGTTAATACCGGGGTCGTTCTCAACCGACAGACTTCCATTAGTTTCAAAGTTCTAGACTCTACCCCTTTTACACAGTCGATCACCATCAACGCAGCATCCACTGCAGTGAGGGTTCTGTAGGTATCTTCAGAGAAATCTTCATGTCCAGGCGTGTCTAATAAGTTAAGCACTGCACCTTTATAAGGAAACTGAATAACGGAGGTGGTAACAGAAATCCCCCGCTCTTGTTCCATTTTCATCCAATCTGAAAGTGCATGCTTGGTTGCCTTACGACCTTTTACGGTGCCCGCTAACTGAATAGCACCTCCGAACAGCAACAGTTTTTCGGTTAACGTGGTTTTACCAGCATCTGGGTGCGAAATAATCGCAAAAGTACGCCTTTTAGGGTACTCCAGTAGTGCATCTGACATATTTTTAACTCAATACTTAATTTTGGACTAAAGCGTATATTTGCTATTATAACGCGTTTGCTTTTGACTCACTAGTCCTGAGTCTTTAACAAAAGTCAGTATAATTACATACAATTGGAGTTTTACATGTCCAGCAAGAAAGTCCTTGAGGGAGAAGAATTTAACTTAAAGGCCTTAGCCTTATGTGTTTTATTTGGAGTTGGATTATGGTTTTTGCCACATCCAGAAGGGTTAAGCAGTGATGCATGGCATTTATTAGCATTATTCATTACCACAATTTTTGCGATCATTTTAAAACCTTTACCAATGGGGGCTGTGGCATTATTAGCGGTATTAGCAGCAATCACCACTAAGACTTTAACCTCTGAGCAAATTTTTAATGGTTTTGGTAATCAGGTGTTATGGCTAGTGGTGTTTGCGTTATTTATCGCAAGAGGATTTTCAGAAACCGGTTTAGGGAATCGTTTAGCTTATCTCTTTACCTATTGCTTAGGTAAAAAGACTTTAGGTTTAAGTTATGGATTAATGGCTACTGATTTGATTATGGCGCCAGCGGTCCCAAGTGTTGTGGGGCGTTGTGCAGGTATTGTATATCCTATTTTACGCAGTATTGCAGAATCATTTGATAGCTTACCGCATTCCCCTTCTGCGAAAAAAATGGGTGGGTTTTTAACAGTTACAGCATTTCAGGTAACTTGTATTACCAGTGCTATGTTTATGACCGCAATGGCGGCTAACCCCATGATTGCGGGTTTACTCAAAGACCAAGGGTATGACTTAAGCTGGGGGTTATGGGCTAAAGCTGCTTTTGTACCTGGGATTGTCTGTTTAATTTTAGTGCCTTATTTTATCTATAAGGTCTACCCTCCTGAAATCAAAGATATTCCTAACGCTCCGGCTATGGCTCGAGCGAACTTAGATAAGATGGGCCCTATCTCTTTTAAAGAATGGGTAATGTTAGGTACCGTTATCTTATTATTAGTATTATGGATATTTGGTGATGGAATTGGTATTAAAGCAGCCCCTGCTGCAATGATTGGTGTTGCAATCTTAGTTTTAACGCGTGCCTTGAAGTGGAAAGATTTAGTAGCCATGAGTATGGTGTGGGAAACCTTCTTTTGGTTTTGTATCCTTTTAACCTTATCGGACCATCTGAATAAGATGGGAGTCTTCCATTGGGCTAGTGAAAGTATTGGTCAACAATTAGGTGGCATGGAATGGTATATCGCCTTCCCGTTATTGTTAGGAATTTACTTTTATTCCCACTATTTGTTTGCCAGCTCTACTGCACATGTGGCCTCGATGTTTGTACCCTTTTTGGTAGTGGCTATTAACCAAGGTACTCCGCCAATGTTGGCTGTCTTTATGTTAACTTACTTTAGTAATCTCTATGGTGGTTTAACACATTACAGCTTAACGCCTGCACCTATGTTATATGGCGCAGGGTACGTCAATATTCGCACCTGGTGGAAGCTGGGATTATTAACCAGCTTCGTTACCATTACGATCTTCAGTACCCTGGGAATCGCCTGGTGGAGCTTTTTAGGCGTGCTCTAAGAAGCACTCTGCGATCTGAATGCTATTGAGCGCCCCGCCCTTACGTACGTTATCTGCGACAATCCACAGAACAACGGCTTGAGGGTGGGAGATGTCTCTTCTCACTCTTCCTACATAAACAGCGTCGGTACCTGAACCTTGTAACAAGGGGGTTGGGTACCCATTGCTTTCTGCTTCATCCATTAAAATGATGCCTGGGGCATTTTTTAAGGTTTCACGCAATTCAGCGAGCTCAAAGTTTTTATGAAGTTCTACAGTTACTGCTAAGCTGTGGCCATAGAACACAGGTACACGAACAGCAGTCGCCGTCACATCTAATTCTTTGAGGCCTAAGATTTTAGGAGTTTCATTTATGATCTTCATTTCTTCGCGGGTATAACCATTGGATTCAAAGCTATCTATATGGGGTAGTACATTAAAAGCAATTTGTTGTGGATAAACAGCAGATTCAATGGGAAGACCATTAAACAGATCTACAGCTTGTTTAGCCAGTTCATCGATTGCTTGACGGCCAGTGCCAGAAACCGCTTGATAGGTACTAACATTCACACGTTCAATACCATACTTATCTTGCAAAGGTTTTAGCGCAACAACTAACTGAATCGTTGAGCAATTCGGGTTTGAAACAAATTTTGTCTCTTTATTTAATATCCCTGCATTAACCTCTGGAACGACCAAAGGCACATCTTTATTCATTCTAAAGACCGAAGTATTATCAATCACACGGCACCCTGCTGCGAGCGCTATAGGGACATATTCTGCAGACACTTTGCCGCCGGCACTAAAGAACGCTAGATCTACGGTTTTAAAATCAAAAGTCGATAAATCTTCTACATCGATATTCTTTTTCCCAAAAACAACCGTTCTACCAGGTTCCCTTCCAGAAGCTAAGGCGTGCAACTTATCTACAGGGAATTGGCGACTAGCCAAAATTTCCAAAAAGGATTCTCCAACGGCTCCAGTTGCGCCAACAACGGCCACATTTAACTTTTTAGACATACAACTTACCTTAATATTTAAAAACTGGTCAAAATTTGAACACTTCGTGCCAACCCCTTAAGGTATCAGGCCTTTTAAGAGTTTTACAGAGGTTATCCCAAAGTTATCCACACTATTTGAGATATTTTTGTGGAAAAAAAACACCACTTTTTAAAAACTACACTAAACTTTTAGTTAGGACCCTAATATCGAAA
Organism: uncultured Francisellaceae bacterium; assembly: GCA_964524705.1. GTDB lineage: Bacteria > Pseudomonadota > Gammaproteobacteria > Berkiellales > Berkiellaceae > CAZGDB01. Next base: position 37,608 of record CAZGDB010000006.1, read on the forward strand.
GGAAGAGAAACATGAAATTTCTAGATAAATTAATGACACCTGAACAGCAAGCCAAAATGCTTGAGAAAGCTAAGTCGCTGACCAAGGACGCAACTAGTGCTGCTAAGGTCATTGGCAAATTAGCTAAAGAAGAGGTTATTGACAAATATGCCACTGCAGAAACCAAAGATAAGTTGTTAAAATCTTTAGGGGAATTAAAGGATAAAACAGTAGAAACTGCTGGGACGCTTAAAAATAAATATGAAACTTATAAAAAAGAAGAGGACCAAAAGCAAGCTTCCGATACCCCAAAAGATGATGATAAAAAAGGGGGTTAATTATGGGGCATCTTCGTCCATGGGCCATTGCGGCCTCCTTCAATAATGAAGATTTTATAGATGAAATCGACGGATTGGGCGAAGCGCTTGCGGATTACTATTATAGAAAAAACCCTTTACAACGTTTATGGTCTTGGGTAATTGGTGAAGGCGCAATTATTCATAAAATTCTAGATGCAGCACAGGATTTTTATTACCAAAATAAAAATGAAGATACTGCTGCTGCTTGGACCTTTTACCAAAAATTTGAAAGGTTGGCTCACAAAAACTCACATGGTGTTTTTACTCTATTAAGGCAAGAACTTACAGAACTCTTAACACAGCAGCTTGGGCTGTTTGCAATACAAGCTCAAACAAATTATGCAGAACTACTACGTAATGGATTTAAAAAAAGCTCAGGCTCCCCTAAATCTGCAAAAACCACAGCAGAATTAGAGGTCCAGGCTACTACTAAAAAGCATTGGTGGTCAAAACCGCCTGCGCCGATTATTACTGCGCAACCAACCCCAAAAACGATTACTCCACCTGCAGGTTTCGGGCTGTGGAGTCAAAGCCCGAGCCAATCTTTAAAAGATAGCGTCAAGAGTTTTACGCTTGCTAGCAAAGAACGTTCTTCCACCACAAAGAGTAGTAAGAGCAGTAGTCATTCCAGTAATACGCCTGCTTCACTTATTCGTGTCTACTCTTGATTATTCTGCAAAGTGGCTTTTGAATTCTTTCAGCTCTTCTTGTGTCAATAAAAACACACCTTCTCCGCCTTCTTCAAACTGCAACCAGGTAAACGGAATATCAGGATAAGCAGCTTCAATGGTTTCTTGAGCTAGCCCTACTTCCACCACTAAAATTCCTTTAGGGTTGAGATACTTATCTGCCTGCTCAAGGATACGACGCACAATTTGCATCCCTTCTTCAGCTGCTAATAATGCTTTTTTAGGTTCATGGAGATATTCAGGAGGTAAATTATAATAATGCGTTTCACTGACATAAGGCGGGTTGCTGATGATAATATCATAGGTATTGCCTTCAGGGACGGCAGCAAACAGATCTCCCTGCAAGAGGGTTAAGCGATCTTCCAAGCCATAATCAGCAACATTACGTTCGGCCACAGCTAACGCATCTACGGATAAATCAGTTGCATCTACCATCGCATTGGTAAACTCTAGTGCGCAGCTAATGGCAATAGAGCCAGAGCCTGTGCATAAATCTAAAACATTTTCTACTAAATCAGGATCAATCCAAGGTCTAAATCCTTCTTGAATCAATTCAGCCAAAGGAGAACGTGGAATTAAGACCCTTTGATCTACATAAAAAGATAGACCACCAAACCAGGCAGTATTACATAAATAAGGGACTGGAATACGTTCTTCGATACGCTTTTGGATTAAACTAGTAATATGTTTACGTTCTGTAGGGGTTAAAGTTGCGTGTAACAGGTCAGTGTATTCGCATTCTACTAACTGCAGAACCCCGAGCACCAAGGCCACAGCCTCATCCCAAGCTGCGTCTGTACCGTGCCCATAAACCAACTCGGCTTTACTGAACTGCGTGCTAGCCCAACGGATAAAATCTAGAATGGTAGTAAGTTCTTTAGTATCGTATAGTTCAGTTAGCAAGACAACCTCAGGCAAGTTACCAAATTTTAGCCCTATTCTAACTGAAAAACCATCTCACGCCTAGCGCTTATTGCTCCGTGAAACACCAACAATCGGTGCTGGCTGGCTGCTTACCCCCTCCCTAGTTTTACCAGAAGAAGGCAGCATGGTTTTGGAGGGGACTACTGGAAATAGTTGCTCGCTGCTGCAAGCATTATATGTTTTTAACAACTTGATGCATGCATCTATATTCTCGTCAGCAACTAATATCTTCTTATCCTCCAATAAGATATCTAACGGGGTCCGTCCTAAAGCGGTTGCTATATTTACATGATTCCCGTGATTTACCTTTGTTCCATGTTTTAATAATGTGTTTAAAATTTCTAAATTTCTTGGACGAGATATAATGACAGCATGATATATTGGCGTCATGTTCAAATAATCTACACGCTCCACCATCGTGCTATTTTTTTGTAATAAAAAATTTATAAACGCTAAGTTGTCCTTCTTCACCGCTGATATCAAAGGGGTTTCTTGGCGTGAGTTTTGGGCTGCCCAAGTAATATGGTTATCCTTTAAGTCTGATTTAACAAGTTCTATAAATTGTGTTGAAAAATCTTCGCCCATTTCTGCTACACAATGTAATAACCTATCCCCACTTCCTGGGATACCTGTACCATCATCATATTGAGCATTAAATAAACGCGCCAATAATTGATTTTTTAAACTTTCATCTTTTATATCGCTTATATTAACAAACAACTGTTTCAATTCTGCTATCATCGAATCCATCCAATCCTGTTCTTTACTCTTTTTAGTGACAGGAATAATTTTTTTTATGATTTTTTGCATTCCTGTTTTTACTGTACTAAGAGCCGTTGTTTTTTTATCTGTTGCAGGTTTAGTTGCAGGTTTATTTAATGGGTTTTGATCTGGTGCTTGTTGATAAAATTGATTTAATATATTTATTATCTTCTCCATAGCTATATTCATAAAAATTTCCTCTTAAACTTAAATATGTGTATCACCCAGATTAGGCTACTATTTAAGAAATTAGTTCCATGGTTAGTAGTAATTGTTAGCACCAATCACTATGCTTAATTAACACAAAAAAGACCCGACCGGGACTTTTTTTTAAAGAAAAACATTTCTTTAGGTTAAAAGGCACCGATCGGGACTAATTTATTGTGCAATACCTAATTTTATCCTATAATAATCCTTATCGGGATGTTTTATACAGGAATACAATCATGTCTACCATCGTTAACCCCACAGAACTAGGCATGGCAATACATCAGGCGCGCAAGAGGCACAAGCTCACCCAGGAACAATTGGCCGCAACCTGTGGGCTTGGCATTCGTTTTATCAGGGAATTAGAGCAAGGCAAACCTTCTTGCCACCTAGGCAAAGCGCTATTGGTATTACAAATGCTCGGGTTAACCCTACATTTACAAGGAGGTTAATCGGATGACTCGTCTTTTAGAAGTTTATTTACAGGATCATTACGCAGGACAACTTCAACAAGAGGATAATGGCGAGCTCACCTGGACTTATCATTCTGATTATCTTAGCAACAACAAACTCGCCATCTCGCTTGCCCTACCCTTACAGCCAACCCCCTTTACAGGCAATGCAGTAAAAGCATTTTTTTCAGGATTATTACCTGATGATATTGCAAGACATCGTCTTGCACGCTACCTAGGAGTGTCTGAAAAAAACCCATTTGCGCTATTAGAAAGTATTGGTGGGGAATGTGCAGGTGCTTTATCTCTCTACCCTGAAGGAATGCACCCTACCCCAGATACAATACAAGACCACGAAGTTCTGGATGATAAAAAATTACAAGATATTTTAAATTTACTAAAAAAACGCCCCTTATTAGCAGGCGAAGATGGGTTGCGGCTTTCTTTAGCAGGAGCACAAGATAAAATTGCTGTCAGTGTACAAGAACAGCATATCGTATTAGTGCGAGGCTCCCATCCAACCACCCATATCTTAAAACCGTTAATTTCAGACCTGAAAGACAGCGTTTACAACGAACTATTTTGTACTTTACTTGCAAAAGCTGTTGGAATTGAAGCGCCTCACGCAGAACTCCGCTATCTCAATGATACCCCTTATTTTTTAATAGAGCGCTACGATCGCACTAAAACTTCTGATGGGAAAATTTTGCGCGTCCACCAAGAAGATTTTTGTCAAGCGCTCGGCATCTTACCTGAGTTAAAATATGAACGTGAAGGCGGCCCTAGTTTTACACAGTGTCAAACCCTCCTTCAACAAAAAGGACTACAACCCGCTGCAGATCGCCTACGATTATTAGATCGCATACTGTACAACTACTTAATTGGTAACGCAGATGCACACGGTAAAAACTTTTCCCTACTCTATCATGAGCCAAAACCTATATTAGCCCCCGCCTATGATTTATTTAGTACAGCAGTCTATCCGGAATTGGCCATAAAAATGGCTATGAGGGTTGGTAGCGAATACCACCCAGATCGAATATTTATGCGCCATTGGGAAACCTTAGTCCCAAGCACACAACTGGCTAAAAAAAATCTGTATAAAAAATGCGCAGCGCTCTCGCAAACCTGTTTAGAACAATCACAAATAATCCAAGAATCACTCAAAAATCAAGGCATAACATCCCCTATCTTTGAGAGCATTCAGCAAGTAATTCAAAAACGAGGCTTGCAATTCAACTACTAAACAATATACAATAGATAGTTAGAAGAATATCCTAATATTGAACTCTGACTTGATTTAATGTGCGTGCACACCCTACAATAAAAAAATGAGGGCCATCCGGACATAGTGCATGCTACAAAATTTATTAAAATTAAGGATCTCGTCCATGTCTTTATTGACACTCATTAAACGTGATAATGCTATGACACCTACGGAACAGCTAAAACAGCTTGAAATCCATCTTGATAAATTAAAAACAGAAGCTGAAACCCTAATCAATAAACAAAGGGGAAATTATTCACTGCACAAAACACTCACAGACAAACATAAAGCTAAAACAGCAGCTGTAAATGCAGAACAAGAAAAATTAGAAAACAACACAGAATACCAAGATTTAATAAAATCCAAGGAAGAATTAGATTCTAAAATAAACGCCCTGAATAACACCAATGAAGAAAGAAGTAAAACAAAAATACCGGATGCACAAGAAAAGATGCAAAGGACACAAGATAAAATAAAAGAAAAAGAACACGAACTCAATATCAGAAAAAAACAACAAGACCATGTTTTTAACCAAATAGAAACACTGGAAACCAATCACAATAATATAGCTTCACGATATGTGTTGTTGCTACTCACCCATGAATGCCTAGGGAATTTTATAAAATCTGTAAAACCGCTTGTGCCCTACTGGCAACGCATAGTCGAAAAATTTAAAATACAAATACAACATTTAGAAAAAATAAAAAATATCGGTGACTTTGATTTTTATACACAGATTTATAAAAATGATGATCTTCGTACTTTAGTAGAACAATTAAAAGACCCAGAAAAAACCAACATCAGACATCTTGGCGCAATCCCTGGTAGAATAAGTGGTCTATCAATAGATGACACAACAGAAGCGCTATATAATCAGGCCCCCGTCAGTATCTGTTTAGACATCGTGAGATCTCCATCACCAAAAAAATCGAGTTCGCCCTCAACGTTCCGACCCCAGAGTCCCGTGACCCCACGAGGCTTTACCAATACACTAACACGATCACCCGCAACTTTCATTATACCCGAGAGACCTAGCAGCCCTACCCTCACTCTGCCTAGTGGAAGAAACATAAAAAAAATTTCCAATGAAGAACGTCGTCAACGTAGAGTTTCTCGAGGAGATGAGTCTCCTTCTCCAAAATAAGGCGTATCTAAAAAGGTTCGTACGTCCAAAAGCCCTGCGCAAACTCATCCTCTTTTGTTTTTACAGAATGCTTTACAGCACGACCACGTGTATTAAAGTTAGTATCTGATGCAAAAGAAACGCTTTTTTTAGCACCCTCTGAAAACACAACAGAAGTTTCAGGCTTAGCAAAAACTTGGGGGTCTTTATTCACACACCCACACCACGATAAAAAATCTTTTATTTTTTTGTTACTCTCATAAAAGGATAATAGTGATTTCTCTCCAATGTTATTCACTTCAAGGCCAAGCGACAACCTTCTTTCTAAAAAACATTCAACGACATCATCGTAACGCTCTCTTGCGGCAATATAAAGTGCCGTCTCGCCATTAAAATTTTTAATATTAACAGATTTTGACACTTCTAATAACGCGATAACGGAACAAAATCTATTTTTTTTTACCGCATAATGTAAAGGCGTATTTAAGTCATCAGTCTGTACATTAACATTACACCCTGCTTCTATTAACAACAACAGCACATCCGTTTTTTTATGTTTTGCCGCTAAATGCATAGGAGTTTCTAATCGTAAATTTTTAGGTTCGCGTTCTGAATATTTTAATAAAACCTTAACCATTGCCGCATTGCCAGCTTTTGCAGCAAGATGCAAAGGCGTCATACCCTGTTTATTTTTTACATTAGAGTCAGCACCAGACTCTAATAACATATTGCTAATCTGGAGACTGGATTTCTCATACCAATAGGGCTGTTCAGCTGCACAATGCAACGGCGTATTACCTTCAGCATCTTGAGCATTCAAGTTTGCTTTTTGCTCAATCAAAAATTCTACTATTTTAAATTTTCCTAACCTAACCGTCATATGCAATATTGTTTCCCCTTCGTCTCGAATATGAGCATTAACATCTCCACCCTTTGTTAGTATCAATTTCGCAATCAAAAACATGCTACAAGAGCATGCGCGCGCAAACGGATGATACCCCCAAGGATCTTTAATGGCCAAATCCGCGCCTGCTTCTATCAATGCAGTCGCTACGTATTGTTCACCTAATTCTGTAGCGTAAAATAAAGCCGTAAGCCCCTCTTCTCCCACATTAACATCCGCACCTTCTTTAATTAAAGTTAAAGCTAAGGAAAAATTCCCTTGCTCTAAGGCCGTTAGCAGCTGCTCACCTTTTTTAAGATCTCCACCCACGCTATATACCTCGTTATTTTTTATAATAGCAACACACCCCAACACAGGAAGATTTTGTTATTTTCGTAACATACTTATTTTGTAGTAAGTAGCACCATACCACAAAAGTGACTAAAGTTGCTTTTTTACTCTCAGCACAGGCATTCGCTTTAGCAATCGTACGCAGGCTTAGATGCTGATGCTCCTGCAGTAGACGCTATGATCACCTGTTGTGTGCCTGCGCTTTCATTATTCAATTTTTGCCCTTGCTCTGACACCAATACTGCTGGACTATGAGGTCGTATAAATTCTGCAACCGTCACATCTTCAGCTGTTACAGGCGGCTGTTGGATGAGAGTATTTTCGATTAATGTATCTTCCTCATGATTATCTAAACTTTCACTCACCGCATCCTCGCTGCTATCATCATCAATTTCACCATAATACTTCATAAAGTCTACAAGATCTTCTGAATATTTAGGTTTTGGTTCGGTAAAATGCTCCGGAAATCTTGTATGCAAAATTTCTTGTACGTCAAAACCGTATGGGGCGTTCTCTTTTAATGCTGCAATATCCGAGTCACGCAACCTTAGATTGGGCGCACTAAAGACAGCCTTAGATATTTTTATTTCAATATATTTAGCAAGATAAACGATCAACTCTCCCTGTTTAGTGCTTGTTTCTTGAAAAACCAAATTCACGTCAGCACCTGCTGCAATCAACAATTTCACTGATTCTATATCACAACCGTTCACCGCAGCACACAACGGAGTTTCACCATCATTATTCTTGACATCACATTTAGCGTTTTTATTTAACAATAACTTAACAATCTGAGAAGATTTTTTATTGCGACCATCAACTGCATCATGCAACGGTGTGTTGCCGGCATAGTCTTTAGCATCAACATCAGCACCATGCTGCAATAGTAAATCTACTATTTTTACTTTTTGAAACCTACACCCCTCATGCAAGGGCGTAATCTGGTCTGAATTTGCAATATTAACCGCAGCTCCATTGTCCAACAATACTTTCACAGACTGTATAGACCCGCTATTAACTGCATTCAATAATGCCGTATTGCCACTCCCATCTACCGCATCAATTTCTGCCCCACCCTGCAAGAGAGCATTGACCATTCCGGAATCACGAAAAGCCGCAGAATGTAATGCTGTTTGCATATATTTAGTGCTTTTTAGCTTAACATCCGCACCACGATCAATCAAAAATTTCACAAGCTCTGCACTGCCACGTCCATGCGCCAGTAGATGCAAAACCGTGCACCCATCTTGATCTACCATCTTGAGATCTGCACCAGCGTCTAGAAGCAGAGATATTACCTTTAAATTCCCAAACTCTACAGCTCTGTGCAAAACAGATCTTCCACGAGAATCTTGCCCCGTAACAATGGCCCCGGATCCTAATAAGGCTTGTGCGATTTCAAAATTAGCGCCCACATAATGTAATGGGGTTTCTTGACAGCCATTCTCAATATTGGGGTTTGCACCTTTTGCTAAAAGCATGTTAACCTGAACCAAACTCTCTCTCCGAGCCGCCGTCTCTAAAGAGGTACAGCCAAAACCATCTTGTGCATTCACATTAGCTCCAGCGTCTAACAAAAGCGCCATGATATCTGTCTTTTGTTCCAAAGCTGCAACATGTAAAGCTGTGCGATCCTTACTTGTCACATTAACATTTGCACCCTTTAATATCATTAACTGAACGATTGCTGTTTGACCAGCTTTTGTCGCTAAATGCAATGCAGACTCAAGCAATCCATGTTTCGTAACTTTTGCAATCAAATCAAGATAAGCACCTTCATTAATTAATTTTGTTGCTTTTTCAAAATCTTTGACCAATACGGCTTCAATCAGTGCTTTACCTTTTACGACATCTGTTCCCACCGATACATTACCTAACATACACACCTCTGGTTATTTAAAAACAATCTCAATCAGAAACTAAATTTCCTTTTAAATAGATTTGTAGTCCTGTGCCATCTAAAACTTTAACACCTAAGCTTTGTGCTTTTACCAGCTTACTTCCTGCTTTTTCACCAGCAAAGACAATACTGGTTTTTGCACTCACCGACTCACTGACCGTAGCCCCCAAAGCCCGCAGCTGCTCTTTAGCTTCTTCTCGGCTTATAAAGTCAAAACTGCCTGTGATCACAAAAGTTTGGCCCAAAAAAGGCTGTGTTGCAGCTACTCGTTTAACGGGTGCAACAGGTTTAACCCCTTGCGCTTCAAAGTCTTTGAGTAAATATTGAGTATGGGGGGATGCAAAAAATGTCTGTATGCGCTCTACAATGACAGGCCCCACGTCTGGTAACGCAAATAAAGTATTGGTATTTGCATTCGCCAACGCTTCCACGCTGCCAAAATGCTGTGATAACACCTCAGCTAAACTTTCTCCGACCTCTCTTATTCCTAGTGCATAAATCCATTTTCCCAGGGCTGGCGTTTTAGCTTGATCTATGGCATGTATAAGTTTTTTAGCTAAAATAGGCCCCATACGCTCTAGGGTTAACAAATCTTCTTCTGTAATTTTAAATAAATCAGGTGCAAACCGAATCATTCCTCGAGAAAGCAGCTGCTCTATTACCTTTTCCCCCAACCCATCAATATTGAGTGCCTTACGGCTCACAAAATGCTTTAAGGCTTCAAGTTGTTGTGCGGGACACTGTAACCCTGCGCTACAACGTAGAGCTGCGCCATCTTGCACTACAGTGGCTTCACAAGCAGGACATACTGTCGGCGCTTGAATAGTTTGTGCTTTTTTTGGTCTAAGCTCTAAATAACTACGCACGATTTCTGGAATAACATCCCCTGCTCGACGTACTGCAACGGTATCTTGCAACATTAGCCTTTTAGCTGCTATCTCCTGCATATTATGCAAAGTCACATGAGTGATAGTTGCTCCGCCTACTTTAACCGGCTTTAAACAAGCCACTGGCGTTAACACACCTGTACGCCCTACTTGAAACTCTACCCCTTCTAACGTAGTCAGTGCTTCTTCAGGGATAAACTTATACGCTATCGCAAACCTAGGGCTACGTGCTACAAACCCTAGCTTCTGTTGTTCTGTAAAGTCATTAACCTTTACAACAACCCCATCAATATCAAAAAGAAGCTTGCTACGTTTTTCGACATACTGTTCAAATATTTTTTGAATCTCAGTTTTACCAGTCACCACATGGCACTCAGGTTTTTGAAACCCCCAAGCCACAAGTTGTTCAATAGTTTGAGATTGTGAAGTTAATCCTTCCATAAAGGCCGCATATGGTAAAAATGACAACTTACGAGAACGCGTAATATGATAATCCTTTTGTCGCACACTCCCTGCTGCAGCATTGCGTGGATTAGCAAACATTTTTTGTTCATTGCGTTGTGCTTCGGTATTCAAGGCTTCAAATACTGACTTCAACATAAAAACTTCTCCCCTAACCTCTAGTTCTGCCGGATAAGGCGCTTTAAGTTGCAAAGGGATACTATAAATTTGTTTAGCATTTTGAGTCACATCTTCCCCAACGGCGCCATCACCCCGGGTAGCTGCTTGTACCAGCACTCCATTCTTATACTGTAAACTCAAAGCTAGACCGTCTAATTTAAGTTCTAAACAAAAAGCAACCTTGTCGGTGCCTAATTTTTCATAAACTCTGGTTAAAAATCGATCTAGCTCTTCTTCAGTGAGCGCATTATCTAAAGACAACATTGGTCTAAGATGTGTTACCGCTGCAAAGCTGCTTTGAGGTTGTCCACCCACACGCTGAGTAGGAGAATCTGGTACACAATATTGAGGATATTTGGTTTCTAAGCTTTGCAGCTCTCTGAATAGTGCATCATAAGCTGCATCACTCAATAAAGGATTATCTTCTACATAATAGGCATAATCTAAGGCCTTAATTTTATCTATTAAAGCCTTAATCTTTTCTTGAGCTTCCACAACCACTTATTGTTCGACCGCATCAAGATCAAAGGCTTGTGCTTTGTTGCGTAACTCATCTAATAACACAGGAGACAACGTACGCCCCATAGGATCTACAAGCTCCCCTTCCAAACTATTAGCTAACGAACGTGCCGCCGTTAACATATACTCAAAGGCAGTCGCATTGTTTTGATACTGACGCAGCTCCATAAAAAATAGAACGCCAGTATAAACCCGCGTAGACATGACACTTAAGTCAAAGCTTCCAGGCTCTTTCATAGACGCAACACTAAATTGTGGTGCGGTATCCCCTGTCACAAATTTATGAAAAATCCCACGCTCGCCATAAGTTAACTTTAAATTCTTTAAGGCAGAAAGCAATCCTGCTCCAGGAAAGCCTCCCAAGGTGGCTTTATTCGGTAATCTACGCGGTGCAACCCCTACAATCAACAAAGGAGGAATTTCAAAATCTAGCCCCTTAGAAGAGTTTGACTCCCAACTTTCTTCTTTGTTTTTATGGGTGTTTTTTACAGTACGGACTTTTTGAATAATATCCCACAAGACCCACGCTGCAAGCATGACCCCCAACAAAGACAATATAACTCGATTTTCCATCGTAGGCATAGTTGCTAATCCTTTTAAGCCAAAGCTGTTTCCATATTCGCTGAGACCAACCGAGAGACTCCAGCCTCACGCATGCTCACCCCAATCAACAAGTCTGCCATCTCCATAGCAAGCTTATTATGTGTAATATAAATAAACTGTACTGATTTTGCCATTTCTTTTACCAAAGCACAAAAACGACGTACGTTGGCATCATCTAACGGAGCATCTACCTCATCTAACAAACAAAATGGCGCAGGGTTCAATTTAAAGATCGCAAAGACCAATGCGACCGCTGTTAGCGCCTTTTCTCCCCCGGAAAGCAACTGAATACTTGCATTTTTCTTTCCAGGTGGGCGAGCCATAATAGAAAGTCCTGTCACCAACCAATCATCATCCGTACGATCTAAGCTTGCTTCCCCACCTCCAAACAAAATAGGGAACAATCGTTTAAATTCAGTATTAACAGCCGTATAACTTTCTTTAAAGCGTACGCGTGTCTCTTCATCTATCGTCGCAATCGCATCCCCTAAAATCTTAAGAGCTTCCGTTAAGTCTGCCAACTGCGCATTTAACTGTGTGGATTTTTCTAACTGTTCTTTATGTTCTTCGATAGCTGCTAAGTTAACAGCCCCTAAAGCTTTCATCTGCTCAACGATCTTAGCCAAATTATCTTGCCAAACCTTCAGCTCTGAAACATCCGGCAAGTTATCAAATGCTGTAGCCCAGGCTTGTTGCTCCTCAAGCGCTTCTTGAATCATTCCCTGCTTGGTTAACATACTTTGGAGCTCTAAAGCATGCTGTTGCAACAACTCTGTTTCTTTTTCAAGCGCAACAGCTAATTGCATCTTTTCTTTTTCTACGTTGGTTAACTGATTCTGTAATTGTTGCAAGCCTTCTTTCAGCGCTGTCACCTGCCCTTCTACCACCAAACGTGCACTACAGAGCTCACTCACCTCTTTTTCCATTTCAGGGAAAGGAAAAGCCAAATCTTGTAGTTGGTTTTCCAGCTGTGCATACTTGGTTTCCAGGTTCGTTTTTTGTTGTTGGTGCCATTGAATCTGTTGCGTGGTATTGCGTACTTGTGTACGTAACTGTTCCACTTCTAAATTTAATTGTGCATGCTTTTGTTGTGCAGTACGCACCAATCCACGAGATTGCTCTAAAGTTTTTTCATCGGCAACTAAAGCTGCTTGAGACCCTTCCCGAACTCCAGTTTGTTGACTCATTTCTTCAATCAATTTCTCTAAAACATGTCGTTCGTTTTGTAACTTTTGCTGTTCCATCACGCACGCATCAGATAAAGTTTGCGTCTCTTTTTCTAAGCGCACCTTTTCTTTTTCATATTCAGCATGCTTTAACGTCATCGAAAGCTTTTGTTGTTCAAGGGCGCGCATCTTAACATTTGCCTCTTGCAAGGTTGCGCTGTGTGCTTGTAAGGCTGTTTCGATTTCAGAAATTTCTTGCTTAATAGCAACTCTTTGTCTATCTAAATCAGCCAAAGAAGCTTCTAAAGTCGCTTTTTGTGCTTCCAAGGCTTCAATTTTAGCTGCTCGCTCAATTTTACCATCGCCTTTACGTTGATTTAGCGTATTCACTCGGATCCAAGCCTGATGACACCAAATCCCTTCAGGGGTAATAACACTTTCTTGTCCGCCAACCTGAGACAACAAAGTTTGTGCTTGTGTGGTATTCTCAGCGCACCAAACTGTATCCAATAAACGTCTGATTGCAACTGGACCTTGTAACATACTTGCCAATGTACCAGCCCTTGGGGTAAAGGCAGCCAATTCTTGACTCTCCTCTACAAACAAAGCGCCCGCCTGGCATTCATTCACATGCTGCCATAACCCCTCAATAGAGGCGACACTCATGCCTTGTAACCAATCTCCGAGCACGACTTCACAAGCCCAAGCCCAAGGCCCCTCAACTTTAAGTTGCGTTGCTAATTTTTTATACACAATACCGCGTTTATCTAACCAATCAGAAGACACGCCACCAGATAAGGCTTCTTTTTGTAAAGCAACTAAAGAAGAATGCTCTCCTAGTAACCCATGCAGTTGTTTTTGTAAGCCGCCCCATTCTTGTTCACAAACTGTATAAGCCTGGCGTTTTTGTTGCAACGCATTATGTAAACTCTGACGTTCTGTTTGTAATGCCTCCATTTGCGTTTCTTGTACACGAATAGATTCTAATAGCGCTGTTTTCTCTTCTATAGAAGTTGGTGGCGCTAAGTTTTGAAGTTGTGTAATATACCCTTCCCGACGATGATGCATTTTGCGTAACGCCTCATCCCCTTGAGACAGCTTTAGTTTTTGCAAATCTGTTAAACGCACGACCTCATGCCAACGATTTTGTTGCGCATCCCAATTCTTACGACTCTCACGCAAAGCGCTATCTTGTGCTTTTTCTTGTGCTTGAAGTTGCGCATAGGCTTTAGCGCTCTCTTCAAATAAAGGCGTTTTTTCTGCCAACTGCGCTTCATATTCTTGATTTTGTTTTTGTGCCTGAGCGATTTTTTCACTTAAAGCTAAAATTTCAGCATTGGTTTCTTGGTGATTGGTTTTCAACGCACTAGATTGTTGTTTTTGAAATTCAATTTTTTGTTCTATATGTTGAATTTGACTGCCCAACTGATAAAACTGCTGTTGCGCAACTTCTTGTTGCGTTAACAGTTGTGCCTGTTCAGCGCTAAAGGCTAAGTATTGTGTATGTGCCTTTTCTTGAGCTTCTTGATAGGCAGTTTTATTTTTAGTATGAATATCAATTTTAGCTTGTTGTGCAACAACTTTAGTATTCAGTTCAACCCAGATCAAAGCCTGCATCTGTGTAGATAAAGTTTTTTCTTGACCTTGTAATTCAATATAAATCTTTGCTTTTTCTGCTTGTCGTTCTAAATGTCTAAGTTGTTTACCCCATTCATCGGACAAATCTTGTAAGCGCGCCATATTTTCTTGGGTTTCTTGTAAACGACTTTCGGTTTCTTTACGACGTTCCTTATACTTTGAAATACCCGCAGCCTCTTCCAAAAACACCCGCATGTCTTCTGGCTTTGCTTCCACAAAACGAGAAATCATTCCCTGCTCAATAATCGCATAGCTACGAGGCCCAAGCCCTGTGCCTAAAAAGATATCTGTAATATCTTTACGTCTGCAACTACTGCCATTTAAATAATAATCAGATCCTCCATCTCGCCCGACAACACGACGAATCGAGATTTCTGCATAACTGGCATAAGCCCCACCTAAACGTCCAGATTGGTTATCAAATACCAATTCTACAGAAGCTTGCCCTACGGGTTTACGAGCGGTAGAACCATTAAAGATAACATCTGTCATCGTACCGCCACGGAGCGTTTTGGCAGAGCTTTCACCCATAACCCAACGCACAGCATCGATTACATTGGATTTGCCGCACCCATTAGGCCCTACTACCGCTACCAAATCTTGCGGGAAATCCACAGTTGTAGGATCTACAAACGACTTAAAACCAGCAATCTTAATCCTTTTTAAACGTAAACGTCCTACTGAAGATTGCATAATCGGTTCTGCATCTGTTTCTGCAGTCTCTATAACCTCTACTTCTGTGTTTTCTATTGGGGCGTCCAGGGTCTGCTCACTCATTTTATGCAAGTTCCTCAGCTGAGTTGTTTAATAAGCTCGGGTTTTCGGCTATCCATTGCGCAACCTTACCCGTTGCATGATGCAAACGGACGTCTAAACAAGCGGGATCTAACGCTAAAACCAAATTAGTATTCAAATTTAAAACAAAAGGCCAAATAAAGGCATATTCATCATACAAACGAGAAATAGATAATGAAACATGTTCTGTTAACAAACTACAGAAAACTACAGCTTGAAAGGTCTGTAATTTTCGATCTTCTGTCAGCACTTGTTGTAAACTAAAAATTTTATTTTGCAGCTGCGGTAAAGCATGTTTATACGCTACAGCTTGGCCTGGCGTTAAAGTCACTATCGCAACATTTTTAACAGTCTCTAAATATACGCGCACCGCTTCTATTTCTGAAGGCGCACTATAACCACCAAAATGTAACGTTAAATTCCCCTGCCACGGTAAGATTGTCACAGATTTTGTTCTAAACTCATCGTTCCAATTATTAGTAGGCACTTTAGGTAATAACGTAGATTCTTGTTCGTTTTCACGTTCTTCCTCTTCCGTCTCTGATACCGCAAACAGGGTATGAAAGACTGGAGGCCTATAAACAGCCGTATTCACTTTTTCTTCTGGCGCTTGCACTTGTGCCTGTGTTTGGCGCAAAGCGGTTATAATTTGCTCTTTCAAATCTGAACTGGGCACCCATTCTCCAGGTGGCAAATAAGTATCAATAAACGCTTTGTACTGCGCCTTTTTAACAAACCAAGTAGACCATTTGTGTTTTAAAAACTTTTCTTCGAAAACTATTTTTGCTTCTAATAAAGTCTGAGAACGCACTTCTAAAGCTTGAATATCCTTGGTTGCACTATTCTGTGCCCAAAACATCAATACTGACTCTTCAAAAGCTTGCGTATGCAGCCCTTCTGAAACTAAACGCGCCGCCACTAGTGGGTTTAAAGCCTCTAAAAGTCGCTGTGCTTGTCCTATAGCTGTTTCCCAAGTCGGTTGTGGCGTAGGCGCTAAATCTAACCAATGATTTTCTAACGCGGACCAACTATCTAACCATAAAGATGCTGAAAATAATAAATCACAAGTACCCGGATGCACCCAAGGCATATCAAACTGCGCTGTTTTAGGATCGTAACGTAACCAGATAGGAGCAAACCCATCGAGCCGCCAAGGCGCAAACCACATTGCCTGTTTGCCACCAGGCACCCAGGGCCTGTTTTTTTCCCATTGCGTGCGGGAAAGTCCTTGCACGGTGAGCCACGTATAAACTGCAATAGGTCCCATGATTCTTATCCCTTAAGCCAATGGTAAAGTCACACCTTCTTGTCCCTGATACTTCCCTTGTCGATCTGCATAAGAAGTTTCACAGGTTGTTACTGCTTGTAAAAACAACATTTGCGCAACACCTTCATAAGCATAAATTTTTGCAGGCAATGGGGTTGTATTAGAAAACTCTAAAGTCACATATCCTTCCCACTCAGGCTCTAAAGGCGTCACGTTCACAATAATCCCACATCGTGCATAGGTGGATTTTCCAACACAGATAGTCAAAATATCCCGAGGTATTTTGAAATACTCTACTGTACGAGCTAATGCAAAGGAGTTAGGAGGGATAATACAAACATCTGAGACCACATCCACAAAACTTTGTTTGTCAAAGTTTTTAGGGTCTACAATGCTGGTATTAATATTTGTAAAAATTTTAAATTCATTCGCACAACGTACGTCGTAGCCATAACTGGATACACCATAAGAAATGATTTTTTGATCATTAACCGTACGCACTTGTCGATTTTCAAAAGGGCTAATTAACCCTTGGGTCTCTGCCATATGGCAAATCCATTGATCACTTTGTACACCCATTACGCTGCTCCCGTATCCGTTGTTTGTGTTTTTATTGCAACCCCTAAGGTCAATGCTCTGGGCAGTTGCATCAATGCTGTTAACATTTCAACCGCCACCGATTGAATCGGTTCCCAATCTTTTGCTTCAATCGCATCTGGGGTACCCTTTTCTACGGCCCGCATCCATCTGCTATTGAAAGGCAACTGACCTAAACAGGGGTATTGCTGATCTTCATCAAAGACAATATCACCTTTTTGAAACAATGTGCTCTCTTCCCCACAATGTGAGCATCCAAAGGTGGACATATTATCTATATATCCTAATACAGACACCCCTACTTTTTGAAACATTTTGGCACCTTTTTTTGCAACTTGTAAGGCGACCAACTGTGGTGTAGTGACTATAACAGTACCGGTTAAAGGAACTTTTTGTGCCAACGTTAATTGAATATCCCCTGTACCTGGTGGTAAATCCAAAATTAAAAAGTCTAAATCTTCCCACTCTGTGTCAAATAGCAACTGTTTTAAAGCAGAAGACAACATCGGTCCACGCCAAATCGTTGGCGTACTGCTGTCCAGCAAATAACCTATAGACATCGTTTGTAGTCCATGACGCAAGATGGGTAATAATTTTTTTTCTGGTGTTACCTGTGCTCGTCCTAAGGCACCCAACATATGGGGCTGACTAGGACCATAAATATCTGCATCTAGTAACCCGACCCTGGCACCCGCTCTGGCAAGGGCGAGCGCTAAATAAAGACTCACGGTAGATTTACCTACACCACCTTTCCCAGATGCTACTGCAATAATGTTACGAACATTAGGAAGTGGCTTTAGACCTTCTTGTACCTTATACGCATAAGGACGTTGTTGTAATAGCGATTTTAGTTTATCTTCTGACATACACACCTAAAAGTAGGACTGCAAAGCGTGTAATGATACCACAAGACCCAGATATTTTTCTCATGTCGTGCTACTATATGCGCGCGCAGGTTATAGATAATAGGATGCATCTCAAATGGGCAAAAAACGAACCATACTCGTGACCACCGGCTTACCTTATGCCAGTGGAGCATTACATTTAGGCCATATCTTGGAACAGATCCAAGCAGATATTTGGGTACGCTGGCGCCGTTTAGTTGGTGATACTGTCCATTTTATCTGTGGAACGGACGCCCATGGCACTCCTATCATGCTCAAAGCACAAAATATGAATATGTCCCCTGAGGCATTAATTACATTATTTCATGAGCAACACCAAGCTACTTCGGCAGCCTTTCATGTAAAGTTTGACAACTATCACACAACTCATTCTCCTGAGAACCAACAGCTTACACAGGATATTTTTAAAAAATTACAGGAAAATGGTTTAATTTCTACGCATACGATTGAACAAGCCTTCGATCCTATACAAAACATTTTTTTACCCGATAGATACATCAAAGGAACCTGTCCTAAATGTAAGTCTCACGACCAATATGGTGATAGCTGTGAAGTCTGTGGTGCAACCTATAGTCTCAAAGAAGTGATAGAGCCCTATTCTATTTTGACCAAAGCAGCACCGGTATGGAAACACACAGATCATTTGTTCTTTAATTTGCCAAAACAAGAAGCAAAACTACAAGACTGGTTCGCCAATAACAACTTGGCACCAGAACTCAAAAACAAACTACAAGAATGGTTTGTGGCAGGATTAAAAGAATGGGACATCACTCGAGATGCACCTTACTTCGGCATTCAGATCCCAGGCACAACAGACAAGTATTTTTATGTCTGGTTAGATGCGCCTATTGGGTATATTGCAAGCTTCTTAGATTATTGTAAAAAAACGTCTTTAAACTTTGAAGAATATTGGTCTGCGAATAGCGAAACTGAGCTTATTCACTTTATTGGTAAGGATATTTTATATTTCCATGCCCTCTTCTGGCCAGCAGTCTTAATGGGTGCCAATCTTAGAACCCCCACACAGATTGCAGCACATGGGTTTGTGACTATTCAGGGGCAAAAGATGTCTAAGTCTCGTGGGATCTTTGTAGATGCTCAGCACTTTTTGCAAAGTACTAGTCCTGAATACCTACGTTATTATTTTGCTGCAAAATTAGGTCCTACTAATGAAGATATTGATTTTTCATTTGCAGACTTTACCGCACGCATCAACTCCGATCTCGTTGGTAAGTTGGTCAACATCCCCAGCCGTTGCATGGGATTCTTACATCGTTTAAACGAAGGAAAAATGGGACCAACCTTAGCAGATGCGGTGCAACTTGAAGGGTTTGTGGCCTTAGGAACTGAATTAGATGCATTATTTGACGGGCGGCATTATCAGAAAGCTATTCGATTAATTAGTGAGCATTTAGATCAAATTAATGCCTATATTGACCAACAAAAACCATGGCATCTGGCTAAAACAGATCCTGCTGCAGCTATTACAGTCGCAACACAAGCTTTAAATTTATTTAAAGTCCTGAATGTGTATTTAAGTCCAGTGCTACCTGAACTCTCTGCGCAAGCGGCTGCTTTATTAAATACAACAATAGACTACACCACACGTGGTATGCCTTTGCTAAATCACACGATTCAAATTTACCAACCTTTGGCCCAGCGGGTCGAATTAGAAACCTTGGAGGCTCTTATGACCAACCCTACTCCCCCAGAACAACCAACCGCATGTGCTATTCCTACAACTACAGCGCCTGCACCAGTGATGACTGATGAAAAAGAAAAAATAGATATGGATACCTTTTTAAAGGTAGAACTCAAAGTAGCAAAAATCTTATCTGCTGAAGCTGTTGAAGGTGCTGATAAGTTATTATGTTTGAAACTGGATATTGGAAAAACAGACCCTATCCAAGTATTTGCAGGAATAAAAGCGGCTTATCAACCTGAAGACCTCATAGGTAAACATACCGTTGTTGTAGCCAACCTCAAACCCCGTAAGATGCGTTTTGGGGTATCAGAAGGTATGTTGATCGTTGCTGGATCTGAAAAAGGTCTATACCTGATTGAACCTCAAGAAGGTGCTGAACCTGGCATGACGGTTAAATAAGTAGTATGTCTACGGCCCCTACGCCTGATTTTAGTTTAAGGGCAGTGATTGATGAGTCTTTATGCATCGGTTGCACCGTCTGCATAAAGGCCTGCCCTTATGACTCTATTATAGGTGGGTATCAGATGATGCATACGGTGCTTTCAGATCTGTGTACCGGTTGTGGCGCCTGTGTAGAACCCTGCCCCATGGCCTGTATCAAAATGACACCCACTGAAGCAGTCACCACACCTGAACGTCTTGAAGAAGCAAAAAACAGAAAAGTTTTTCATGACCAGCGTATCGAACGCGAAGCGGCTAAAAAACAAGCAGCCACTGTTTTTAAGCGTAAAAATAGTCTCTTTGAAGAAGTAAAGAAAGCACATGCACGAAAACAAGCTAAAAATCAAAAAAAATAATCGCATAATCGCGATTTTTCAGCGCTTACAAGCAGACAATCCAGAGCCTAAAACCGAACTGGAGTATAAAACTAATTTTCAACTCTTAATAGCAGTGATGCTTTCTGCGCAAGCCACTGATAAAAGTGTGAATTTAGCGACCCCTGCATTATTTACAGATGCCCCCACCCCAGAAGCAATCTATGCCTTAGGGATTAAAGGATTAGAAAAATATATTAAAAGTATTGGCCTATACCCAACCAAAGCCAAACATATTATTGCCACCTGTCAGATACTAATAGAGCAATTTAACAGCCAGGTCCCTGAAGACAGAGATGCCTTACAAACCTTGCCCGGTGTAGGCCGTAAAACAGCCAATGTAGTGCTTAATGCTGCTTTTGGGCATCCTACCATACCCGTGGATACCCATGTCTCCAGAGTGAGCCAACGCTTAGGGCTCAGCAACCAGACCACTCCTGAAAAAATAGAACAAGACCTACTCAAAATTATCCCTGAACCTTATCGTCAAAACGCCCATCATTGGCTAGTACTACATGGACGTTATGTCTGTACAGCCCGTAGTCCTCAATGCCAGACATGCCTCTTAAATGATTTATGTCCCTATTGAAAAACCCATAAAAATATATCCACTCAAAAATAAATTTTACCTTTATTATCAATCAGTTAATCGCTCTTTTTGAAAAACTCGTTTTAGGAGGAACCATTCAAACGACAATGGGCGAACATATTTCTTTCGATCAAATCACAATGGGGGACTCCGATGTGGTATGGGGATTATTATGGGCATTAGGATACCTAAAAGCAGTTGACCACCCTACGGAATCCAATCGCTCCTGTCAACTAAAAATCCCTAATTACGAAGTGCAATACAGTTACGAACAAATCTTTTTAAAACTAATACGCGGGTTTGACGAAAAAAACTATGACGCCTGCATTAAATGGCTTGTGGAAGAAAGTGTATAAAAAAGCATTTCCGCATTAGAGGAATTTTTAGTATTGTTTTTTAGCCATTTTGATCTAACCTCTGAAAAAGACTATCATGCCATCCTTTTAACCTTATCTTTCTCCTTGCAAGATACCCATCTTGTCCACTCTAATCGAGAAGTAGGATTGGGGCGCTCAGATTTGGTACTCCCCCCTAAACCCACAAGCGGCTCAAACTTAGGAATTGTTTTAGAATTTAAACGCGAACAGACAGAAAAAGATCTTGATGTTTATAGAAACCTTGCCTCTAAAGGCTTAAAACAGATCGAGGATAAAAGATATGATTTAGAGCTTAAACAGAATCCTATAGTTCAAAGAATTTTAAAATTATGTTTGGTTTTTCACGGAAAAAAAGTCGCTTACCAATACACGATGGAAAACGTATAATATTTACACATCAGCATCATGCCTCTGGATTATATTTTAAAATATTTGGCTCCGAACTAGAGGGGGCATCCATCTTAGCAACAACTGTTGCCAACGTAGTCTCTCTATACAAAATCGGCATAGAATGTTCTACCAACGGCATATTATAATTTTTTAAAAAAGCTGCAGTTTCAGTACGACGATATCTTACAGCTAAATCGTAAGCTGTCTCACCCTCGGCAGTCAAACACCAAGATTCTGCACCTTTTTGCAGCAATAACGCTACTTTCTTAGTATGACCAGATGCAGCTGCTTCGTGCAAAGGGGTTCTATTATGATTATCCGTACAATTGACGGGCGCCTGAACTTCTAACAATACAGTAACCATCTCATAACCTCCCTGCTTTGCCGCAATATGCAACGCGGTTTTGCCCTGTTCATCTCTTGCGGTCACATCAACACCAAACAAAATCAATGCCATAGCTATCTTCAAAAACCCCTTATAAGCAGCAATATGCAAAGCATCCAGATCAATCACGGCGCCTTCGCCTATTAATGCACACAACCGTTTTAAGTTATTAGACTCAACAGACATAATAACCCCACTATGTAGGGCGGGTCCTCTGGAATATCGTTTAGCCCTTAATGCATCCCCTACAGCCCTAGCAACATACGAGTGACACTCCACAACTTTTCCAGAACCAGCACCACCCAATACCTCCACTGTTTCCATATAGCCTTGCCGCCGTGCTAAATCTAGAGCCGTTTGTCGTTGATTATTAATAATCCAATCACGCGCACCACAACCCTTTAATATTGTCACAGTTTGTGTATGCCCCGCATAAGCTGCATAATGTAAAGGTGTCCATAATTGTTTGCATTTAGCATTAGGGTTTACACCCACCCCTAGCAAAAATTTTACAATACCCACCTCTCCATGCTTTGCAGCAACATGTAATGCTGTTTGCCCTTCATTATTAACATCCTCAACCTTAATGCTGTTCTCAACTAAGAATTTAGCTATTGTAAGATACCCACGCTCAGCTGCACAGTGCAGTAATGTATTCCCGTCTCGGTGAAAATGATGTATCCCAGCCCCTTTGATTACTAAAGATTCCACCAACTCTATATCTTCTTGCTCTGCATCAACGACTACAGATAATGCTGTATAGCCCGCCATATCTTGAAAGTTTAAGGTTGCACCTGACTGTATTAACCGATCAATCACTTTCAACTCACCTTGTTGAGCTGCCTCCATAAGCCAAGTATTTAAAACTACAGGCGCAAGACCGCTTAAAGCAGCAACATTATGCACGCCTTTGTTTATCAACCATTTATGCATGGCACCAACATTTTTTAGGAACTATAATTGTGCAGGTATAATTATATCTTTTTGCCAAAAACACAACCTGCCTTTTTGTACCCGTAAGGTACCTTTTGGAGTTTGTAAACTAGGATGTTTATCCGGTCCCGCCGTATTTAACTGCCTTACAAATTCATTAAACCGTGCGGTGTTAAATTGGCGAATATTTAGCGTTTTGAGCCAATATCGCAAAAGATTTTTTTGTCTAGCTAAGGAAAGCTGTTTAAACCGTTTGAGGTTTAACCCCCCCTCTTGATTGATAATGGTATAATCTAGTTGTGCGATCTCTTCGAGTAACTGCAGTGTTTCACTGGCATGCTCACTTACTCTACCCAATACTGCTGTAGTTTGAGGGTATCTGGCCTCTAAAATTGGAAGCACCGTATGACGCACCCAGGTACGCGTAAAACGCGCTTCTTCGTTCATAGGGTCTTCGCTATAGACTAACCCCTGCCCTGCTGCGTAGGCCCTAATCGCCCCCTTAGACACACTTAATAACGGCCTAGCGAGTACACCCCCTGCTGGTAATGCTAACCAAGGATGAGCCCCGCTTAACCCTGCCACCCCACTTCCTCTTAATAATTGCATTAACACGGTCTCTGCCTGGTCTTGCAAATGATGCGCTAAGACTATAACCGTTCCTTTGCCCCCTACCTGACACCAGTATTCCAGACGCGCGAGTCTTGCTTGTTCTTCTACACTTTGACGAGCCTTACAGGATACTTGTAAATAGGTAACGGTCAGTGGAATCCCCCATTGCTTACAAGTTTGTGTAGCTTGTAATTCAAACCCCTCTGCAGCACTTTGTAGTCCATGATGACAGTGCACCGCACCAAGTTGCATACCTTGAGGCAGGGTGTGTTTTAAGGCATGCAGCAGTACGGTGGAATCTTGGCCTGCGCTAAACCCCACCACTACATGTTCTATCCCTTGCTGTTGCGCTCTAGCATAGAACGCCAGCAATGCGTCTTTAACTTCCAATAGCCATAAGCCTTTGGTAGCGTTGTTCCACCAAGACATCTATCGGTAAAGTTTTCAGTCCATTTAAAGTTTCTGAAATCTGCTTCTTAATATTCTGAGCCATTTCCTCTAAATTACGATGTGCGCCCCCGAGCGGTTCAGGGATAATGCTATCAATAAGCTTGAGCTTAAGGAGGTTCGTTGCTGTAATCCCCATCATCTCAGCAGCCTCTGGTGCTTTAGCGGAGTTTTTAAACAGAATCGCTGCACAGCCTTCTGGCGAGATAGTGGCATAGTAGGCGTATTGGCACATTAAGATCCTATCTGCCACGCCTATGCCCAATGCGCCTCCTGAGGCCCCTTCTCCGATAACCACAGAGACTATAGGCACCTTAAGTTCCGACATACGTCTGAGGTTACGGGCAATAGCTTCACTTTGACCACGCGCTTCTGCTTCTACCCCTGCATAAGCGCCAGGCGTATCAATAATGGTAATAACAGGCAGCTTAAAGCTCTCAGCCATATCTAGCAAGCGATGTGCCTTACGATAACCTTCAGGATGTGGCATACCAAAATTACGCAAAATCTTTTCTGCAGTCGTGCGTCCCTTTTGTTGGCCTATCACCATCACTGGTTGTCCTTCAAAGCGTGCCAGACCTGCAACGATAGCCTTATCTTCCCCATAGACTCTATCCCCTTGGAGTTCCTCAAAGTCTGTGAACAGGTGGGGAATATAATCCAAGGTATAGGGACGCAAAGGATGTCGTGCCAATAGAGATATTTGCCAGGGAGTGAGGTCTTTGAAGATCTGCATAGTCATTTCAATGCTCTTGCTTTTGAGCTTTGCAATTTCTTCAGCGATATTGAGGTTACCAGCATGGGTCAAAGATTTGAGTTCTTCGATCTTAGCTTCTAGTTCATTAATCGGTGCTTCAAAGTCTAAATGATTCATCTTTGTAACTTATTATTGATAATACCAGTCAAGCGACTATTTTATCACTACTCTCCCCAGGTAGCCATTTTTGCTTTCAATCTAAACACTGCTTGGCTATGAATTTGTGAAGCTCTGGACTCACTTACCCCTAAAGCTTCTCCGACTTGGCGCAGATTGAGGTCTTCATCGTAGTAAAGAGCAAGCACTTTACCTTCCCTGGAGGGTAAGCGTGCAATTTCATTAATCAGAAACTCTTTAAAGCCTTCTTCTTGCCAGTACTCTAGGGGGCTTAAGGTTCGCCCAAAGAGTCCTTCGGTCAAAATGGTGTCATAGAGCCCCGCTTCTTCAAAACCACAGAGGCGACGCCCAGCGGTTTCCAAAAGTATTTGATGGTATTCAGCTAGAGAGATACCGAGCTCTTGGGCGACTTCTGCGCCTTTGGCATCTCTTTGGAGGCGATGCTCTACGGCTTGAGTCGCGCGTAAGACTCTACGAGAGTTTTTATGTACAGAGCGTGGCGCCCATTCCCCTTTACGGAGCTCATCGATCATAGAACCCCGGACCCTGATGCTCGCAAAAGTAGTAAAGCTTGCCCCTTTAGTAGCATCGAAGTTACGGGAGGCTTCTAGTAACCCTATCATCCCAGCCTGCACTAGGTCATCAAGCCCTATAGTTGGTGGTAATTTAACTAACAAATTATGTGCAATTTTTTTTACTAAAGGAATATAGGCCTCAATGGTGAAAGGTGGCTCGTCCTTGGTCACACTATCGCCAAAAGGCATGGGTACTGCATCCATGAGGCCCCTTTATGTTTTTATCTAAGTCATACTGCTAAGTCTAGCAAAGAATCAGAACCTGAGTGCACGACCTAAGTCCATTAACTTACAATAAATATTTCCCCTTAGAACCTCTAGGTTTTTTTAAAACAATGAACCCTACTACCCTCCAACAATCAGCCCCGTTAAGTATTACTGCCACTCCTGCAAAGGCATCCTGTATAACTGTAAATAAGACAGCTGGACTCACCAGTTCTATTTGTTTACCCATGATGACCATCAAATCTTTTCAAACGTGCCGCTCTCATATCTTCTTTTGAGCCTGCCGCTGGTGCACCTTGATGTTTCTCCTGAAAAAGCTGCATCTCTCCCATGGCTCTGTATCCAGGCGTTACCCCAGGAGAAGCAGGACGTAATACCGTTTCTGGGTTGAAACCTTGCGAACCTGTAGCAGCTGAACTTGAAGCTTGAGAGACATAATCGCCAGGATTTAATTCTCTATCCAAAGCTATTAATTTTGGCATCAATTCCTCAACAAAAGAGACTGCTCTTAAAGCATCCTCTAGCTCCAGATAATCTTCTTCTCTTTCAGGTTTAAATTGAGTCTTAATAGCACCAATGAATTTTTCTAGCGCTAATTGGATTTCTAAAGTTCTAAGAGGATTATCAGTATTGCGTAGAGGATTATCAGTATTGCGTAGGAAGGAGCTGTATATCTCAGTTGTACAACCCCAAATACTCAAATCGTCCACTATAGATTTTAAAACTTCTTTTTTTTCTTTAAAGGCATCAGTGATAATTGCCATTAAACGTTGATGAACATCCGCTAACCTAGAGTTAGGGTCAAAAGATTGAGTAATAGGCTGATTACTCACTATTACCTGTTCATGTATCTGATTTAATATAGCCAAGTGGTGATTGATGGTTCCAGGTCCACAAGCAGGATGACTGGTTTCTACAGATTGACCATTAAAATATTCATATTGGATACTTAAGATGCGCTTCCATAAGTTATGTCTTACGGCTTTGAGTGCATCCGCTATTTTATCCTCAGTAGGCTTATCCCCTAATGCTTTTATCGCCGCCAAATGCTCCTTATCTTGTATTGCTAACCAAACCAACCCTGCTACTTTTTGAAACTTCTCTCTTGTAGCTGGAGAGTTGGCTGAATGCATCATTCTCTCTACATAACCAACTACATAACCAGAATCATCCATCTCCCCCCTAATAGCTTTCATCAGTAGCGCTTTGCGATTTTCAGGAGTTGCAGCTTTGG